>NVWB01000190.1 GCA_002733575.1 Blastopirellula sp. | reverse complement strand
GGTATTATCAGTAGCAATTAATCCAGTGGGAGTTAATCCTACGATCAACAAGTCGAGTTCTTCTGCATATTTTGTCAACTCACATACTGTCCCAATTGATCCACTTGAGTTTTTCAGGGCTTGACTCATTTCTGATCGGTTAATTCCAGTATCAAACCAATTAACGAGTCTACGATGAGGTAGTATTTCTCCTGGCTGGTGAAAATAATTACTAGTAACCTCACCGATACGATACATTCCACTTCCATCAGGACATAAAACGATATCTCCCTTTTGCATTCCCTTGCAAACTGTCCATAAATTCCCGCAAGCCAAGCCCGCGGTTACTTTCCTTTTGTCGGGATATTTCTGAAGATAGATTGGACGGAATTTCTTATTGAATTCTCTCCATTGTTCCGGCAGATCATTAGATAAATCTTGTTCAATACCGAAATCTGCTCCTACAAAATTTCCCTGTAAACATTTTGCAGAATGCACGCCGCTACTTGCGACCTCTTGTTGACTTCGTCAACCCAGTTTGCGAGCAAACTGGGCTACCCGGAATATTCAATTCAAAGCTAAAATGCCCGAAGCCGCCATCTATTTCTTAAGCGGCGGCAAATCATACTCTCGCCGTTTCAGATCAAGTTCAGCCTTCATTAGATCGACCACTGACTTATACGCAGGATCGTTGTAAACATTTGTCATCTCTTGTGGATCTTTTTCTAGATCAAACAGGTTGAAACCATCGTTGGAGTAGAAGTTGATCAATTTGAACTGCGAGGACCGCACGCCTTCGTGGCGTGGCACTTGATGTTCGCCGCCATGTTCGTAGTAATGATAGTAGATGGTATCTCGCCACTTTTTATCATCGGGGTTCTTGAACAGCGGCAACAGGCTACGCCCTTGGACTTCATCCGGAACATCTAGCCCTGCGATTTCTAAGAAGGTTGGAGCATAATCGATATTCTGAATCAACTTTTCGTTGCGTGTTCCTGGCTTGATATGCCCTGGCCAGCGAACCACAAACGGCATCTTCAATGATTCTTCAAACATCCAGCGTTTGTCATACCAACCATGTTCGCCGAGGTAAAACCCTTGGTCCGAGCTGTAGATCACGATTGTGTTGTCAGCCAGTTTTTCTTCGTCTAGGTAATCGAGCACTCGCCCGATATTCTCGTCGACCGAATCAATGCAGCGAAGATAGTTTTTGATGTAACGCTGATACTTCCAACGCACCAAGTCTTTGCCGGTGGGCGGGTTCTTCAAAAACGCATCGTTCAGCGGTTTGTAATGGGCGTCCCACTTTTCCTTTTGCGCTGGTGTCATCCGACGATATTCGCCATCCTTCAATCGTTTCTCACGAGCCGTTGAAAATGGAACATCTTGATGCACCTTCAGGTCGTAGTCGTAATAGAAATGTTTATCAATCGACATTGCGTTGCCGGCCAAAGTTTCACTTCGATTTTTCCACTCATCAAAAAGTGAGTCTGGCTCTGGGATATCTTGATCGTTATAGTTGCCTAAATGTTTGAGCTCAGGTGCCCAAGTTCGATGCGGGGCCTTGTGTTGGCACATCAACAGAAATGGCTTCTCTTTATCACGGCCATCAAGCCACTCTAAGGCCAAGTCAGTGGTGATGGTTGTGCAGTAGCCTTCGATCTGACGACGACCATTTTTATTAAGGAATTGCGGATTGTAGTAGGAGCCTTGCCCTGGCAGAATTTCCCAGTGATCAAATCCGGTAGGGTCAGAATTCAAATGCCACTTGCCAATCAATGCCGTTTGGTAGCCTGACTTTTGCAAGTGCTGAGGAAACGTAAACTGTGCCCCATCAAAAGGGCCACGACCATTTGAGTAAAAACCATTCTTGTGGCTATGCTTACCGGTTAATACACACGCTCGGCTAGGTCCACAAATCGAGTTCGCACAAAATGAATTAATGAAGACTGCACCCTCTTTGGCGATGCGATCAATATTCGGTGTCTTATTGATCTTCGATCCATAAGCCCCAATCGACTGACAGGCATGGTCATCGGTAAACATGAACACAATGTTCGGACGATCAACGGCCTGTGACCAAGATTGGATCATCATCAACAAAGCAACAGACAAAACGGTGATTCGCAACATGGAAAACTTCACTTTATTAGGAAGGAATTAAGTTGAATGCTGTTTATTGTAATTGGAACCTGATCCTCTGTATGCGAGCCCAACCCCAGATTTGGCAGGTTCTTCCGCAATTCTTCAAATCCGAGAGAAGCCATCTATTTCTTACCAACAGCGATGACCGCAGTAAGCTACAAGGAACAAAAAAAGGTTGTGCTGCATTGGTTTCTCAAACGAACCTTTTTTGGTAGAATCCGTCATCGTTCATTAGTGATTGAACAATCGAGAGCCTTTTTGAGAAGATTCCTCGTAAGTCTCCAACAATCAACGAAAACGTAAACCACTACCAGGCAACCACTTACAATACTTTGCGCCCATAGCTCAGCTGGATAGAGCAACGGACTTCTAATCCGTAGGTCGGAGGTTCGAATCCTCCTGGGCGTACTTCTTTAAGTCATTGATATGAAAAGACTTATAACTGTAAAGTATCCTGCTACTTGTCTTCAAGATTTGCTGAAAACACCACAAAACACCATGATTAAGCAAGAAAAGGTTCCCAAATAGTTCCCAAGCTTATTTGGCTGCTTTTCGCCCTCTACCTTGTCTTGGTTCAGTTTTGCACGACATTAGATAGTCGTGGAACTGTTGCTTCGGAATCCTGACGGATCCTTTCACTGGTCGGCAGACAATTATCTTACGGGATGAAATTAGGTTAGCAATTGTGCCATCAGATAGGCTGGCATAATGTGCCGCTTCTTTAATAGTAAAGAACTCTTTTTTGACCAGTGGTTTAGAGTCGATACTATCTGCTATTTTCTCAAGCTGATTTAGTATCGCTTGGCTAATTCTTAATAATTTCATCTGGTAATTCTCTAAGGGTGTCGATTTAGAGCACTCTCTTTACCACGCCCCACCCTGCCCTGCTTTCATTTGCGTTCAGAAACTGGCTTTGCGTTCACATTAGGCAAACTAGCGTTCACTGAACGCAAATTCTCAAAACCAAACGCACGCCCTTTTGACCATGATTTAATGGCGTTCGTCGTTGAGAGCGACTCAATCAAACTTCCTGAATAGCCCGCAGCATGATTCACGCTCTCAACGCTTTGATGATTGTTGTCGGGCTTTTTTAATAGGTGCTCTCATGCCGAACCCCAGACATTGTGCCGCGTTTGGGAATCGGGCTTATCCCATTGGAACTATTGTTACTATTCGCGGACAACCGTGGCGGAATCCCACGATCACCACTGCGGTCGCTTGGGATCGGCCGCTGGCTAAAGCGGAGATTCGAGTGGAGTGCCTTGATGGCCCAGTCCAACTCAACGACCTAGAAATCGTCCGAATCAATTCACTCGTTGCTGGCTCGGTGTAGAGCCGGCAACACCCAAGGCAAGCCGTTTCCCCGGTCGGTAACGCTGCACTTGCCTTGGCTTTTTATCACGGATGTTTATTCCAGCCACGGAAGGCTTCTTGATGCGGGGAAGACCCGGCCACATCAAACTGAAGCCACGTATATTGAAAGAAAGAATCATGACTAAAGGACTGTCGGAATTTAAGTTTTTGATGGATATAGCCGATTCATCCGCCTTGATGAAATCGTGCAAACATTGCCACGCCAAGAATGTCAGTAGCATCGTCGTCAAAGATGTGGCCGGTGTATTGACCCGCGTCTTCCTCGCTTGGCCTGGTCACGAGCTTCACGAGAATGAACTCTACGACGGCTACCTGCCGGTCGGAATTCACGACCATAAATACAACCTCAAACTCAAACGCATCACCGGCCGCGTTCAACACATTGAATATAAGATCGGCTCTCACGGACCGATGTTAAAACACTGGACGTTTGCCAGCGGTCAGACCACCAACCCGCCGGTAGTTCAACCGAAGGGCCTTTATAATATCGACGAAATGTGCCGCCGTGATTTAGACGATTATTCCACTCCGCTGCACTACCAGCGACTGCATAACATCGTCTGCAAAGGACCGGCCGCCTGGCTCGTCCGCGAAAGCGAGCCGCGTCAAATGACAACCAACCTGTACACCAAAGCGGATCTACTCAACTTCGACGGACTCTACTCACCTTTTAAATCGGAAGACCAGGTCCGCAATCATGTCACTCTGTTTCTTGACCTAGTGAAGAATAAGGGAAATTGAATCAATGACTGCCGACCTAGTTGTCATGTTGGGGTAATGATCGGCTAACTCCCCAGCCACAAAGCGCACGTGCTGAAGTGGAAGTCGTTTAAAGGTTTGCAAATCCAAGCAGCGCAGAAGCAAAACCTTCAAGCCAGTGAGAAGCCGGCAACTATCAGGCGAAGTGCATGGCGCACAGCCGCGTGAGATTTATTCCTCGCGGAGGTTCCGGTTCGATTCCGGACGCCTGGCATTGTAAGCGTGAGTTGTTTGATGCACAGGGGTTTACTTTAGTAGCTTGTTCCTTCGATGTCGAGCAGTGCAAGCGACCGGGTAAACAGCCTGTTCAGCGATCTCTTGAAAATGACATTATTCTTGAGAAGACTGAATAGATTCCTGAGAATACCGACCTTTAAATCCTGGACGGAAACTGTCTCGTCAGTGGTGCATCAGGGTAAAAGTTTGCCGAGTACTTCAACTCGGATCGGAAGACGTAGCAGCAATTGGAGCTGTGATGATCGACGGGCGTTACTGATCAGGGTGATTCACCATCTTTTCAGTTGGAGGTTCAAATCCTCCCGTCTTCCCTGATCATTTTTTGTACGAAGGGATGATCGCGTCAGCTCGTTGCTGACAAATGTTGTGGCTGATAGCTCGGCCTTCGTTGCCTGGTTTGTAGACTAACCCTCTACGAACCAGGCAGCATTTTGGAAACGTGGCGCAATTGGTAAACGCTCAGAGTAAACCAGGTGAAATACTCAAGGGAGTTGCTGCACCCGACCTGGATAGCAACATCTGCGGGTTCGAATCCCGTCGTTTCCGAATCCGGCTTGATCTGCCAGATCTCGCTGGAAAAAGCATCAGCTTGGAGCTGATGGAAGAATATAGGGGAGGTCGTTGGCGCGATGCCGGCGGCCACCCTTCCTTACTTATGTTTCAAGTCACGGATCCCCGCGTGATCCGCGCACTAAATAGGTCAGAACGATAGGGAGTGTTTTCATGGATCAGTATGTCGAACTTAAGATGCCCAAGAGGCCTGGGCTAATTCTCAGTCGCAAAAAAGAGGAATTTGTCCGTATTGGAACCAGTATTTATGTACAGGTTATCAAGACTAAAAGCGGCCACATGGGACTGAGGATTGTGGCACCAGACGACGTCCCCATTGTTCGCTCGCAGAACATGACCACCAAACAGCTCAACCAAAAAATCAATAGCGGCCACATCAACATACTGGCCTAAATTTATCTATGCCGGGAAGACCGGATGAAATCCAATTGAAGCAAACCCTTTTTAGAAAGAGATGCGATGTACGACCCAGAAAAGCCCCATGTTTTTGAAATTGATTTAAGCGTTGTTGGTGGCTGGACCACGATGACCTTACTGATGCTGGGCGTTAGTTCGCTCGTTGTCATTTTCGCGGCCGGAGGGTTCTATTTGACACAATTATTGATGCCCTAACGATTTCATTTTAATTGAATCTAGAACCTATTTTATCCGGTCTTCCCGGAGGTAAAACATGGTTGAGAAATTTATTGAACTTGATTGCGACTTTTTTCAGAAGCCGAAGTTTTTGCGGCTGGTTGAAATCTCGAAGTCTTCGCCTGAAGAGGCTTTCTATCGTCTCTATCAAATGTGGGGCTATGCTCTGGAAAAGTCAAAACAAGGCAAGCTAAAAGGAATTGGGTGGCGTTCGTTGATGACTATGTTTGGTGGAAACGAACGATTTTGGAAGGCCCTGTTTAGCAAAGAAGTTGGCTGGCTCAATGAGGGTAAAGAGGGATTAGAAATTCCTGATTGGGAAGAACGGTTTTGTCGTAAAGGCCGGCAGATTACCGCCTTCTTTTTGCAAATCGATATCAATTTAAATCGGAAGCAAGCGTTTCAATTGTTACTCGATTTGAGTGATGCCAGCGAAGCGGATGGGTTTTGCCGATTGTTTCGCTTCTGGTCGTATGCTTATCTCGAATCAAGAAAGAAGAAACTGACTGATGGTTTTCTCAAGAGCTTTCGACCAAAAACATTGGCTCGTATGTTTGGGGGCGATTCACAGTTTTATGAATCACTAGCCCATGAATCGATTGCCTGGCTCGATGTACTTGAGGATGGAATTCAAATCACAGACTGGAAGAGACGGTTTACTTCCAAGGGATGTCAAGATCGGCGAGATGCGAGAAATCAGCAAACACGAAGAAAAGAAAAAGAAAAATCTGCCCGATCAAAACCCCGTCAATCCCCAGTAGGAGCCCAGTGCGAACCCAGTGTGATCCCAGTTTCTACCCGATCAGAACCCGGTTGCAACTCTACTATAGATAATAGATATAATACTTTAGAAGCTAGAAGTAATACTTCAGAACCTAAATCTAACTCTATGGTCAGTTGCTTTAGCGCTTCTAAGCCTACTACTGCGGTTTTGCCTGCGGTGGTGAAAAAAAGAAAAGCAACTAACCAAAAATGGGTGCCTCTCAAAAGCTTGTTGCCACGGGTTGAACGCTGGCTCAAAGCGATGCGTTACGACCTGGACGATTGCGATGTCGTTTACAAAATCGCCGCTCTTGATTTCTTTGGTCAAATCTCAGAAGACGCAATTCAGCAGTCGCTTGATCACTTTCGAGTGCATGATGGTTTAACGAAAGTGCGAACGGCGGATCGACCAGGTTGGTTCTTTCACGACATATCTGATCGGATGAATCTTACGCACGAAGGCCTATTGGACCGGTTTAGTTCAATCTTCATCACTTGCCCAGGAGGTGTCCCGAAAGTGCCTCCGTCAAAGCTAAGAGGTTATCAGTTAAAAGTTCAATCAAAGAAGCCTAAACAAAAGCCGGTGGGAGAAGTCGCAAGCATGAAAAGTTTATTAGTAGATCGTTTTAAAGGAGCTGGGAAAGGATGAACTATCACCCAATCACTGATACCGAAGGGAACATGGTCAAGCCGCTGCTGGGTCGTGGGCGAATTCGTCAGCGGTTGATTGGCCGGATTGTCGAGATCCTGGAAGACCCAATGTCGCCGGTTTGTGGCGGCCAGACGTTGTCGGCGTTTTGCAACTGCGTCGTGTCGAGCAGTTACCTCGAACGCTTCGATGATTTGGATTCAGGCTACACCACTATTCGCCTGTTTCAAGACGAAGAGGAAATGCACAACCATTCGCAAATCAGCCAGGAAGTGACCCGCGAGTACTTAGGGCAACAAGCGGAGCTGTTTGTCGATTTGTGTTTGATTCCAATCGAACAACCACTTCAAACCACCTAATTTCAAAACCAATTTTATCCGGCGATCCCGGATTAAAAACATTCTAAGTTCCTGTGCTGTTTTGGTTTAGGTTGAATAACGCCGTCTTGCACTCTCACGGAAATCTGTTAAAAACCTATAATTCATCTGCCATAATTACATCTTGTTGCGTACAAATACCGAAGAGGAAAGGGAGAGCCTTGAAGGTTACATTGAAATCACGTGAGTCGATGGTTGTGCCTGGCACACGCAGAATCGTCAATACCGGCAAACAGGATGTGACGCTACTGGTGCTCAAAGAGAAAGATCCACCGGTCGAAATCGACCGCACACCCTACCCGCTACCACAAAATAAGAACGCTTCCGCTGTCGAGCGAAATTAAGCACAGCCTACAATTTGAATACGGCCCTTCGTACAACTACAACAGGCCAGCGACTGAACAAACCACGTTCGGTCGCTGGCCTTTTTTCGTTCATCGTCAGCAAAGTTTCTGACCTCGTTGCTGACCAGATGAAAAAGGCAGCCAGGCAACAAGGACGTTGCCAAGCAGAGCAAGGATGCTCTAGCCTTTTTAATGCCGGGATCGCCGGATGGAATTCAGTGCGAGGTCAGGCACATTGAAAGGATTCATGTGAGTTGCAAAAAAGAAGATCGACAAGGAAGTCTGATTGCGGCGGTGGTTGGTTTGAATCACAAGGTCGACAAGAAGCTAATCACCGAGGGGGTCAAAACAGGCTACGACTTGCAAGTCAGCGGCAAGATCGGCAAGCTGTCAATCGACTCCCAGATGCAAGGGGCGTTTACGTTGACGCCGAGCATGGACGCGGAAAAGACGGTCAAAGTTTCTACGCCGCAACTATTGGCCTTGCTACTGAAGCAATCTTCGAAGCGGGCGACTGGCATCTTGCGCACCATTCTGCAAGAAGTGGTAGAAGCCGAGGAAGCGATCGACGCCCAGTTGACCGCAGCGGAAATCAAGGAAGCGACCGAATTACTGAAGTCGCTCGATCGAAAAGAGAAGTCAACCCGATCCGGCACGATCAAAAGGGTTGATGCGTGATTCGGCTGATCAAGCAGCATTGGCCGCTGTTGTTTTTTTGTAGTTCCGTGCTGCTCGCTTTCGTTGTTGTGTTTCTCCATAGCCTTAGTCTGGTTCTTGTGTGGTTGCCATGAATCGATTTACTTTTAATCTGTCGCTCTACTGTTTGCTGCTGGGGGCAACACTCGCCCCGGCAGCCGATGTGTGGCAATGGACGCCTGATGCCGAACATCACAAAGCGATCAATGCGATTACTATCGGCAATGGTGGCGGCACCGGCACGTTTTGTATCAGCGAAGCGACCGGACGTAAGTTCATTTTGACCTGTGGCCACATGGGAAACTCGCCCGGTGTGGTGCATTGGTGGGATGGTTCGACGGGGAGACTGACGCCACTGGTGGTGATCGATCAAGTCGGATCTTCCGGCGTCGACGTCGCTTCGTTTGCGGTCGATCATGTGCCGGCCGGGACTCCAGCGATTCCACTGGCAACTTTCAATCCTCCGATCGGAGCGAAGGTCGAAGTCTGTGGCTATGGGGGACCAGGCAAACAGAGCCAAGCCGACTTGCGGCACTTCACGTCGAGTGTACTCAAATATGAAACCAATCTCGGTCGACTCTCGGCGTCGCTGTTAAATGGCGACTCGGGTGGCCCAGTGATCTATCAAGGCTATTTGGTCGGGATTAATTCCGGTGGCTCAAACGTGCGTAGTTTCGGTTTGAATACGAACGGCAGTGATTGGATGCTACACTCGCCGGCACGGATCACCACGATTGGTCCGATCCGCCAAGTCCTCGGCTGGCAACTCGATCCCAACTGTCCGAATGGACAATGTGCGCCAGCACCCCGATATCAACAGCCCAGCAATCCCCAGTGGCAACAGCAACCCAACTTTCGGCCGCCAGTGCAACCGATTCCAGTCGCTCCGGTATTGCCCAATCCGCTGCGACCACAGACGCCGATGGCTCCCGTGTTACCCAGTCCACCGCCTGTGCATCAACAGCCCCAGAATCCGGCACAAGCAGAACTGAAATTACAACAGCAACTCGATCAGATCAACGAGTTAGTGGGTGCAATGCAAAAACCACAAGCCCTGCCGTCAGTCACCCCATTGGAATCACCCCAACCAACCAGGACTTGGACCGACACGGCTTGGGATCTCGTACCCTGGGCAGTGGTCGCAGCGGGAGTTTCTGTGCCAGGTGGTGGTTTGTTTTGGGCGGGGATGTCTTTGTGGCGAATGCGGAAGAAACGGAAGCCGAAGCAAGCGGGTGTGCAGGTCGACTGCACTTCAGTTTTCCCAGAAAAACCAGTTCGTCCATCGCCAGTTCAAGGGCCGGTTGTTGCCGTTGAGAATCCACCGCCGCCGCAAGTTGTTAGGTCAGAGACTCAATACATCAGCTACGAAACCGATACTCATGCCAAGGCTTACCAGTGGTCGAAAGACCAGGTCGTGCGGAAATATCCAGGCACCTCCGATGCCTTTCAATATGCCGATTCACTAATCAACCAATACATAAAAGCAGAATCACAGGAGAGTTAAGTTATGGCTACCATTGTTACCGACGCAGTCTTGCATTACGACGTAGGCGAATTTGGCGAAATGGGTTACGCCGTGCCGAATTGGTCCGACGACGTGGGCTCCAATAACCCCACCATTATCGACTTTGTAAATCTGATCGGTCAGAACTTATTTCACTTAATGCACCACGAAGATTGTGAACTGAGAACACCGCCCTCGATCAATACGCTGATGCGGATCGATAAACTTTACAAGCGTGCCAATCAGCTTTTAACCGGCCGCGCCATTCCGGCCAATGTGCCCAATATGGAAAGCCAGCATGTACGTCCAGCAGGCGAGTTCTTCCGCGTTTACCCTTGCCCTTATTTTCATGTTCGCAATACCTATATGCGGCGATGGGCTGAATGGGGCTTCATGGCGATGGCCGAAGCGATGCAACATACCGAGAACAGTAAGTCGCTAGAGATCTCCACCAACTTCGTCAAGCTGATCGGTCAATACTTCACCCGCATCTATCAAAATATGGCCATCGAGCTGTTTGGCAAGAGCCGCGAAGAAGCTTCGGCAGACGGCTTCCTCTTATCCGCCGCCGATTTCACCAGCTACGATCCTTCGCAGTATTTCACGCTGACCGAGATGGTCGACACGCCGGCACACTTGGGATTCATCCTCACCGAAGATCGTATTAAGCATCTGCGAGAAGGAATTCCGGTAGTGCAATTGCCGGAGCTCAAGCCGTGGCCTTTGTCATTGCAACCCTATTACAAGCGCGAGGTTCCCACTCCCAAAGAAGCGGCCACCGCCGCAGACAAAACGGTCAACGCCGCCGCATTTGGTGGTAAGCCAACTATCTAACCTATCCAAAACAGCCAGGGCCTGATGCGTGTTCATTAATCCGTCCATGTCACCAGATAGATCGCAAGTCACCCTGGCTGTTTTTCTTGCCGGGAAGACCGGATGAAATCAAACGGAAGTGATATCGCTTGAATTCAAAACACGTTTAATCAGGCCTTCCCTGTATGAAAAAGAAAAAGAAGGTTACCGAGGCCGCATTGAAACGCCTTTCTTTGAAGCGGGCGGCGGAGTTGCTGTCGCTCGATCGACAGACGATTGTGGATCTGGTGGCTGATGGGGCCCCACGCAATGCGAATGGCACGCTGAATCTGTTTCACCTGCAAGCCTGGTTGATTACAAAGACGAAGGGTGGTGCAAATGGTTAGTCTTGGACCGAAGCAGCTCCTGGATCTCGTCAACAGTTCTTCGCTCGGCAAAGTGCTACATGAAAGAACCTTGCGACGTCATCGTCAAGAGTACGATCTCGGCGATCTGATCGATGTGCTGGAGTATACCCGCTGCTTGATCTCCAAGCGGCAAACGCAGTTGCTTGACCAAACCGGGGGCAGCTACGAAGACAAAAAAGAACAGGCCCGTGTACGCTCGGCCGAAGTCTCGAAAAGCGGCCGCGATATTGGTGAGATCCCGGAAGTTGCAGATCCGCAGCAAAGAGAAGCGTGCCGGCACAACTTGCAACTCTATCTAGAAACGTATCACGCCGAGACGTTTTGTGTTGCCTGGTCACCTGACCACATCCTCGTGATCGAGCAGATGCAAGTGGCGATCCTCAAAGGGGGCCAGTTTGCCCTGGCGATGCCGCGTGGTAGTGGCAAGACCTCGATCACCGAAGCGGCCGCTCTGTGGGCGATTCTGTACGGTCATCGCAAATTTGTGGCCCTGATTGGCAACACCAAAGACGACGGTCTCCAGATGTTGGAATCGATCAAGACCCATTTAGAGACCAGCCAGGAGCTGCTGGCCGATTTCCCAGAAGTATGTTATCCGATTGAATTACTCGAGGGGATTGCTTCTCGTTGCCGGGGGCAATTATTCAAAGGCAAAAGAACGCGAATTGCCTGGCAAGCCAATACGCTCATCCTGCCTTCGATACCAGGTAGCGTGGCCAGTGGTGCGATTATCAAAGTCCGTGGCATCACGGGTGCCATTCGTGGCATGAAGTTCAAGCGTGATGACGGCACGATTGAACGGCCTGACATTGCAATCCTGGATGATCCGCAAGATGATGAGTCGGCAGCAAGTCTGGTTCAGACCGAGAAGCGAATCCGTACCGTCAATGGTGCTATCCGAGGCTTGGCCGGTCCTGGAAAAAAGATGACGATTGTCATCCCCTGCACAGTGATCGCTAAAGATGACCTGGCGGACTACTTTCTCGATATTGAAAAGAACCCGACCTGGCAAAGCATCCGCATCAAGATGCTCAAAGCGTTTCCAAAAGACCTGCAACTGTGGGAAGAGTACTTTGAGATCCGCGATGACGATTTGCGGGCACGTCGGGGCGTGGCACGCGCCAATAAGTTCTACAAAAAACATCGCAAGAAACTCGATGCGGGCGCCAATGTCTATTGGAAGGAGCGGTTTGAAGAGGACGAAATATCGGCCATTCAGCATGCGATGCACAAATGGCACGATGATCCGCTGAGTTTTGCTGCGGAATTCCAAAACGAACCGCTGGAAGATGGCGACGATGACTCGGATCTATTGACGGCCGACGAGATCATGCTCAAGGTCAACGGCTACAAACAAGCTGAGATCCCCCAGGATGCCACTACGCTCGTCAGTTTCACCGATGTGCAGAAGTATTGCCTCTACACTGTCGTGCTGGCTGTGGCGGAGGATATGACCGCGTGGATCGTGGATTACGAGACGTTCCCCAAGCAGCCGACCCATTATTTTCAGTATAAGTCGATTCAAAAGAAGTTTGGCGACTTGAAGCGAGATGGTAAAAGCTTGAAACGGCTCTCTCCGGAAGGCCAGATCCGCGCCGCATTGGAAATGCACGTCAATGAAGATTTGATGTTGCGGGAGTACTTGCGGGATGATGGCCTCCGTATGCCGCTGGATCGATCTGGTATCGACATCGGCTACCAGTCGCATGTGATCGCCCGGTTTGTGCGTGAGTCTTCGCACAAAGCCAGGCTCACGCCGGCCAAAGGCAAGGGATATGGCAAGAACGAAAAGAGTATTGCCGAGATTAAGAAGAAGCCAGGCGAGCGGAAAGGGCTCGAATGGTTTATGCCGCGGACAACGATGGCCCGTGGTGTGCGGCATATCTTTGTGCATACGAAATTCTGGAAGACCTATTTTCAAGCCAGACTCTCAACGCCGAAGAATGAAGTCGGTTCACTCTCGCTGTATATGGCCAAGCCGCATCGACATCGGATGTTGGCCGAACATCTGACCGCCGAGAAGCGGCGCATGGAACCTGACGAGGGTGGTAATCCGGTGGCGTTTTATGACTTACTGATAGGTCGTGACAATCATTATCTCGATGGTGCGGTCGGCTGTTTTGTGATGGCCAGCATGGAAGGCTGTGAACTAGCAGAGCAAGGCACCACCAAAAAAGTCAAGCAAGTAGCGGCCAAGAAGAGTTGGTCGGAAATGCAACGCAGTAAGAAGGCAAGGTAAACAATGCTGATGGCGGCAAAACCAGAACCTAAAAACGAAGAGAAGGGATTGTGTTGTCCACGCTGTGGCTGTGCGCATGCTGTTGCTTCAGATACAGCCAAGGTTTGGTATACCCGGCCAAGCAAATACTGCATTCGCCGTAGTCGAATATGCCGCAACTGTGGAAATAACTTTGGCACAGTCGAACGCGTCACGTCTTAGCTCCGGGAAGACCGGATGAAATCAAACATTTTGAATCGGGGAAGACCCGGCCAAACTGAACTCAAATTATTACAAATCAGAACTCGTATTATCGGGCGATCCCCGCAGTAAAATGATTAGTCGTGGCATGATGATGGTGTCGAATGCGTTGTTGGTGTTACAGCGTGAGACGCCTTATTATTTTCAGTTGTTGCCGGGTGATACGCTAAGTGGTTTGATGCTGCATGTCTTTTTGGATATTGAAGAAGATGAGGTGATCTCTTGTATGGTGGAGATCCCTGAGTACTTGGTCGACCTGAAAGACCCAGATATCGTGCATCACATCGAAGCGACCTTCTATACCGCACGTGAATTCATTCAACAGAAATTACAGTCGCGATTGGATAATCCCTAAATTCGCAGAAGTTCTCAGAGTTGGATAGAGTGGAATTGATTACTAATCATTCTATTTTTGAATGTTTAGTGCATATCTAAAAATGACTAAATCTTGATTTCCCATCTGGAGTTGCCTGGAACCACCCGTTGCTCAGAATTTTGCTTAACATTACAGCATGCGACGTGCCCTCTTACTTTCCGGAGGTTTCACTGACCGAGCTATCCAGGTCGAGAATGAGTTCTTTGAGTGGGGGTCGATGGTGCAGAGTAGCTCCGTCTCAAATCGGCTGATCTCGCTAGTCGAGGCGGCCTGTTTCTCCGGGTGGTTTGACCTGCGTTCGTTCTCCTCCGCATTGCCTCTTGTGATGTACCGCCGGGTCTTCCCCGAGGCAAGAAATTCCAGTACTGGAACTGGTTGGGTGGTTTTGGCTTGATTCTCTGTTTTTGCTTGAATTTCCTGGCGGAGATTCCGTATCTATGCTTCAGCATGTGTTTGTTTCTATTGGATCTAGCCGGGTCTTCCCCGAGGCAATAAATGAGCGACGAATTGGACGATGCAATCACCGAAGCGGCCAGTGGTCCGCGTGAAATGACGGTCGATGGGATTACAACCAAAGAACATTCGTTGCCTGATTTGATCGCTTACGACAGGCACCAAGCCTCGAAAACGGCGGCCAAAAAAGGTGGCGGTTTTTCTGTTCGCAAAATTCGACCTGGGGGATCTATATGATTGCTAACGCCTCGAATATTTTAGACGAACGTGGAAATCCGTATCAGCGGATGGCTTCGCAAGGTGACTTAGAAGTTGCCCAACGGCATAGTCGTGAGTGGATGACCAAGTATCGTGAGCTGTCTGCTCGCTTTGATTCCGCCCAAACGACTAGCGAGAACATGAACCACTGGGCGAACGCCGATAACTTGTCTCCAGCGCAAGCCGCTAATCCAGCGGTACGGCAAAAGTTGCGGTCGCGTGCACGCTATGAACTGCAGGAAAACAACTCGTTTGGTAAAGGGATCGTTTCGACACTGGCCAACGATACGATTGGGATTGGGCCCAAGATTCAGATTCGCAAGCACAAGTCGGTCGAACGCTCGATCAATCGCTGGATGAAGAAGGCTCGAATTGGCTCGAAGCTGCGAATGATGATGGAGAACACGCCGGTCGCGGGCGAGATCTTTGGCCTGGCAACGACCAACTCCAAGATTGACCATCGCGTCAAGCTCGATCTAAAATTATTGGAAGCCGATTTTTGTACATCGCCCGATCTGATGCAGCCGGATGTGAATCGGATCGACGGAGTTCACTTTGATAGCGAAGGGAATCCATCGCACTATGATTTCCTCAAGCATCATCCGGGTGGAATGACAGGCTTTGGGGCGAGCCTCAAACCTGAAAAAATCTCGGCAGATTATGTGATTCATTTCTTCCGTGAAGATCGACCAGGTCAAGGACGTGGCTTGCCGTGGGTGACACCCGCACTGCCACTGTTTGCCATGCTTAGGCGATACACACTGGCCGTGATCGCCGCTGCGGAGACCGCAGCCCAGTTTGCGGGCGTGATGTACACCGATTCGAACGCGATCGATGATATTGATGAAGGATCTCCGTTTGACGAGATCGAACTGTCGATGCGGTCGATGTTGACGTTGCCGGCTGGTTGGAAGCTGGGTCAATTGAAAGCCGAGCAACCGACCACCACGTATCAGATGTTCCGTGATGCGATTCTGAACGAGATTGCCCGCTGTTTGAACATGCCGTTCAACAAAGCGGCCGGAAATAGTAGCGGCTACAACTACGCCTCGGGACGTTTGGATCATCAAACCTATTACGAATTCATTGACGTGTTACGGGATGAAGTCGAAGGCATCATTCTGGAACGCTTGTTCGGTTGGTGGTTGGATGAAGCGGCACTGGTTGGCATCGTGGGTCAAATCAACCTGGCAGAAGAACTCGACTTTAGTTTTCTCTGGCCGCGTCGTGAGCATATCGATCCGTACAAGCAAGCCGCAGCGAATGAAAAGCTTTGGAACATTGGCCTGATTACCGATGAACAAATCATCATGGAAAACGGCCACGATCCGGAGGAACATTACGAATCGCTCGCCCGCGAAGTAGAGGAACGCAAGAAACTCAACTTGCCACTGCCTGGTGGATCTACCCTCTCGGAAGCATTGACGCATGATTTCACGGAAGAAACAGAAGATGAACCCAGCAAGCAGGAACCAGCGCATGCCTAAAACATTACCCACCGAAATTATCGCCAGTGACGAGGCGTTTGATTTGAATACGCCGGACTTCTTGATTGCCAGTAATGGCGATGAAGTGCCTGGCTCAATGGCGATTGAAGCGGAAGCCGATCTCGAAATCCAAGCAGCACAAGGTGAAGGCAAAGAGAAGGGGCCAGCCACGTTTACAATGCTGGCGTATAGCGGTGGCAAGATGCGGCCGGCTGGATTTTATCGCGATGTGGTCATGGATTTACAAGGCTGTAAGAAGGCAGCGGGCAAGATGCCGATCTTGAGCAATCATCAACATGATCAACCGGTCGGCCATGCCGAGTCGGATGGTGTCGTGATCTCCGCTCGCAATATCAATATCGCCGGGGCATTCTCGGTAGACAGTGAAGACTCACGCCGGATTGTACAGAGTTCCAAAGATGGTTTTCCCTGGAAGGCATCGGTCGGGGCTTCGATTGAGAAGATTGTATTTGTGGAGGCTGGCGACAGTTTTCAAGCGAACGGTCGGACGTTCAAGGGGCCATGTTTTCACGCCCAAGAGACAACTTTACACGAAACTTCGTTTGTCACGGTGGCAGGCGATCCGAAGACGAAAACGAAAGTCAAAGCAACACGTTCTGGAAAGGATTCCAATATGAATTTTGAAGCATGGTTAGAGGCCAGATTTTCTGGCATTGAATTTGATGAAACGCAACTGATCTCGATGAAGGCGACTTATGAGGCCGAAATCAAAGCAAGTGCAGATTCTGGTACCGGCGACGATACCACGACTGTGGTAGATCCACCGAAGGTGGTTGAAGCCAGCGGTGGCGGAGGAGCGACTGTAGTTGATCCGTTGCTGGATCTCAAAGCGGCTCGACTGGAAATGGTCCAAGAGGATCTGAAGATTTCCAAGCTACAAGCCAAGTATGGTTTGGACGATGAGAAGTTTATGGAGCTAAAGGCAAGTCATTTCGAAAATGAATGGTCGATGGATAAATTAGAACTGGAATGTTCGCGTAAATCACGACCGAGTGATTTGGGCAATGGTGGGCAATATTCAATTCATGCGACTTCCACGGTAGTTTCGCACTCCGTTGCGGTTGCTTCGATTGCCGCTTCATTAAACACGGTGCCTGAAGAAGTGATTGCTCAAGGCATCTCCGATGATGACATGCAGAAAGCGAGCGAGTATGAATACCGTGGGCTTGGGCTTCAATCGTTAATGCGATTGGTTTTGCAAGCCGCTGGTGTGACGCATTCTGGTTTCAAAGTGGACGATGACTTTATTCGATCTGCGTTGCAAGCCGATAAACAACAGAATCCTCGCGGCTACACAAACTTACGGGCCAGCTCTGGATTTACCACTTTGTCACTTACCAACGTGCTGGGTGATGTCGCCAACAAAATTATGCTGTCTCGCTATGAAGCGGTTGAAACGATTCATCAGTATTTTGTGAAAATGCGAGATCATAAAGACTTCCGACCGCATAGTATCATGAGCTTGGATTCTAAAGGGGGATACAAGCGGGTTGCTGCGGATGGTGAGTTGAAACACTCAGGCTTGGTTGACAGCAAAAAGACCACGGATCTCGACACCTTTGGAACCGTCATGGCGATCACTCGCAAGGATTGGATCAACGATGATCTGGGAGCGTTTGCTGAAGTTACAGCGATCCTCGGCGAGATGAGCCCAGAGGCGAAAGAAGAAGAATTCTTTGTGCTGTTGATGTCCATGATTGGCGGCGACTTCTTTCAAGCGGGAAACAACAACTACATTGATGGTGCATCAAGTGCTATTTCTGTGGATGGACTGAATACTGTTCAGCAGATGTTTGATAACCGCGTGAAAAACAACAAACGACCCATCTTAACGAAAGGTCAGTTAATTATGGCTGGCATCTCCAACTATCAAGATGCGGTCGACTTCTACAACGACAAAGAGTTGGCGATGACCACGACTGCCAACAAAGGGAAGTCGAAGAAGAACCCGCACAAGGGACGCTTCCAGCCGTACAAGTCAGCCTACTTGAGCAACCCATTGATCAAGGATGTGAACGGGAAAGCGATTGCCAATCAGTCGGCCAATCAGTTCCTAGTATTTGATGATCCGAAAACGAAAGCGGCTGTTTACATGTCGAACTTGAACGGCAACACACGGCCCACGATTCAATCGGATGATACCAGCTTTACCACGCTCGGCATTCAATACCGAGGGTTTGATGACTTCGGATTTTCGGAAGGCCATGAAGAGTCGGCGATCTACTCCAAAGGCGAAGCTTGATAAGGGCGGCATGACCGCATGAAATCAAACTGAAGCAAAGTAAAAAAACCTCACGCGAAAAAGTTGAAACTTGAAGTCTTAGCGGCTTCGCGTGAGTTTTAATAATTTCAAATCAATCAATCCTGATTATCAAGGTTAAATACAATGTCCGTTTTTGAAGCTGAATATGTAACCGGCGATGTGTTGATGGTCGACTACACGCCACCAACCGATACGGCAGTAGCCGCTGGTGAAGTGGTGATTATTGGCGATACTCCGCGTATTGCACATCGTGCCATTGAAGCCAATCCAACAGGCCAGAATGCTTTGGCGGCCTCTGGCGGTATTTATAAAGTGCCGAAAGATGGCAACGCCATTGCTGCAGGCAAGAAGGTCTATTGGGATGACACCAATGACCAAATTACCGAAACCGCTTCCACTCACAAAGTGATCGGGTACACGGTCTCGGCAAGCCTGGCAGGCGACACGCATCAAGACATTGTCCAGATGCCAGTCGTTTAATTGAACTAATCGAAGCGTGGCGGAGCGAGTTGTTTCAATCCGCCTAGCTTCATAACCCTTTTTATCAGGCGATCCCTGCATGAATAAATTGGATCGGGCGGCGAAGCGGTTGGCGAAGACTGTGCTGAAGCATGGTTCGGTGGTGATTCGTTTTCACCAGGTCGACAATGAAGTCGAACTGGGAACGGTGGACATTGCGGCCGCACCTGGTGATGGCACGTTTGAAGAAGAGTCTGATGGCTTGGTGCAGGTGATTGAAACTAGCGATTGGCTGATCGATCCGCAGGCATTGATCATTGCTGGCTCGGTGATTGTGCCGAGTCGCGGTGATTGGCTGGCTGAGCTGGATAGTTCCGGTGTAGTGGTTGAAGAATATGCGGTGGCCGCCATGGCCGGTGTGCCTCCGTTTGAAAAACTGTCGCGTGGTTATTTGCTGAGGATTCATAGCCTGCGAAGGAAAATGAGCGAATGAGTGCGATTGGTTTGGATAGCGAAGTGGCAGAAGCAGTGGCCGTGAAGTTGGTGACGTTGGGTTTTATCGAAGCGGTCGATACGCACTATCCACTTCCGACCGAAGAGGAACTTGAATCGCTGTTAATTTATGTGGTGCCGGCGGGCGATGTGGCGACGAAGGTTTCTCGCGGTGGCAACAAGCATGAAATCAAAGTCAGTGTGATCGTCACACAGCTTTTGAAAGATCCACGTAGCCGCGATCAGTTCAATGTGCCGCACCAGAAGAAGGTCGACATTCAAGCCTTGTTTGATGGCGAAGGAGCGATGCGAGACGCCAAGATGGCAGGTGCTTCGTATGTAGGAATTGCCAACGATCCACCTTTTAACGATGAACATTTACGGACCAATAATCAATACACGGCCGAGATTACCTTGACGTATGTCGGCTTCAAATAATTGCAAAGGAGTGCATTATGGCGTTCGAAGAAGATGGCATGATCGGTGGTGATGCCAAAACTTATTACAACACCGGTACGCATGCGATTCCGGTGTGGGTAGAAATCACCCGGATCAAAGATGCGAAAACCAATATCAATAAGAAGATGGTCGAACTGCCGGCACGGGAGGGCAAAGGGATTGGTTCGCGTGGTAGTAAAATCACTCCGGAACTGAGCTTCTCGTATCTCTACAAAAAGGGAACCGATACGGTGTTCGATGCCTTGATGGATTCTTTGGGCAACAACACGCCCATCGAATTCTATGCAGCGGACGATGATGTCGCCACCAGTGGCACTGAAGGACTTCGCTGCGTCATGGAAGTCTCTTCGATCCCAATGAACCAAGGGCTCGAAGATGGGGTGTACCTCGATATCGAAACCAAGTATGCCCGAGTCACCGAATCCGACGTCTTAATCGAATGGGACTGGCACGTAATCCCATAGACCTGGATGCCGGCATGACCGGATAGAACCAAACTGAAATCACGCAATGGGAAATCAAATTAATTTTATCGGGCGATCCCCGAGGAGAAACAGATGTCTGTTGAAGCAAAAGAATTGATCGAGACTTTGAAAAATGGTGCAGTCGCTGCCAATAAGATCAATAAAGAAAAACCGGTGGCCATTCAGGCGAATCACTTGATTCAATTATGTGAGTTGGCTGAAAAAGGGCTGACTTCGGTTAAGACACCGACGCCAGGCAAGTAATTTTCATGCAGGGAAGACCGGGCAGTATTCAACTGAATTCAAGTTACTTGAAATCAGAACAGATATAGCCAGGTCTTCCCTGAGTCAAAACAACTCGAATTCAAGACCGGTATTGCCCGGTCATGCCGGAGGAAAAACGTGGCGGAATTTTTGGATGGTAAGGAGCGAAAGTGGTCGGTTTCTTTGAATCTGGGTTATGCCAGGCGGATCAAGGAGAGCTTGGGCTTGGATTTGATGCAGATCATCAATGGCCAGCACGAACCGATTCATCGTTTAGTGGGTGACATGGAACTGTTGGTCGATGTGGTGTGGGTCTTGTGTGAAAAGCAGGCGAACACGTTGAACATTGACGCGATGGACTTTGCAGAAGGCTTGGGGGGCGAAGCGTTTGATCGTGCGACGGAAGCTTTGCTACAAGGTATCGTCGATTTTTTCCCGAAGGGGAAGCGGGAGATCATGCAAAAGATGATGGCTCGCTTCCAGGAAAAGGAAAGCGAAGCACTCGACCGGATGTTGGCGAAAGTGAGCGACGAGCGGATCGACAAGCTGATGGATCAACAGATCAGTCGGCAGGAAGCGGCTCTGGAAATCGAACTGAACAAGCGGTGTGGCGACTCGTCGACGAACTAGCGGGTGTGGTTGGGCTTGTGCCTGATCAACTCACGCTGCGGAGTTTGTTATTGATGGCGCATAGCAAATGCCGGCATGATTGGAACTTGCAATCTTCCATGCTGGCGATGACGGCCAATTGTCATCGAGATCCGAAAGAGCGGAAACAGCCGTACACGCCAGCCGACTTTAATCCGATGGTGGAGAGTAAGCCGCAGCGGGATGGTGTGCGGATTTGCAAAGCGAATCGTTCGGCATTGCGGGCACTGTTTGGGGGCAATAAGAAATGAGCTCTATGCTGAGCTTCACTGTAAAGATGGAGGTCCAGCATCTGTTTTTTGATCGCAAGGCGATTCAAAACGCAGTGGCTCGAGGGGAGAGACGCGGACTGTCGCGGCATGCGGGAGCGATTCGGTTACGAGCCAGGCGAAGTTTAAAGCGGGTTAGTAAAGCGGGGCGAAAGAAGGCAGATCGGGCACGCAAGAAACAGAAGTACAAAAAGGGCAAGTTTAAAGACCCTACGATTAGCAAGCCAGGCAAGCCGCCGAAGATTCATTCCTCGGGAGATATGAACCCGAAGAAGATTTTGTATTACTTCGATCAGTTTTCCGGTTCGGCGATAGTGGGACCGGTACGGTTTAATACACGGTTCAATGCGGTGCAGGCGTTGGAGTTTGGTGGGCGTGTGCCCATTTACAAGGGAAGTCGGAGGAAACGAAAGCTGGTGCGGATGGTAACGATCAGACCACGACCGTTTATGCGGCCGGCGGAAGAAGCAGAGCGAGCAGCATTTGAGAAGCGAATGGCAGATCATTTAATGCCGGGATGACCGGATGAAATCAAACTGAAATCAATTTACTAGAGTTCAAGATCCGTTTAATCCGGTGTTCCCGGAGTCAAGAAGTCCCGGAGGTGAAATATGTCAGGTGGTGGTATTCGGGCGGGGAAGTCGTTTGTGGAGTTGTATCTCAAGGATAAGCTCTCTAGCGGATTGAAGCGGGCCCAGACGCGGTTGAAGTCGTTTGGTCGGGGTGTGATGTCGATGGGTCGGAACATGGTAGTTGCGGGTCTGTTGATGGCGACGCCGTTCATTGCTGG
This sequence comes from Blastopirellula sp., assembly GCA_002733575.1. Taxonomy (GTDB): domain Bacteria; phylum Planctomycetota; class Planctomycetia; order Pirellulales; family Pirellulaceae. The sequence continues at coordinate 6,413 of NVWB01000190.1, read as the reverse complement.
TGCCAAGGTGTTTGCTACCTTCGAGCAGCAAATGGCCAATGTATCGACGATGCTGCAAGAGCCTGAAAAGCACATGCCTGGCTTCACGGCGGGTATTCGGAAAATGTCGGTGGAGTTTGGCGAGTCGACGGAATCTCTGTCGGCCGGTTTGTATGATGTGCTGTCGGCTTCGGTAGCGGCCGAGGATGCGTTGGGTGTGCTGCGTGACTCTGCGATCGCGGCGAAGGCGGGGATGACCGATACCGGGACAGCGGCCGATGCGATTACTACGATCTTGAATTCGTATGAGATGGCGGCGAGTCGAAGCGGAGAAGTTTCGGATTGGCTGTTTACAATTGTCAAACGGGGTAAGACGACGTTTGCGGAGCTGGCACCTAGCATTGGTAAGGTGACTTCGATTGCCAAGAGTGCCGGCTTGGAACTGGACGAAGTCGGGGCGATGCTGGCCTTCTTAACCCGCAATGGTATCAAGACCGACGAAGCATTGACTTCGGTTGTGGCGGTCATGTCTTCATTCTTGGCGCCGAGTGCCGAAGGGGCGAAGCTGGCGAAGTCGTTGGGGTTTGAACTGAGTAGTGCGACCTTGAAAGCAGAAGGACTGTCGGGAGTCTTTAAGAAGATCGAAAGTTTGCCTCCTGATGCGATTGCTAAACTGTTTCCCAATGTGCGGGCGATCAAGGCGATCCTGCCGATCACGAAGAATTTAAAGGGCTTCTCTGAGGATGTGGCGGCGATGGGGAATACGGCCGGTGCAACGGGTACCGCGTTTGACAAGATGATGCAAACGATGATGGCCCAGTTTGGGCGATTAAAGCAAGCGGGGGTGCAATCATTGTCATTGATTGGCCAGGCGATTTCAGCACCGATTGGTCAAGTGTTCGAGGCGATGATGATGGTGCTGGAGTTGGTCAATACTTGGATAGCCGACAATCAGGAGCTGGTGCAGCAAATTTTCTTTCTCGGAGCGGCGTTGATGGCGAGTGGAGCGGTTTTGACGGTGGTCGGTGGTGGCTTCATCTTATTGGGAATGGCGATTGGTGGGCTGTTGTCATTCATCTCAGTTGCTGGCACGGTTTTAGGTGCGATTGGAAGTGTGTTGGCGTTTTTGGTTTCGCCGATTGGGTTGGTGTTGGCGGCGGTCGTTGGTTTAGGGGCGGCGTTTTTGTATTTCAGTGGCATAGGTGGCAAGGCGATTGAATTTATCAAGCAGAAGTTTGGCGAGCTGAAGGCGTTTGTAGGGCCGATTATTGAAGGGATTTCCAATGCATTGCAGGCGGGGGATATTGAACTGGCGGGCGAGATTTTAATGGCGGGGTTAGAGGTCGTATTTCAAAAAGGCGTGGCAGTAATTACCGATATTTGGGGCGGGTTGAAAGTTGGCCTAGTTTCGATCACTGAGAACATTGGAAACGAAGTCAGCAAGGCTTGGAATCGGACTACGCTCGGCTTTTCGGCGATGATGCTAGATACCTATTCTTTCTTTGATGACTCCTTTGATTCCACCGAAGCGGTTAATTTGCTGGCCGATCAGGCGAACGCATTTGATAAGCAAAGCGATGCGAGTTTGGCTGGCCGTCAGGATGCACGCATGAGTCAGTATGCGGCGGATTTAACCAAGGCGGAAACCGAACTACATAAGAAGAAAGAGGCGTTGGCGGGCAAGTTGCAGCAAGCAGAAGAAGATGCGTTTATGGCGAATTGGGCCGCGAATCCGTTTGCTGAGATTGAACAGGAGTGGCGCGACAAGGCCGAACAGACCGTCGGTGATCAAAGTGGTGTGGGTGATCAGATGAAAGAGATTGCCGGCTTCTCGGCCGGTACGTTTAATTCAGCGAGTGTCGATTTGATTTCACGCCAGGCCAAGCCGCTCGATAAGATCAACGACACACTGGGAGATCAGAATGATATTTTATCCGAGATGCTCGGAGAAATCCAAGGCTTAGAAGGAGCTACATTTAGTAGCTAAAGAGAAAAGTAGGAATCACACGAAGGCACCAAGTCACAAAGAAGGTTTTCATGCAAAATCTTCGTGGCTATGTGTGAGACCTTTTAAAAACACTGGCGGAGCCAGTGACACCCGAAGTAAATTACTAGAATTCAAAACCTGTATTGCCAGGCGATCCCTGATTTAAAATGGCACTTGAAATCTTTTTGGCGGATAAGAGTAATGATGGCACGGATTCGCCGGATGATAAGAGTTCGCGTGATCGGCTGGTTTATTTTGTGACGGGCAGCACGGATATCAGTGCGGTCAAATCGCTATTCTACGCCACTGCCCCTGCCACGCATGAGGGATTGGTGTTTGGCAACTTACAGCACGCATCGCTAGGTGCGGACATCTGGAAGTTGACTGGCAATTACATCGATCCGCAGAAGAAGGAAGAGGACGAAGATCGGTCGGTGGGGGAGTCGATCTTCTCTTGGGATACCACGGGCAATACGCAGCACATTAGTGTGAGTAAAGAGACGAAGCAGCGGGTGGCTTCTAGTTTAACGCATGAACCGGTGCCTAATTTCTTGAAAGCGATTGGTGTGAATGATGACCGTGTCGAAGGGGTCGATGTTGTTGTGCCTGGTTTGAAGTACTCGGTGAGCCATACGCTGGCTCAAGCTTCGGTGACCTTGGCCTACATTCGGACTTTGCGAGATTTAACTGGCACCACGAACGCGGCCGCTTTCCACGGTTTTGCGATCGGAGAGATGTTGTTTCTCGGATCGACAGGGCAAGAGTCTTCTGCAGGTGATATCGATGGTCGATTTGATTTTCTGATTGGGGAGAACTTGACGAATCACGATATCGGGTTTGTCGATCCGATTAATAAGAAAGCCCACGATTATTTGTGGTATCACTTTGAACCGGAGGAAGACACCACGGCCAAATCACTGATTCGACGTCCAACTTCGGTCCATATCGAACGAGTCACAGAACCAGGCGATTTCAGCCTACTACTTATTTAATGCCGGGATCGCCGGATGGAATCCAATTGAAGCAACGAGAAAGAAAAGAATGAATCACGCAAAGACCCAAAGGCGCAAAGAAAGTTTGAAACTGAGTCTTCGCAGTGCAGCGGATTTGCTTGAGCTCATTTTAAAAGCACTGGCGGAGCCAGTGGCACTCAAATTACTTGATATCAGAAACCGTATAGCCGGGCGATCCCCGAGGTAATAATCATGATAATTCATACTACTATTAGTGGCTTTACGCAGGATCATGGCAGTTGGCATGGTGTATTGGAGCTGACGGAGAAGTTGCGAGAGAAGCACTGCGAAGGGGTTCGCAGTCGGGTGCATTATTATCGATGGGATGAGAACTGGGCAGCGATCGCTGAGTATTATTGGTCGCTGTCGGAGAAGTATCATACGCAGCCGCTGATTGCCATCTATGCGTATAGCTGGGGTGCCGGACATGGGGCGATGCGATTGACCGAACAGTTACGCAAGCGAGGTTTGCGGGTGCGGTTGATGGTGCTGGCGGATCCAGTCTATCGGAATGTGTGGTGTTTGTGGCGAAGTATGCGGAACTGGAACTTGCCTTGGTTTGGCGAGCCGATCATTCGGGTGCCCGATTATGTGGATGAGGTGTTTTCATTTCACCAGGTGCAGAACCGTCCGAGTGGCCATAAGTTGTTGCCCGAGTCGAGAACGGGCGGGCCGACCATTCATCCACCGGTGTTGTTGACGGCCAATCATCAGTACATGGACAACGCGGGCGAGTTTCATGCGAAGTGTTTGGAGCAAGCGAGCCGGCTATGCCGAGAAGCCAGGACAAAGGAAATAAAATAGCACGGCGATACTAAAGCACTGGCGGAGCCAGTGGCACACGAAGTAAATTACCTGAAATCAGAACCTATTTAATCAGGCGATCCCTGCATGAACAAACCCAAAGCGGGCAAGTCGATTCATAAGAATCTTTCGGCGAGTAAGTTGAATGAGGCGTTTCATTTTGCTGCGCGGGCGAAGGCGGGTGCTTATGATCAGCCGACGCAGATGCTGCCGATTGGTGCGCGGGCTTCGGACATTTGCTTCTGCCAGAATGGTAGTGGTGCCGATGTTGGCATGTATGGCGTGCTGGCGATCGATGCGCCGCTGTTTACGCCGAGCGATAGTTTGAAACAGTTCAAGCAGCGCGTGCAGCTCAGAGGCAGGGCTCATACAGCCGGCGATCAGCAGAACTTTGTGGTTGCATTGGAACCGATCAAAGCTGGCAAAGTGGGTCGAGTGCAGATGCGGGGGATTGTGCAGGCGGAGGTGGATATCAAGGATTTGGATCATACGCACTGTGAGCTTAAGGCAGGGACGTCGGTGCTGGAGAGTAGTGCGACGGGTGTGATTCCGATTGTGTGGCAGGCGGGCACTTCGACGGAAAAGCAGTGGTGTTATGTTAGCTTAAACGCGATGCCGGAAATGTCTTGGGTGTTCAAGGCGATCACGACGATCACAGCCGGCGATTACAGTGGCGAAGGTGATTGTTGTCCGGTGCCTGGTGGTGGTGTGGCGGAGATTTGGAAGCAAACGGCCTGTGGCTCGGGCTCGGCCGGCCAGGCGATGGTTTCGCATGATGTGACCGAAGCGGTTTCGAGCCTGTTGACGCAAGCGATTCCGGCGGGTGATTTGTTTCATGGAGTGCGGGATTTTGCGGGCACGACTTGGGCAGTGGCACGCTATGGAAGTGCGAATTGTGGCGGTTCGAGATCTGAGTCCTCGGTCTCTGACTCTTCTGTCTCTGATCCTAGTTTTTCAGATCCCTCTGATTCAGATCCTTCTGTCTCTGATCCCAGTGTCTCCGATCCGTCTACATCAGACCCATCTGGCCCTAGCTTTAGTGTCTCCAGTTCTGGGCCATCAGATTCAAACCCCTCTGATTCAGATGATCCATCAGAATCTGACCCTTCCACATCTCAACCACCAGAGGGCTGCACACAGGTGGTGACTGGTGTGACATTCAACACCGAGACTTGCACCCTTGAAGTCACTTATGGCAATGTGGCCTCTTGCAATGGAGGTAGTGCCTGATGCCATCACAATCAATCAGTTGTTGCTGTGGCAGTGGTAGTTCAAGCTCTGGTGGGTGCATTGACAAACCCGCAGGCTACACGGCCACATGGCCAGGTATTGAAGATGGCACATGCAACTGTCAGCAGTTGGCCAATGGCTTAGATCACCCGTGGGATGATGATAAGGAGGCATTTTTCTACGAACAAAGCCTCGACACTCCTTGCATGTATCAAGGCTGGATTACATGCAATGATAATAACTATATCAGTTATTTCATCGGCGGTGATGGCACCAGTCTGGCATCTTATGGAAGCGAAATTGGTCGTGATTGCTGCTGGGAAGATGAGATTGAACTGACTTTGGAAAATAATTATTTTAATGACGAATGCGAGAGCATCCCCACCACAGTCACACTCACAGCCTACTATTAATCATGACACAAAGATTCAGAAAAACAGGGGTTGGGTCACACTTACAAAGGCTGCTTTCAGCCTTTAACTTCCAAGAGGCAGGCAGTGATTGCCAGTGCCCCAAGCGACGAAAACAGATGGACAAAATGGGGCCGACTTGGTGTGAAGCCAACATGGAAACCATTGTGGGTTGGCTACAAGAAGAGGCCAAACGGCGACTGTTAATCAGCCCACCCCAGTTTGCTATCCGATTATTAATTACCAAAGCAATTAAGCGAGCTAGATTGATGGATTATCGAAAGTTCTTTGAGCGTGCATACTGTGTGAATTTAAAAAGAAGGCCAGATCGCTGGGAGGCTTTCAACGCTGGCTTGCCACAAGATTGGCCCTTTGCCACCATCGAGCAAGTGGCTGCGGTCGATGGCAAGAAGTGCAAGCACCCTAAGTGGTGGCGGCAAGGTGGTGGTGCCTGGGGCTGTTATAGAACACACCTCAGATTGATTGAACAGTGCTTGAATGATGGCGTGGAATCAGTCTTACTGCTTGAAGATGATGCCACCTTCTCTGATACATTCACAGCAGATGTGAAAGAATACATTGCCCATGTGCCAAGTGATTGGGGCATGTTGTATCTTGGTGGGCAACATCTCAAAGCGGCCAAGACCAAACCCAAAAAGATCAACGAGTGGGTCTATCAACCGCATAATGTAAATCGAACGCATGCCTGGGCTTTGCGGGGTGCCTGTCTGAAGCGGGTTTATACTTTTCTCTCGGAGATGGTTGAGGGCAATCATCATCATATTGATCATTACTTGGGGCGGATCCACCAGCAACGTAAAGAAAAGATCTACACGCCCAAGCGATGGCTGGTTGGTCAAGCCGAAGGTCAGAGCAACATCAATGGCCGAGAATTCAAAGAACGCTTTTGGCCAGCGGCCGAACGGTTGAATGTGAATCTAGAAGAGCAGCCGTTGGTGGTGGTGCTGGGCTTGCATAGCTCGGGCAGTT
>NVWB01000189.1 GCA_002733575.1 Blastopirellula sp. | reverse complement strand
GGAGGAAGCACATTTACACTTCGTCCTCGCTTACGCTTCGCGCTTAAAATTGTGTTTACCCTCTGCGTCTCCTCGCCTCTGCGCGAGACTTTCTTTCCTTTACGCCTCGGTCGGATTTTTGTAGAGTCCGCTATTGCGCCAGGGAACAGCGATTTGTTGTCCCTCAAATTCTCTCACACATCCTGGTCCGCAATAGCGGACCCTACCTCTTCTTTCTTGGCGCCTTTGGGCCTTGGCGTGAGAAATCCTTTCTGAACTTCAAGGCGGCTGATCTCTCGGCAGCCAGCCTCCCCGTTTTTCGTGCAACAAAAAAGAATGAAGAGACCTAAGAATCAGACTGACGCTGTTGGTCTGGCAAGATCAACTCTAACTGATCTTTCAACTGCAAGCGGGCACGATGCAAGCGGCTGCGGACGGTTCCAATCGGCAGGTCCAGGATCTCGGAAATCTGTTCGTAATCGGTTCCTTCGATTTCTCGTAGCACGAGGATCGAACGATGCTCCTCGCTCAACTGATGCAAAGCTTGGTGGACTTGGCTGATGCTTTCTTCACGCTGCATCCGCTGATCGGGTGCTTCTGTGCTATCGACCGGTTCCTCGCCTGCCAACTCTCGACCTTGGTCGACCGAGAGCACAGGGCGTTTCTTGCGACGCAAGCTGATCGCGATATTGAACGCGATGCGATAAAGCCAAGTATAGAAGGTGCTGTTGCCCTGGAATGTGTCCAGTTTAACATAGGCTTGCACGAACGCTTCCTGAACCACATCCTCCGCATCTTCGCGTGAACCCAAGATTTGAACCAGCGTATTAAACAGCCGGTTTTGATACTTGCGCACCAGCAAAGAGTACGACGAAGATTCGCCGGCTAAGACTTGATCGATGACTAACGAGTCGTCAACCACAATGGCTCCGAAAACAGGTGGGGGTGGAAGTTTCAACAGGGAGGCTGCCCAATCATAGGAACTTGTTGATGCAAGGCAAGCCTCTATAGATTATCCTATTTGAAATCGACAGCAGAATCGAGCACCTTTGCCCATAATCTAAGCGGTTTGAGCAATTCAGTCCGCACTATTTTTGCCAAAAAAGTTCGAGAGTTTTCTCGATCTGACTAGAGACTAGGTTTTAGCAACGGGAAGCATCGTCTGCTTGGGCTGAGATTGCAGGTAAATTAAGAAGCCGATGGCTGAAAAGAAGATGACAAGGCTGACATTTTGAGAAATGGTGAGCCCTGTTCCTTGAAACGAGGTTTCGTCGCTACGAATGATCTCCAACAAGAATCGGCTAATCGCGTATGTGGTAAGTGTCAAAGCAATTACTTCGCCATCTCTTCGCCGATACGGATAAACGGCCAACATCAAGCCACACAAGATAATTGCATTCAGACTACTGTAAAGTTGAGCCGGGTGAATGGCCAACGAATAGGGTGGTTTTTTGGATAACGTAAAGTTGATGATCCCAACATCTTGAAATACTAATCGTGTAGAAATGGAATCTTGCCCGTTTGCCAGGTAAGGAAGCTTGAGATAGTAATAGGCGACATCTAACGCTGAATGTTCATCGTCGCCTGTGACTCGTGCCCCAATTTCTTCTCGATCGACACTCATCAAAAGATCACCAACTGCTAGGCCACTTTGTGCAGCCTGAGACTCCTCTCGAATCCAGGCGACCACAACTTTTTCGTTTTCGTTCTCAGCCAATCGAAAACCATAGAACTCGCCAGACTCGGCATGACGGAGATAGGGGGGCGAGTCGTCTGGGAACTGGATGGCCCAAGGGTACTCACAGACTCCGCCATAGCAGCAACCATTGAGTAAGCACCCGATTCGCCCGAAGAACAATCCCAGCAGCAAACTGGGGGCAATGATGTCGGCCAGTGCAAAGGCGGGCAAGTTGTTTTTCTTGGTATAGATAGCAAACCCGAGCAAGGCCCCAATCAGTGAACCATAGACTACCAAGCCACCTTGGGTAATGTTAAATACATTCTGGATCGTTTCCTGGAAGGTATCGGCCTGAAAATCACGGCCCCAGTATTGAATGACATAGAACACTCGGGCTCCAAGAATTCCTGGTACGATCATCCAGACAGCCAATGAGAGCATCACTTCAGGGTTCATACCCATCCGCTGTGCGCGATGCGTGCCTAGTCCTACACCGCAGACCACACCCAGCAGCAACATGACACCATAGCCACGTATCGGAATGCCTTTGACGCCTGCTTCCGCTACTTGCATTTGTGGCAGTACCCAGATGATTACCACGGCGGCGATCACGATCATCGGCAAGTAGCTGATCGTGTCGGCAGTAAACCCTTGTCGGTACGCCAAGTAACCTAACAGGCAAGCCGATAGAATTGCCCAAATGATGAGCAACCAGCCAAAGCCGGTAACATCTAAGCCGGCGATCTTCTCAGGGATTAATATCAGGGTGCGTAACACCAGTGCATCCTATTTTTATAATAAACCAGGCCCATTTTCAGTTGATGAATGGACCGAGTATTTCAATTTAGAGCTGAATGACCCGATTGTCGATCAAGCGAGTCTTCCCAACATAAACAGCAATTAGAATAACGACCGGACCGGCAATTGTCTGTACCAGTTCTAACGTAATTGGGTCGGCGATGGTGACATAATCGATGGAATCAACGTGGGCGGCAGTTAATTCCTGCATGCACTGGTCTAAAATCACTTGTGTCTCGGTTTCCCCTTCTCGCATCATCTGTTCGGCAATTTCGAGGGTTTGTGAGATCACTGTGGCCGTTTTTCTCTCTGATTGGCTCAGGTAACGGTTCCTAGAACTCATGGCCAAACCATCAGGTTCTCGCACAATGGGGCAAACTTGAATTTCCATCGGGACATTCAAATCTTTGACCATTTGCTGAATCACGCACGCTTGCTGATAATCTTTTTGACCAAAAAATGCGATCTCGGCCGGAACCATGTTGAACAATTTCAGAACAATGGTCGCCACGCCAGCAAAATGATCCGGTCGTTTTTCACCTTCCCACAGTCGGCCAACATCGGGTGGCTGAACCGCCGTGCTGCTTCCGGCTGGGTACACATCCGCAGCTTCAGGTGCCAGTACAATCACTGGCGAGAACTGCGACAATAACTCAAGATCAGATTCTAACGTGCGAGGATACTTGGCTAGGTCTTCGTCCTGGGCAAATTGGGTTGGATTCACAAAGATGGTCACAACGGTCAAATCACACTGACTGGCAGACTGTTCCACTAAACTCAAATGTCCCTGGTGCAATGCGCCCATGGTTGGGACCAGGCCCACTTTTTTTCCTGCGGATTGGGCCTTGCGAACGATATCCCGAATCTGATTCAGATCGTGAACTAATTGTGGACGCTGTGGATTCATATTCGTTGTCTGCGACACGGAAGTTTGGGGAGAAACGCCCAAGTGGTACTGAACGACTGAGTATTCATTCTAAGAATTAAACCATCGCCTGCAAAGCGGCGTTGATTTCAACGGCTGCCGCTTCGACAGAATGGTTACCCAAGTGGAGCAGCGGACCGTGGTTCTTTTCATAAAACCAATCGGCCAATTCCTGAGTCCACAACCGGTGATTTTCCTCTGAAAGCGGTTCCCGGGTCTCTGAACTCAAGTGTATCTCATAAGGTGTATCCCATAAAACTTGAAGGCGAGGCTGATACTCCGATGTGAGAAACATATCGGAGCCCAAAGAGGAGCCCGTGTTCATTTTTTCACTGATCTTATGTGCCATCCATGAAAAAAGTAGGGGAGAAAATGGGGTGACGACTGCTTTTTGGCCGCTGCTCGGAATTAGCAGTTCTCGAAAATCTGGTAGCCCGATGAGTCCGCCTTGGATCAACTCAGGGAAATCAGTCACTTGGGATGGGACTTGAAGTGCTGCATAGTTGTTGAGCACAACGCCTTGCGGGTTCTCCTCCGAGAGTGTTGTGCATAGTTGTTTCATCCAGGGAGATGGGAGTGACACCAGTTCGATCACTGGAGCAGCATGCTGCAATTGATCCCATAATTGTGGGATTGTACAGCCAGAAGGAGCGTGAACCATATCGCCTGCTACTTGGCAGGCTGGTTCAATCACAAACCGGCGAAAACTCATTCTGGGATGGGGAATCTCTAGTCGGTCTGTTTTTTGGATGATGTCATCGTAGAGCAAGAGATCGAGATCCAGTCGTCGTTCTCCCCAGCGTTCGATGCGTACACGGCCATGACGCTCTTCAATTTCAATTAATAATTGATGAAGTTGAGAGGGGCCAAGCGTGGTTTCAATGCGTGCTGCTGCGTTTGAGAACTCGCCCTGTCCATCGGGCCCACCAACTGGTGCCGTTTCAAAATAGCGACTGACTCGAATCGATTGAATCTCGTCGCATTCTTGAAGATCTTTGACCGCCGCATCTAGTGTTTGATTTCGCAGTCCCAGGTTGGCACCTAACGCGATTAAGCAACTTGCCATGTCAATTCCTCAGAAGCTTTCGTAGAGCTCAATGGTTGCTTCTGAAAATGCTTGCTTTTGATCGTCGGGATTAAAAATAGTCGGTACTAAAAGTAGAGTTTAAGTTTGTTTAATAATAAAAGCATGAGGGGGCATCCAGGCCCAAACTCTCGTTGACGACGTCGGTCCAATCAGTTGTCGCCCTGCACACCTATACACGAAAGACCTTTGTGTTTCCTTCCGTTGGTAAATCCATTTACCGGAAACAGGTCGTTATCGCTGGAATGAAATTACGTGGGTTACTTACAAAGCTAACTAGACCGAATCAATCAAAATGCTTTTCCATGATCCTATTTACTGTGTGTGCACATTTTTCACGCAGAAAATATTATTGGATAACAAATGGAATGAGGTATTGAATGAACACAAGCCTAAAACCAAAAACAGATATTTAAAGGATCAAGGCAAATGAATTAGTGGATAAGTTCTTGTAAAGCTCAAGTAAGCAATAAGCACCATTTTGGGAACCTGAACCAAATTGTCAAGCAACCTTAGCAATCTTTTTTAAAAACCTTTTTTTCGTTCCCAAAAAAGATGCAATGTTTTTCAAAAGAGTCTGAAAGAGACTTGACTGGACTGAAAAAAAAGCGCACTAAAACTCAGAGGCTAGTCTAACATTCAGTGAGTTTCTTTCTCTCTCAAACTCCCTACGAAGACAAGCTTCGATTAACGTAAACGATAAATTATTTATCAATCCATCTCATAAAATGTCCGCCGCTAATTCACATCTCTACGATGGCTTAAAGCCGGTAATTCTCGGCGAATTCTTTGTTGTTCGGCCAGATCGATCTCGGCCAAAACCACGGTCTCTTGCTCGCCATCTGCTTCGGCTAAAATGGCCCCCCAAGGGTCGACAATCATGGAATGACCATAGCACTCGATGGTCTCGGTATACTGACCAACTTGGTTGGCTGCGACCAGAAACATCTGATTTTCAATCGCCCGCGCTCTCAATAAAATTTCCCAATGATCGGCCCCAGTTTTTTTTGTGAAGGCCGCAGGCAAGCCACAAATGGCTGTTTGAGATAGTGATAACTCCCGAAATAATTCGGGAAACCGTAAGTCATAACAGATCGCTTGTCCCACTCGACCCATCTCTGTTTTCACCGAAGAGATCGAATTGCCAGGGGTCACATATTTAGATTCTTCCATTTGAATATCCGCTAAATGGATGTCAAACAAGTGTTTTTTTCGATACTTTGAGACAATTTCACCATCTGGGGCAATTAAAAAGCTGGTGTTAAAGACTTTATCGGGGTCATCCAGATCAATCTCGGCGATACTACCAGCACACAAATAGATCTTATGTTTTGCCGAAAGCTGCTGGGCCCAGCAGATTGTTTCCCCATCAGCAGTTTCAGCAATTGTGCGGATTTGCTCCAAAGAGACTAAGCAGTTGAAGAATTCAGGTAATACGACATACCTTGCTTCCCTAGCGACCGCTTCTTCAATTAGGTTCTCTGCTTTGCTTAAATTATCCTTCTTGTCACTTCCAGGGTTCATCTGTATAGCGGCAACGATCATCTTCTCAGACATGTTATTCAACCTGTAGCGATATTGGGGGATGTGACGCTTGCAATAGGCAGTCGATGACACGAAATCACATGATATACTCTTAGGGTACGTTCCAGCAGATTGTCTCGAAAGTGGTAGCGAAGTGAGTATCTTGCCTGAAGAGAATTCTTTTTCACCTGAAGAAGTGCAACGCTTACGCGATTCATTACTCAGCTTGAGTGAGGATGACAGTCTGCGCGTTGATTTGTTGCGAACATTGCTAGGGGAAACTGCGTGTCGACGACTTTCAATTTTTCAGCTACCGACTGATTTTGTACTCTCGGTGGTCATACCAATTTTTAACGAAGTTGATACCTTGGCCAAAGTAGTGCAGGCAGTACGGGAAAGTGGAGTCTGTTGTGAAATCATTCTAGTTGACGATGGCAGTACCGATGGAACACGCGAATTGCTGGAATCCTGGCAAGATGCTGAAGACCTGAAGATATTGATGCACGACAAGAATCAAGGCAAAGGCGCCGCACTTAAAACCGGTTTTGAACAAGCGACCGGCGATGCGGTAATTGTGCAAGATGCCGATCTCGAATACACGCCGCAAGACTTCCTCACCTTATTACAGCCCATTGTTGAGGACGGAGCCGATGTGGTTTACGGCAGCCGATTTATTGCCGGTATGAGGAATGTGCCACGGTTGCGACATTATATCGTGAACAAAACGGTTACCTGGTGGTCGAATCTCTTCACGAATTTTCTTTTAACCGACATGGAAACGTGCTATAAAGTTTTCCGCAGGGACGTGATTCAAAAAATCTCTCCCACGCTACAAGAGAAACGATTTGGAATTGAGCCTGAGATCACGGCCAAGCTTTCACGAATTAAGGGAATCAAACTGAGGGAAGTCCCAATACGATATTACCCTCGCTCTTACGACGAAGGTAAAAAGATCGGCTGGCGAGATGGTGTTCGCGCACTTTGGTGTGCGATGCGTTATTAATTGCCTCTTCAGAAAAGATACGGATGAATTCCGAAGAGAAACAAAACTCCATCAACGACCCTGCATCGACTTCCCTTGAAAAAGAAATACACGGGGCGACACGATCCGTGCTGTGGGCACAGTTGGCCTCGCAATTCCTTTCGTTCGCATCGCTGGCGTTTCTATATCGCTGGATCGATCCACAGCAGTTCGGCTTGCTAGGCATGATCATGCCGATTGTGTTACTCTCGCGTAGCATAGGCACCTTGGGGCTCAATATCGCCGCGGTTCAACACAAAGAATTAAATCCTTCGCAGGCAAGTACACTCTTCTGGTTGCAACTGGCTTTCGGAGCAGGGTTTGCCTTATTACTGGCAATTATCTCCCCGCTTCTGGCCGCTGCTTATGCTTCTCCAGAGTTGACAATTATTGGTGTCAGCATCGCTGGAACTGCATTGTTGGCCAATTGCTTGACGCAGCATCAGGCAATGATCGAACGAAAACTGCAAATTGGGCGTTTAGTCAAAATCCGCTTAGTTGCTCAAACGTTGTCGGCGACGGTTGCCGTTACTATGGCGTACTACGAATTTGGAATTTGGGCACTTGTGACGCAGCAGTATGTTGAGTTGATTGTGTTAAACATTGGGCTGTGGAGAGCCGAACCGTGGAGGCCAGGCTTCCCTCAGTTTGACAAAAGCATCAAACCGATGCTCAAGTTCGGTGGCTACTACACATTAAGCGGATTGTTGTTTGCGTTGGCTCAAAATTTAGACAAGATACTGTTGGCCTATTGGTTGGGCGGAAGCGCAACCGGCCAGCAACTGCTAGGCTTTTATACTCAAGCGTTTAGTCAAATGATGAAACCCGTTTATCTGATGACCACGCCGATCACTGGAGCCATGTTGCCGGCCCTCTCAAAAGCACAAGCTAGTACCGAGCAGTTCGCTAAAATTACGATCAACTATTATCGAATAGTTGCGGTCGCGCTTGCCCCATGCACGGTTGGGTTGTTCCTTGTGGCTCAAGACTTGATGCAAGTCTTGGGTGGAAATAAATGGGAACAGAGCGGATTGATCTTATCGATCTTAGCGTTGACCATCCTGTTACAGGGGCTGGTGAACATCTGCGGCAGTCTTCTATCATCAGTTGGGAAAACTGGCATGCTGGCGATGGGAGCGTTTGCATTTCTGTTGGTGATGCTGCAAAGCTGCTTCGGAGCCTATTGGCTTGCGAGTGATATGCCCAACCAGGAAGAGAATCTTGTGAAGTTTGTTGCCTGGGCGTTTGCGTTATCGACCGGCATCGTCGCGGTCCCTTACCTCATCTTTTGTTTCACTATCGCTAGAATTCCGGCAACCGAATTATATCGACTGGTTCGGTCGCCTTTACTTTTTTCCAGTGTAATGGGAGTCTGTGTTTATTTCACCGGGCAAGCAATCAATAGCTTCGATGGACTGCCTGTCTCGATTCATCTGTTAATCAAAGTGGCAGTCGGAGTCACCATTTATGGCATCTTGGCACGCGTGGAGATCAAGTGGCTGATGACACATTTTCGAAGTTATCAAGAATCGAACTGATTTATTTCGCCTCAGGAGCAGACAACCATCCATTGATGTTTAACCATTGATGAGCTCGATGATGCCAGGTGGAGACCGGGTCTTCTGAAGGGCGAAGTCCGTAACCGTGGCCGCCTTGCGAATAAACATGGACCTCGGCTTTGACGCCTACGCGTGTTAATTCGGCAAACAGCAGTGCCGCATGTAGCCCACGATTTTTGTCGTCTTGTGCAACGGCGAGAAAAGTCGGTGGCGTATTTTTATCAATGGCCAAGTCCTCACTAAGCTGCTTGTCATCCCCTTTTTTTCCAAGATACGCAGCATAAATCAGCATCAAAAAGTTGGGTTTGGCACTCACGTCATCGGCTGCATCAATTTTCTCATAAGCAGGCTGGTTATACAAAGTGCCTGTCATCACGGCCAAGTTGCCGCCAGCAGAAAAACCCAGGATGCCGATTCGGTTAGGGTCGATATGCCACTTCTCAGCATCTTGTCGAATCAATCGCATCGCTCGTTGCGAATCCATTAATGGAATGCGGTGCGGTTGCTCCTTGTCACGTCGAGGTACACGATATTTGAGCACAAACGCGGCTACCCCGATTTCGTTAAACCACTCGGCTACTTCAGTTCCTTCTTTATCAAACGCCAGAATGTTGTAGGCTCCGCCAGGGCAGATAATCACAGCGATTTTGCCAGGATTCTGTTTCGGGATGAATGCGGTGAGCGTAGGTCGGCTTACATTCGTGATTCGCAATGTTGGAGGATCTTCCCCTACACGCTTAGGTTGAGCCACCTCTGGACCGATGTCCACCGTTTCTCCAGGGGCTTTGCCTGGCCAAATTGCAAATTCATTTTTCGCTAGTGGTTGTTCAGCTAATACGGGAAGAACACCGGTGAAACAGAGCAGAGTGGCTACAAGAAATCGTGAAAGAAATAGCATGGCAAGACTCAACCTTGGGTGAAATGGTGTGGGATCACAGCGGAGAAACTACGAGCGGATTCCGGCCGCATGCTTTTTACCTGGGTTAATATCAATGAGAGTGCGTTTCGGTGCTACCATTGATTCTTCGTAGCGGCATTTCCAAACTTGCCCTGGTTTGAGACCTGCGATGCTTTGGCCTTCAGAGAGGGTCACCCCTTTTTCAAATGTAGAAATTGCATGATTATAGAGCCATTGCACAACGGAGTCGTAATCAAGACTCTTGAAATGGCATTGAAGATCAGGCAAGCCTAGTACACCGAGACCGAGTGAATCGGCAATCATATCTACGGAAGACTCATCCAGCTCGTTCCCATACCCGGCCACGCTGTAATGACGAATGTTGACAGCACCGGGCACTAACCAAGGGTCAATATCAGGAGATTCCATGACGTCCGAGAAGGACTCTGGATCGATAAATTGTTCGGTAGGATGCCAATGAATCGCATCACAAGGTGCCACTTCATTAATTGCTGCCACGATTTTTTGGATCATCGACAGTCGATCCAAGGCAGGCATCCAAGTAGCTAAAATGTCGCCGATTGAAACAGAATGAGCACAATCCTTGACAGTTGCTTCGGACTCAGGCCAACTCCAAGACTGCTCTAGTGAAGCGGAGAAGCTAGAGATGTTTCCAGGGTCATCCAATGCTGCAGGCGTGATCATCCATTGCGCTGGAAGTTTGGTGTCAGGGTTCGCATAGTCAGGGTGCATAAATGCCAACAACCCTGAGTCACGCAAGCCATCGAGCGGTGCAATGCCAGGGCATGACTTTTCTAGGCAGTTCATTAGGCCAGTTTTCGATATCTTCGGTTGCTGTACATAAAGCAACTGCACAGAATAGACCGTTGCTACCTCTTCATGAGTAGAACTCACCATAAATCCTTATCGTGAACTGGGGTGGAAGTGAACACTGAGAATAATCGCATCTCTATACTATATTTTAGTTTAATGCGAAAACAGTGCGAGATCCATCGAACTGGAGAAGTTTTTTTGTGAAATTCACTCTCGGTCATGTAGAGTGCCGCGAATTAACCGCCTGTGAGGTAATTTACTTATTTCATAAATTAAAAGTTTGACATCTGAGGGTAGGCGGCAGATAATGCGAGGTAGGACAAGTCTTGGTCTAGTTATCCGATGACTGATCTTTTTAATTGTCCTCAGAACATGTGTCTCTTTTCAAGAAGTGAGGTTTCCATGTCTGGAATGAAATTATCTGAAATAGCCCTGCGAGAACTTCTAGCAGAGCATGCGGTTCTAAAACAACTGTTAGAAGAGCTTGAAGCTCTCCCTTCTGATGTTCAAGAAATTCCCCATAATGCGGCCAACATGTTACATGAATTACGTTGGCGATTAGGGAATCAGTTTGAATCAGAGGAAAAAGAGGGCTATTTATCAGAAGCCCTGGCGATTGCCCCGAATCTAATTGCTGAAGCCGAGCGATTGCGACAAGAACATGGCATGTTTTTGAAGGAAGTGGAACAATTGTGGCACTGGGCCGAGGAACGCACCGAAGTGCAAGTGGCCGTTTTTCGAGACCGGTATCGAAAGTTTGTAGAGCGATACCTGAATCATGAACATCACGAGAATTCTCTCGTGCAAAACGCATTCGATCTAGATGTTGGTACGGGTGACTAATCAAGAAAGAAAAGATCTCATCTCCCGAAAGTTCGGCACTCTATTTGCACTCTAAATAAATGAGCACTCAACACAAGCTAACATTAGAGTGTTGATACTGAAAAAAACTTCCATCTAGGCAGCTTAGCGCTGGCGGTGCGTTTCTTAAAGCGTTAGAAGTTGTCCTTTCCTGCAACAACGGGAGGATACGCGATGATTGATCGATCGATTCAAGAGTCTGACGTACAAAAACTATTGGCCGAACACGCACAGTTGCGTGACATTCTTGACACAGTCGATTCGACAGTGAACGAACTAGAAGATGCCACAGGTTCTATTTCTGAGAAAATTAAGGATCTAAAACTCCGACTACAAAAACATTTTTCCCATGAAGAAGCTGGCGGCTATTTGCACGAAGCCTTAGAGCAAGCCCCCCATTTAACTGAAGAAGCGATGAGGTTACTGAAAGAGCACCCTGAGTTTCTACAGGAACTACAAGAGATGAGCCAATGGATTGACCAATCCCGAAAACAATGGCATACGGAACTCAAATCACGTTTCCGCCGATTTACCGAACGCTTTCTTAATCACGAGCACCATGAGAATTCAGTCTTACAAAAAGCATTTGATGAAGACATCGGTTCTAATGATTGACTAGAGTATTTTCAACAACGCAGTTCTGCTACGCGCGGAAATAATCTTAACCCGAAGCGTTAGCGAGGAGGAAGTGTAATTACGGATCCTCCTCGCTAACGCTTCGGGTTAAGATTGGAGAATAATACTCACGCGAAAAAAGCTCCTGAGTTATCCCTATAACTCAGGAGCTTTTTGTTTTTCACTTAGTCTACAGCAGATTGTTGGGTTGCGTAATGCTGTTTTTTAATTCTCTTTTGATGCGCGAAGTTCTTCTTTCATCTCAACAATGTTGTCGTTGATTTGAAAGATTACGATTACGGTTTCACAGGCAACGCGAATTGTTAGTAGGTAGAGGAAGGTTATGATTCCTCCGACGATAGCTCCAACAGCCAGTCCTATTAATGCACCAGGCATTCCCATGAGAACAGAAAGTTGAATGCTAATGCTTGCAGTGAAGCCCAGCCAACCAAGTAAAAGAATAACAAGTAGGAGATAGTAAACTACTTTGATGACTCTTGGTGCGATGAAATTGTTGAACGAGAAGAGGGAGCCGATGATGCCGCCTCCTTTGGATTTTCCGCCGGACCGTTTTTTACCAGACTTGGGTTTACTGGCAGCGGGGGTGGCAACTGCTGGAGCAGCGTCAGGCATAATATCAGGCTCAATTTCCATTTGAGCCACAGGCGTAGCTGCGGGAGCAGCGGCGGCAACAACAGGTGCCGCGATTGGGGCGGCAACCGGCGCAGGTTTAGCGGCGGCCTTCTTCTCTTTCTTTTTTTTGCTTGCAGGGCCTTTTTTGGGCGAGACTTTTAATCCGCCTAAATCTAATCCGCCAGCGGCCGGTTTGCTTTGAGGGGCAACCGTTGGAAGTTCAGGTGCTTTAGCAACTGGTCCCTTTTCTACGGGTTTATCAGGCGTTGTCACTGGCTGAGCGGTTGGTGCGACAGTTGCTTTGGCAACAGGCGCGGCTGATTTAGCTACTGGCGTTGGCGAAATGGGTGCAGCAGCAGCCGCTGGTGGTGCAGTTGCTTCAAAGCTTAAACCTTTTACACTAGAAGCTGCTTTCCAATCGCCTGTTCCTTTACGAATGAACATGGTTGATCTAATTTGGCCTGCGGCAGCAAATTGTTTTAGCAATGTTGATGAAATAGGGCCAAGTTCGGCAGAATTTTCGTCGGTTTTATAAAAGAACTCTTCAGCCATGTTCGACTTTCGGTGATTAGTGAGAGAGAAAAGCTACAGGAAGATAAGAGCAATTGATGTTCTGATCACAAATAGTAGAATCATTCATCTTGAATCGAGTCGTAGTAAATGTCAACTTGACGGATGCAAACACCCCAGAATAAGGTGTCTGAGAGGCACTTTCGATGATTGGGGGTAGGCTTCAATTGCCCATCTGTCTAATTTCAACCGAATTTCCCATTCAGCCAACCCACTTGAAAAAAACCATGGATGACTTCAGCACTTTTTCCGTTCCTCAACCAACGTACGCAGAGCTTCAGTCACGATATAAAGTGATCATTGATGATCTAACACTTGCGTTGAATGGCAATGACGATTCACTTGATGAAAACTCACCAGACGAAGTACGGGCAGCTTCGGCCATTCGAGACTGGGATATTTTAAGACGTGAAATCCAAACTTGGGCCAATCTGACGGAAGTCCGGTTCGATCAAGATACCACCAACGCAGACTTTAAAGCCGCGCTGGAGTATCGAGACGAACTGTCTCCGAAGATCACGAGCCTGGATGTGCAAATCCAAAAATTGTTGGTTGAGTCAGAACTGAGGGAGCAGTTAGAAGCGGTCTATGGCCCACAAGCTTTTGCACTTTGGGAAAAGGAAATCAACTCGTTCGACCCTGTGATTGAAGATGATTTGGTTCAGGAATCGAAGTTATCGGCCAAGTATAACGAACTGCTGGCGAGTGCGGAATTTTCATTCAAAGACGAGACCTATAATCTTTCGAGTATCACACAATTTACCGAAGATGCTGATCGAGAGACACGCTACGAGACCTCAAAATTAACCTGGGGATGGTTTGCCGAGCAGCAGGAAGAGTTGGACACCACCTATGACCAAATGGTGAAGCTACGTCACGGCATGGCAAAAAAATTGGGTTACAATAATTTTGTTGAACTCGGTTACCAGCGAATGGCACGTATTGATTACGATCAACATGACGTGGAGCGTTATCGTGAAGAAGTGCGAACTCAAGTCGTTCCGCTTTGCAATGAAATACATAAACTTCAGGCCGGGCAGTTAAGGCTTGATAAGTTGATGTTCTGGGATCAGGCCATGTTTTCTTCACAAGGCAATCCACGCCCTCAAGGAACGTATGAAGAGCAGATCGCAGCGGCTCAGGCAATGTTTGACAACATGGGCGAAAGCTTAGGCGGATTCTTTCGCTTGATGCAAGAGAAAAATCTGATGGACTTAAAAAACCGACCAGGTAAAGCAGGCGGCGGTTTTTGTACCGATTTAGGCTCGGAAGATCTGCCGTTTATCTTTGCGAATTTCAACGGAACCAAAGGAGATGTCGAAGTCTTTTCGCACGAGATGGGGCATGCGTTTCAATGTTATTCGAGCATGGATCAGCCACTATACGATTACGTGTGGCCGACGTATGAATCATGCGAGATTCATTCGATGAGCTTAGAGTTTTTGACTTGGCCAGAAATGGAACGGTTCTTTGGAGATCAGGCCGAGCAATTTCGTCGAGTCCACTTGATGGGATCGCTGCTGTTTCTTCCGTATGGAGTGGCGATTGATCATTTTCAACATTTGGTTTATGCCGAGCCTGATGCTTCGCCTGCCCGGCGGCATGCCATGTGGCAAGAAGTGGAAGCCCTGTACTTGGCCGATGTCGATTATGGTGATTTGCCGCATGTGAGCAGCGGCGGGCGTTGGCAACAAAAACGCCACATATATATGTCGCCGTTCTATTACATTGACTACACACTGGCCCAATGTTGTGCGTTGCAGTTTTGGGTCCGTTCACGCCAAGATTTTGGTTTGGCGATGACCGACTATATCGAACTTTGCCAACGGGGTGGAACCTTGCCTTTTCAGCAATTAACCCAAAGTGCGGGTTTGAAAAGCCCGTTTGAACCAGGCTCTCTTCAAGAAGTTGTAACGCATGCCCGTGAGTACTTGGGGCTGTAGAACAAAGGGCAAGATTTAAACAACAGCTACTTTTTATGTCCGCGTAGAATCAACACAGGGCACTTTGCCAGCCGGCTGACTCGATCTGCCACTGATCCAAGGAGAACTCGCATTAAGCCAGTTCTTCCTTGGGACGGCATGACGATTAACTTGGCGTTGATTTTTTCGGCATGATCGACTATTTCGTATCCAGCATCTCCAAACGCGATGAAGACAGAGATCGACTCCGAAAGTTCTTCTGGCAATATCTGCCGAATGGCATGCGTAGCATGTTCCGACCGGCTTTTTTCATCCACGGTGTTCCAAACTTCACCCGGTTCGCCCGGCGAGAGTTCTCCCAATACATGAATGACCTGAACGCCAGATGGATCGTCGACTAGCTCTAGCGCTTTGTGAATAGCATCAACTGAGTCTTCTGAAAAATCAAAGGGCACTAAAATCGGGGTCTCGTTAATCCAACTCATGTTAATACTGTTCTCTTCCGGCTGATTAATTACACGTCTTCCAGAACTGCGTTGAGTCCTCGTCGAACTAATAAACTCTCATTCGATTCGTAGAGTTTAACCATTTCAACAAAATGATCAAATGTTTTCTTGAGTTCGATCAGTTTTTCATCATCTTCTGGTTCATGCTCGACGGCCTCAATCAATCGATTCAAATCTGCCATAAGCTCCCCATGTTCTTGCCCTAGCAAGGTTGCTTGATGCGAAAGTCTGGGCCTTCGAGCCACAGCTTCCTCCAAACAGCCGATACCCTCTTCTTCGCAGAAATGCTTACGCAGCACTTCTTTGAGTCGATTCATGCGTGTAGCAAGAAGTTTTGAAAATTCTACCGTTGAATGTGCCGGATCGGTTCGCTCGAAGGTTCCTTCAACCGCTTTTAACTCATGATCAATTGCTTGATGCTCACCTGACAAATGTCGGAGAAAACCTTCAGAGCCACTGATTCCAAAATTGTTGGTAGTCATCATCCACCTCCATGAAAGAAATTCCTTAAACGGCAACCTGTATATACAATATCAGTTATCGCCGATCCCGCATTAGTCGGCAACAGCAACTTCATGCGGTTCTTTATAAGTTAGCACCGGACAAGGGGCTCTGCGGACAATGGCTTCCGCCGTGCTGCCGATCAATAAGTGCAAGAAACCGGTTCGACCATGCGTACCCATGACGATCAGGTCAACTTTTTCATCCGTTGCCATACGAATGATGGCCTGAGCAGGATCACCAGTGACCAATTCATACTGGCAAGATACACTTTCATCGGTCGGCTTGATTTCGTGTAGCAGCTTTTGTAGTTGCTCAATCGAAGGATCAAGCATTCCGTAATACATTTCGCCACCAGCGTATGCACTCGGAGGCTCTTCAACGTGGGCAATAATCAGAGTTGCGCCACTTTCTTTTGCCAGAACCGTGGCCATCTGCAAGGCCGCATCCCCGCAATGTGAGAAGTCTGTGGGGAACAGGATTTTTTTGAAGTTCATGATATGCCCTCCTTCAACAAAAAAGTATAGAAATCTAACATCCCATTTTGTTTTGTAGCATCTACCATTCCAAAAGAAAAGAGCTGCAATTGTGATGCCAAAACAGGGGAACTTAACCGATAAATGCCCCAATTTTGACTGTTGATCGAGGGTCTGGAAAACCAGTCGTTCTAAGTGGAATTCAGCATTCACTTTCCGGCATTAATAATAGGAATGTGTTTTCAATTTATTTCATGAATGTTAAGTGAATCGAAATAAGTTGAGAAAAAAAATGTATCTATTTCGCACAGCCGATCATTTTTTTGCGATTCCGGAGCAGATCGGCTATACTCTTGGTTCCTCGAAATCTCCTGTCATAATAAACCTCGATACCCCATTCCCCTCTCTTTACCAACGAAAGCCTTTGCAATGCAAGATAAATCCAACAGTTCGAGTCGTCGTGATTTTATAAAGGGATCGGTTGTCGCTGGAGCGGCTGCCTTGTCTGCCAGTAGCATTGCGCAGGCTCAGTCTGCGAATGAAACCATTACTGTCGGTATCATGGGCGCGAATGGCCGGGGCTCTGCACTGGCGCGGGGCTTTGCCGATCAGGCAAATTGCGAAGTGTCCTATATCTGTGATGTCGATGAGCGTGCTCAAGGTAAAGGGGCCGCTGCGGTAGCAAGTCGCCAGTCAAAAGCACCTGGCAAAGTGGGCGATTTCCGTACGATGCTTGACGACGATTCGGTCGATGTCTTGGTAGTAGCGGCCCCTGATCACTGGCATGCACCAGCTACGATTCTCGGCTGTGCAGCAGGCAAACATGTCTATGTCGAAAAACCATGTAGCCATAATCCTCATGAAGGCGAACTGGCGGTTGCCGCTTCCAAAAAATACAACAAAACGGTCAACATGGGAAATCAACGCCGCAGTTGGCCGGCGATTCAGGAGGGGATTAAGAAAGTCCATGATGGAGAGATCGGCGAAGTTTTCTATTCACGCGGCTGGTACAACAACCGGCGGGGCCCGATCGGAACAGGCAAAGTGGCCGCAACCCCGAGTTGGCTGAACTTTGACTTATGGCAAGGCCCGGCTCCTAAGCAAGAATACAAAGACAACCTGTTGCACTACAACTGGCATTGGTTTTGGAACTGGGGAACAGGCGAAATTGGCAACAACGGAGTACACGCGATTGACGTTTGTCGCTGGGGCCTGCAAGTCGATTACCCAACGCAAGTGGTTTCATCCGGTGGACGATTACGCTACGACGATGATCAGCAAACGCCCGACTCGCATGTCGCCACGTTTAAATTTCCTGGGAACAAAATGATTACCTGGGAAGGGATTAGCTGGCACCCTCGCGGCTTTGAAGCCACCTCTTTTGGCATTTCATTCCATGGAACCGAAGGCACATTGATCATTGATGGCAATGGCTACAAAGTCTATGACATGAAAAACAAACTCGTGGAAGAGAAAACTGGCGCAGGCGGAGACGCCGATCATTTGACCAACTTCCTCAGTTCGATTCGCAATGGCGAAAAACCGAACTCCGAAATTGAAGAAGCCCATAAGAGTACGCTGCTTTGCCACTTGGGTAACATTGCCCAGCGGACGAGTTCGAACTTGAAAACCAACCCTGAAAACGGGCATATCCTAAAAAACGAGGCTGCCGAGCAACTTTGGTCGCGTGAGTATAATTCGAAATGGGAACCCAAGGTTTAGGTGTTGAAGTTGCGTGACTTGAAAAATTAGAATTTTTGGTAGCCCCGATAGCTTGGCTATCGGGGCTACCCGGTTTAATCATTCGAGAGAACTCGGCATAGCGACTTTTGAAATGCTCTAGTCGATTAGAGGATAGAAGAGGATCCCATTATTTTTCTGGATCAGCCGCAGAGTCATCGAAATTGAACTCGACGTTCGGCCGGGCATCAGGCACTAAGCGAATCGACCTGAGACCATATCTGCCTGCTAAGGGCAAGCCGGTCATGCGGACGGTGATTTCATGGAAACCACGATCCTTGAGCTGCAACACACCCACAGGCTCTTCCGCGTAAAATGTGTCACCATCTGTGACTGGTAGCAACTGTTCCACAAAGAGCTTGCCTGTTTGTACTCGGATTTTGGCCGTATCAGTCACTCCACTGCACGTGTAATCGGCATACACCGTAAAATAACCAGGCTGAATCACCTTGCATTTCCAGAGCAACGATTGATTGGCGTCTTTCCAGCCACGCAAGGTATCGAGATCGTCCACTTCGAGACCTGTGCCTGTGGTATCAGTAACGAGGGCCGCAAAGGAAAACGAACCATCGGCCTCTTGCTGAACAACAATCGGCTGTTTTTTCTTTATTGTTTCGGGGGATAATTCAACAACGGAATTCGTATTAGCCTCTATCTGAACGGGCCCAGGGTTAGTCCTATCAGTCTCTTTCTGCTTGCAGCCTGTCATGATTAGCCCCATGGTGATGATGAGGAATCCCAGACCCGAATTTAGAATGAAACTCGATGAGACAGGACGATTTTCCGTAGACATTTGTTTATTCTCAATAATCAGATCAGACTGACGAACAGGATACGGGCAGATATACCTAGTTTAAATTGAATGAGTGAATTAAACAATCGAGTATTCTCGGCATAACGCAACCCCGCACAGAAAAGATCTGGCAACATCGATTTACCGTTCCTACTTATTTTTTGATAAGTTGATGCGAAATGCTTTTACTTTATGTTGTGTCACGATAGAATGACGTCTCCTCCAGGAATCACATCAATGGCAAAAGACTCTTCTATTACCTTTTCAATTGACGACTTACTCTCGATCAACGATGAACTCATCGCGTTGTGCCGGAGCAGTGTACCGATTGATCGCGGTCTGAAATCGGTTGCGGCTGACTTAAAGGGGAATCGTGCTGAGTTGGCCCGAGAGATTGCGGAAAAACTTGAACAAGGCCAAACCTTGGAAGAAGCGATTGCCAGTTTTGGCACGCGGTTTCCTGCATTCTATCAAGCCGTGATTCAGGCAGGTGTCAAAAGCGGCAACTTGACCTCCGCTTTGGAAGGCGTGAGCCTTGTGGCCAAACGGCTTCAAGATTTACGAACCGCCTATTGGTTAGCACTGCCCTATCCACTGATCGTGGTGAGCATGGCTGGCCTGTTGATGTGTTTCTTTGGGCTGAAAATTGCTCCCACGATATCAGCTATTATTGAAGCAGAAAACTTCAAGTCAGATCATTGGATCTACCCGTTTGTTGAATACATACTATTAATTTTTCCTTATGGCATTTATTTGATGCCCCTTTCGATGTTGGTAATTATCACTTGGTGGTTTACTCTGCGGTCTCCGCGTACTTTACTGCAAAACCAAGGCATACTTCGTCGATTTATGTCAGGCTTGGCTCGTGTCGCTGCACTCTCGCGTCAGGCGATCTTCTTCGACTGCTTAGCATTAATGATACGCAATGAGGTTCCGTTGCACGAGGCAATTCAATTGTCCTCCGCAGCAACTGGTAACCCGAAGTTTGCCAAAGCGGGTCAGCAATGGAGCGAATCATTGGCCCGGGGCGAGAAAGTCGATTTCCCGCTGGAACTTTCGCCTTTAGGAAAATGGTTAGTACAAGGCAATAATCAATCCGAAAGTTTTGCCCGCTGGCTACAGCTTTCAGCAACCCGCTATCATCGAGAAGCGACCCGATTGTCGGAATGGCTGAGCTCTGCGTTGCCGGTTTTTCTGACGCTTTGCATAGGTGGATCAGCGGTGTTGATTTACGCCTTGTCGTTATTTTTACCTTGGGTGGCCATCATGCAAAACCTGACTGAATCCATATAACTCAAAGAGACAAAGAGTTGCCAACTTTTCAATACAATGCGATAGATGATCAAGACAATCCTGTCAGTGGGCAGATTGAGTCGCCCGATCAACAACAGGCCCAACAGGCTTTGGACGCTCAAGGTCTGAAGTCGATTGAATTTGTTGTGTTAAGTAGCTCGGATGGGTCTGACTTAGTGGAACATGAAGAGACGGCCTCCGAAGAAATGGTGACCGCCATCTTGCTTTCTGATGTTGAATCGCAACAACTGATTGAAAGTTTAGCCCAATTAACCGAAGCTGGTTTACCACTGGCCGATGGATTTGAAGCGGCTGCGGCCGAATCGACAAGCAAGAACCTGCGACTGGCCTTTGCTTATATCGCCGAACGCTTAAATGCTGGTGAACCACTTGAGCAGATTCTGAGTAATTCTCGAATAGAGCTTCCAACTTCGGTTGCCACGATGATTCACGCGGGTATACGGTCTAGACAACTGCCTGAAGTGCTTTCTGAACTGCTCGAAATCGATACGTGGCAAAAAGATTACTGGCAAGGTTTCTGGTCGGCTCTATCCTATCCGATTATCGTCGGTGGTCTTACCTTAGTGATCATCGATTTGATGGGACTCTTTGTGATGCCCTCGATTTACAGTAGCATCTTGAAGTTATTTGATGACTTTGAAATGGAGATGAATTTTGACCCCGCGATTTTAGATACGACGCATATTTCGTGGACACTCTTATCGCTACTGGGCATCCTGGTTCTCTATATGTTGAAGCTGGCTATCGGCAACATCTACTGGACACGCTTAAAGCGGGCTGTCCCAGTGATCGGCTCGATCTTTTGGTGGAATTCAACGCTCGATTTCGTCACTAAGCTGCGGCTGTTGGTCTCGCAAGGGATACCCCTACCGCGCGCTTTACATGAACTTCAGACAAGCCTGGAAGACCCTTTGTATGCCAGCTTGGCAAGTGAGTGGGCCCGACAGGTCGAAGAAGGGCAATCACTCTCTACCGTATTGGCGAACTCGATTGATGTGCCTTTTAGTGTGGTGCCGCTGCTAAGTTGGGGTGAACAAAATAACACGGTCGATCGTTCACTACGAGACGCGGCCACAATGTTTCAAGATCGGATGTTGTTGAAACGTGAGGTGGTCCGTTATCTGTTTCAAGGGCTGATTGTGCTGGCAGTAATCGGATGTATTTTATGGCTGTATACTCGGGCAATCATGTCCTTAACCGTAATGTTTGATTTAATTCGAAACCTGACTGGATAACCATTAATGATTGGTTTTCATCATTTCACAAATGTGATTATTCTCGCCATCTTAGGATTGGCGATGCACATTTTGTTGCGCCTGTGGCGGATGGGTTCGCGGGACGATGCGTCGCTGTTTCAAGTTGTGCTACGGCTGGTTGCCTGGTGCTGTATCCTTGTCGGTTCACTTGCATGGTTGATTGGAGTCTCGGTTGTCCTCTCGTTTATTTTAGTGCCAGGTGCCATTGTGTTATTCATGGTCACGTATGCCAGACATCGACAAGGGGAAAACCGGTTGATGTTATCGGTATTATCTAGTGCCATGGAACATGACATTCCACTTTCTACCATCTCGTATGCTTATGCCAGCGAATGTAGTGGAGAATCTGGGGACAGAGCCAGGAAATTCAGCCGACTTTTGGCCAGTGGCGTTGATCTGATTGCCGCTGCCAGAGAAGCGGCAATTCGCTTGCCGGAAGAAACACGCATGGCTTACGTGCTAGGGCAAGAATATGGTGGGCTCGGGGTGTTAATGCGAGAAGTGAATCATTTCTCGGCTCGCTGGAAACAACACATGCAGCCACTCTGGGACCGGCTGCTGGCAGTCGGTTTTGTTGGCTTGCCGACACTTGCTTTTTTTGTGGGCATCCAAACATTTGTGATGCTGAAAATTGTGCCTACTTTTAAGCAGATATTTGATGACTTCGAGCTTGAATTGCCCGCGATGACTCAGTTGGGGATGTTGTCCGCAGATGCGTTTGCCACTTATTTCCCCTTCTTCATCTTGGTATTATTCCCAATCAACTGCTTGCTGTTTTTTGCTCTTGTTTTATTCATGCTGAACTATTTAGGCTGGATCGATTATTATCCGTTTGGGTTGCGTTGGCTCAAGGGGCCGGTTGATAGTTCCAAAGTTTTAACACTGCTGGCCTGTGGCATTGAAAAAGATATTCCCCTGACTGATTTACTGCTTTCGATGGGACAGTACTGGCCCAAGCACCGCGTGGCCCAAATGCTCAAGAATGCCTATCACCAGATATCAACTGGTGGAGACTGGCTTGAAGCATTGAGAAAAGACCGACTGATCACTAAGAATGAAGCTGCCGTGCTACGGTCTGCCCAAGAGGTGGGCAACTTGCCGTGGGCCATGCGTGAGGTGGCTGATAGCAAATTGCGTAGACATGCTGTCCGTATTCTACCGTGGACTCATGTATTTGTTGCCGGGTTTGTGATTGTGATTGGGCTGCAAGTCGGCTTTTTTGTGATTGCAATGTTTCTTCCACTTGTTGACTTAATACAGAATATGACAGGATGAACCAACCACTAAAAAAAGGGTTTACCATCACTGAAGTCATGGCTGCCATGGCTTTGATGGGCGTGATGACTATTGTGATTGCACAAATCATGACGCTCAGCAATGTTTCCAAACGACTGATTCAGCAACGTGTGCTGGCACAGCAAGAATTATCGAACTTGGCTCAACAAGTCACGATCACCCCGTATACAGACCTGAATCAACAGTGGGCCGCCCAGCAAACCATGGGAGAAGACAGTACAACAGCGTTGCACGGAGCCAGATTGAGCATCAATGTTCAGACAATTGAATCTCCGAAATCAGGCAAACGAATCGAGCTAAAGATCGACTGGCCGCAAAAAACGCGAGGCAGCTACCAACTGGCTTGCTGGAAATTTGCACCGCCTACTAAGGAGGTGGCTCCATGATCAATCAATCGAGAAAATCGAAGAGACGACCAGGGTTCACGCTGATTGAACTCTTGATTGTGATTACTTTGACAGGGGTTATTCTGTCGATGGCGGTGACCGTTACCAGCCGCTGTTTTAAGCATGCCTCGAACAATGATCGCTGGAATCACTTTGTTGGAACAATACATCACCTGGGAGAGGATTTTCGCGAGGATGTCAACGCTGCCGACCAGTTGCTGGAACTGACAGAAACGACAGTGCGACTGTCGACAGTGCAATTGTCAAACAGGCCTGAGACCATTGTCTATGAGATCAAAGAAAACGCGATTGTTCAACAAACCATCGTCGATGAAAAAACAGTGAGTACAGAATCGTATCCACTGGCTGGCTGCGAAGCGAAGTTCATCAGGAAATCGGATTCGCTGATCTCTATTCAGATTCGTTCGGATGCCACGTCCAACAGATCGTTTTCGCTGAACATAGATGCAGGTCTGTATAATCCCGTTGCGTCAGAATACAACACTTCTGAAAAGAAAACTTCTGAAAAGGGGGAACAAGAATGAAACCTCGCTTGAAGAAAAACCGCCGAGCATCCACTACACTGATCGTGATGGTCACGATGGTTTGCGCTACGTTGATTGTCACCGCTGGATTGTCACGTCTCACGACTCAATCGCAATCGATCCGTAGTAAAGGACCACAAGCACAAACCGAGGCCATGCTGCAAGCCGGTTTTTCGCTGGCGAACGCACAATTATTATCGTCTGCCGATTACCAGGGCGAAACCTGGAACCTTGAATCCAATGAACTGGGCAGCAAGGCAACAGGCGTGGTCCAAATAACCGTCGAAGCTGTTCCGCAAAAATCAAAACAACGCAAAATAACGGTTCAAGCCAGATATCGCTTGGACGAATTCCGTCAAACAACCATCACTCGTTCCCTTATTCGACAGCTACCCAAGCAGGGAGATGCGTCATGAAATCGAACCAAAAACCGGGTTTTACCTTGGTAGAACTGCTTGTTGTCATTACCATCATTGGCATATTAATCGCACTGCTTTTGCCCGCAGTACAGCAAGCGCGTGAAGCGGCACGCCGGATTAGTTGCACTAATAATTTAGCCCAATTAGTGTTGGCCGTTCAGAATTATGAACAAGCTTTCCGGATGTACCCAGCCGGAACGATCAACCCAACAGGTCCGATCTTTAACCAGCCCAGCGGATATCACCATAACTGGATGACCGCCATTTTGCCTTACATCGAAGAGTCGAGCACATACAATCACATCGATTACAAATTAGGGGCTTACAACAAAAAACAGAACCCGGCCCGTGCAGTAGAAATTAATTGCAGCAAATGTCCGTCCAGTTTTAACATGGGGGCACCAGCCGGCATTGCGTACTCTAATTATGTTGGCATTCACAATCACTGTGAGTACCCGATTGATACGAACAATACCGGTGTCTTCTTCTTAAATCAACAAATTAGACCATCGGATGTGAAGGATGGGTTGAGTCATACAATGTTCCTAGGTGAAACAAATATTGATGAAGGGAATGATCTGGGGTGGATGTCTGGCACGCGATCCATGTTAAGAAACACAGGAACTACTCCAAACTCAACGCCCGCAATGACAGTACCCAACTTGCTCAGCCCTCTCGGAATCAAGTCTGCTGGAAATAATAACTATAGAAATGCTGGCGCAGTTGATGAGGATGAAGATTTATATGCTGGTTCGGAATTTGGTTTAATTGGCGCTGATGGATACGATGAAGATGCTTTTGGTGAATGTGGTGGCTACGGAGAAGATGACTGGAGCGATGAGAGCGATTTCTATAGTGGATATACCCCAGATTTTAATTACGATTTAGAAAAACTAGGGGCTGTTATTGAAAAGAATGACAAGTCCAGCCAAACGAAAAAAGTGCCTGCTCCTGAAGGGGAACCTGTAAAAGAAATTGTAAGATCGAAGCAAATTACTCCGGCCGATATGACCGAGTTCAATAAGAAGAAATATCACTTTGGTTCAAACAGTTTTGGAATCCTTCCTAGCAACCCGCGACTTTTTGTCGGTGGGCTTGACAGTTTTCACCCTGGAGGCGTACAAGTCGCTAAGGGAGATGGAAGTGTTACTTTTATTACAAATACTATTGCACTTGATGTTTACATGCAGATGGGTCATCGTAGCGATGGCAAGTTGCGATATGGAGGGTATTAATAGCTTGAAACAAAGAAAACTGTTTTCTGTCCACTGCTATTATTAATCATGTTTCCATCGTGAATTCCGTCAGATAACCATTACTCGTTCCCTTATTCGACAGTTACCCAAGCTGGGAGATGCGTCATGAAATCAAACCATAAACTAGGTTTTACTTTAGTAGAACTGCTTGTTGTTATTGCCATCATCGGCATATTAATCTCACTGCTTTTGCCCGCCGTTCAATCAGCGCGAGAAGCGGCACGCCGGATTCAGTGCAGCAACAATATGGCACAGTTAATTTTAGCCGTTCAGAATTATGAACAAGCCTTTGAGATGTACCCTGCCGGTACGATCAACCCGACAGGCCCAATTTTCAATCAACCCAGCGGGTATCATCATAGCTGGATGACCGCCATTTTGCCGTACATTGAAGAGTCGACGACGTATAATCACATCGATTATAAATTCGGGGCTTACAATAAAATACAGAACCCGGCCCGTGCGGTTGAAATTAATTGCAGCCAGTGTCCTTCGAGTTTAAATAGGGGTAGCTCATCCGGAATTGCATATTCCAATTACGTGGGCATCCACAATCACTGTGAGTTTCCCATCGACTCGAATAACACAGGTGCATTTATCTTAAACCAACAGATTAGGCAATCGGATGTGAAAGATGGGTTGAGCCATACCATATTTTTGGGTGAAACAAGAATTGATTTAGGGAACGACTTAGGGTGGATGTCTGGAACCCGTTCGATGTTAAGGAACACTGGAACACCACCCAATATGATTCTCAAGATGGGGCTACCAAACTATGTGAGTCAAGCATCTAGCGGAGGTTACTATAGCTACTATGGTGATGGTGAAGAATACGAAGAAGAGTCAGAGGAAGAGTTGTTCTCAGACAATGGAGAGAGCGGTTACTATGGCGAAGGTGACGGGTATGGCGAAGAAGAATACGCACCTGAAGAAATTAGTGAATACGTTCCTGGAGACGAGACCGATCAGGAAGAGGATTATGATCTAGAAAAATCGGACCCTGAGGCCACTAAAGAAAGCGAATCTAACAAGGAAGAGGGTGAAACCAAGGCTGAAAAAGAGCCAGAGGAATCGACCAAAATTACTCCTGCAGACATTCCCATTGATTCCAACGGAAAATTTAAGTTCTCTGGTGGATTTGGAATTAAGCCCAAAAACCCACGACTCTATGTAGGCGGGCTCTCCAGTTTTCATCCAGGTGGCGTGCAAATTGCGTTAGGAGATGGCAGTGTTCGATACATATCAGATACAATTTCTTACGATGTGTACATGCAGATGGGGCATCGCAATGATGGCCAGTTGAGAAAGGGTAACTATTAATTCATCCCTGGTGAAAACAATATGAAACAAAGAAAAGCCTCTTCCTATCCGCTGATCTTATTAATCATGTTTGTCACCGTGAGTGCCATCTTGGTACGCATGATGACACCCGTGATTCAGGCTCTTGTTGTTGATGGTGTGGATGGACCTGATATTTCAGCAGGTGCCATGGCTGGCGTTGCTGGAGCACTTGTTTTCTTGGGCGTTGTCACCGGGTTTCTGGTCGGACTGTGTCATCACCAACGCACGATTGGGGCACTGTTTGGGATTGTCGCAGGTGGCGGCGTGGGACTGGTTGCCACCCCGCTAGTCTTCATCCCTATCCAACTGGGCACGATGACCATGATGATGACGTTTGCAGCAGCGATTATCATGGTTGCCACAGGCGTATTGATTCCAAGAACCACGATCATCAATCCCGTGGAAGAAGACCCGCTGAAATTAAATTCGCCCAATAATGGGAGGAAGAAAAGCCCGGCGAAGGTGGACGCTGACTTCGCGGACTTTGACTAGAACTTCTCCGACTGGGCTCTTGTTTCTGCTATACCGCCGGAACTTCAATCATAGCTTTCACTAAGTTTTGGTGAGATCGCAGATGTTGGAATTCGTTGACGACTTGATCAAATTGCAAGCGATGTGTTATCCAAGGGCCGGTATCAATGGCCCCTTCTTCAATCATCTTAATGATTTTAGGAAAAAGCCCTGCACTGTTGCGGCTGGCTTTAATCGTGATCTCTCGACGGTGCAACACGCGGTCGTCAAGTTCGATGTGCCCGTTGACTAAACCAACGAAGACCAGACGGCCCACAAAATCGGTGAGCAGCAAACTGTTTTGCATTGCCTTGCTATTGCCGGTGGCATCGATCACCAGCGGGAACAGACGCTTGGGCGTATCACTGAACGTAGTATAGCCAAGGCTTTCGACAAATTCTCGGCGAGACGGACTCAACTCCAACACATGAATGTTGGCCCCAGCAGCGGCTGCAAACTGCATGGCGGCCAGCCCAATGGGTCCGGCTCCTACGATCAGAATATCTTCGCCTGGTTGTATTTCGGCTCTTTCGACCGCATGGGCTCCAATGCCCAATGTTTCGACCAATGCTAGTTGATCTAGCGAAAGCTTGTCCGATTTGTGCAGTAAAGCGGTCGAAACACAGAAGGTAGGGCACATGCCGCCATCTTCATGAACGCCTAGGCAGACCAAAGTTTCGCAGCAATTATATCGCCCCAGCAAGCAAGGTTTGCATTTTCCGCAATGAACATAAGGTTCAACAGCGACCTGATCTCCCACTTTTAAGCCTTGGGGATTGTCTGCGTCGACTTCCAAAATCACGGCACCCAGTTCGTGCCCCAGCCTTCTGGGATAGCTAAAAAAGGGTTGATTTCCGGCAAAAGCGTGTAAATCAGTGCCGCAGACGCCAATCCTTCGAATATCAAGCAAGGCCTCGCCCGGTTGACGTGTTGGCGGTGTAAACTCGGTCATTGCGAACGTACCAGGCTCGGATAGTACCACTTGTTGCATTGAGTTTCTTTCAAGATTGCGGTATTGTGCTGTGTAGGAAGATTTCTAGCCAAGATTGTAACGTAGATTACAGCCAGAAGAAATCGGATTCTGTTAAACTTTATTAACGACAATTTTTGATTCAACAATTTTCATCCATTCACATATTAATAGTTCACTGAGAACTAGGAGAACGACCCCATGGAAAACAAGAAAAAAGATTTCAATCGGCGAGATTTCAATCGCCTAACAGCCGCTGCACTAGGCGGACTCATGACAGGCACCGCTATTGGGTGCGGCGGAGGCGATGACCCTGGCACCAATGGCAATGGAACTCCAGATCCGGTAGAGGCTCCACCGTTTGATCCAACCGCTGGTGGAGATGGGACATCGACCGATGTCGCCATGGCCGGCAATCATGCCTGCCGAGGATTGAACGAATGCAAAGGCAAAGGAGTCGGTGGAGAAAATGACTGTGCTGGAGCTGGTGCCTGTGCTACCACCAAAGCACATGCTTGCCATGCCGAGAACGATTGCAAATTGCAAGGCGGCTGCGGAAGCACACCTGGAGCCAACGAATGTAAAGGCAAAGGCGAATGTGCTGTGCCAATTAAATCTCAAGCGACTTGGGACAAAGCCCGAGAACTGTTTGAAGCACGCATGAAGACTGCTGAAAAAACAGTGATGGCCGCACCAGAGACACCAGCCAAAGAAGAGGCACCTGCCGAAGAAGAAGCAGCCGAGTAACAAAGTAGAGAAGCTATGGAAGCCCGGTTGGAATTCACAGGTTCAACTGGGCTTTTTTTCTACATGGTTTATTACAGGGTACTCCAGTTTGCTC
>NVWB01000188.1 GCA_002733575.1 Blastopirellula sp. | reverse complement strand
AAACCACCAAACATTGTTTCGTAAGCTTGTACCAACTGCGTGCAACGGTCGAAATCTTCATGATCAACCGAAGTCAATAATGATTCGGTATGCTCAAACTTCCGCTGATCCATCAGGGATTGCAATTCTAATTCAAATTCTTTGAACTTCATTCCCATAACCTTCTACCACACCTCGTTTGGTCAATTGATCTACAATAAGTCGTCGCGCCCGATACACCCAGGTTTTGACCGTTCCCAAAGGGCATTGAAGCTCTTCGGCGATTTCGGCATAACTGAGCTCTCGTTCATGGAACATCAAAAAAGCTTGACGGTACTCGGCCCGAATCTTGTCGAGTGCCAGGTGAAGCTCTTCGGCAAGTTGATTGGCAGGCCCCATATCTGGCCTGCTATCTGCCACATAGTCTTCCACTGGTTGAGCAATTGGGCGACGTTTACGTTGCGATAATAAGGTCCGACACCGATTTCCAGCGATGGTTAAGATCCAGGGCTCGATTGGCCGCTCTCGATCCCAACGATCTAAATGTCGAAATACTCGCACAAAGGTCTCTTGAGCCATATCCTCTGCATCGTGGTGCTCTTTCACCATGCGCATACACAGCCCATAGACCCTGCCGCGAAACAGGTCGATAAACTTTCGTGCCGCACTTTGATCTCCAGCCAAGCATTGCTCGACTAAAGCACTCAATTCATAAGACAATAGACTCTTTCCTCGGCGATAGCCGGACATTACTTAGTACCGGCTGGATTAGAGTGTGGTTTCATTTCTAGATGGGAAAACTAGAAAAACATTCCTCATGGGTCATTACCTGTGTATTCTACCTAAGTCTGGCAGATATTGGGTACGTTTTTCGAAATCTCCATAAAAAAAGGCCGCTGGACAATTCCAGTGGCCTTTGTGTGTTATTACAAAGCGCGTTATTCAGTTAGATAAAGGGACAATTTCAAAAAATGAACTACTTTCGATCGAACATTTTCTTCAAAGTATCCTGAGCTGCATTTTGGCTGCTTTGAGCCCCAGTGCTTTGAACATCAGGAAGCTTTCCGTATTCTTTTTTCTTTTTTCCACCAAACATTTTGAAGAAACCAGTCTTCGTGTTTTTGGCAGCGTCATCAGGTTCATCTAATTTGTTGAGCTCTTCGAGCTCTTCCATTGAAATCGTAGTGGTCTCGTCAACTTTAAACTGACGATCTTCAGGATTATCGATCCTTCCAAGCCGATCAGCTTCGTCTCCTTCGGTGAGCCAACTATCGACATCGGAATCGTCGACACTATCGGATGCGACTCGGGAAGCAGCTTCTGAGACAGAATTTACCTTCGGTCGTTTATTGCCACCCAACGAGTGATCAATTAGTACTAAAAACTCTAGCGGGCCGATTTTAATTTCATCGCCCATCTTTAAGTCCACCGAGCCATCGACACGTTCGCCGTTGACAAAGGTGCCGTTTTTGCTGCCAAACTCTTCTAGTTTCAAGACCGAGTCTTCGACTTTTAAAGCACAATGACGCCGACTGATCATGTCGCTCTTCGGTTTCAGGTGACAATCATCACCTCGACCAATGAGAAAATAATCAACCGGAATTTTGAACTCTTTGCCGGCACTCGGTCCACGAGCTACTCGTAATATGACCTGCATATAATTGTCCTTCCTGCGAAACGAATTCTCCTAAGGATAAAAATCCAAAACAAATGCAGAAGAGTGGGAGGTTCGATCAATAGGAAACAGCCAACTTCAATTCAGAATAAAATGAAGCGAACTGTTTGTTAAAAAAGCTGTAAATGGTGATTAAGTGAAAAGTGTGTGAGACCACCAGGATACCTGATTTCTCTCATTTTAAAATGCTTCTAATGAGATGTTACTCAAAAGAATTGTTCTCCGATTAATTATATCGGGAAAATGTACTCTGTTACCTCTTATATTATAGAATAAAATACCACCAAACCAAGGTCAAAGGAATTGTGTCCTACTTTGGGCAATTGCTGCTTATTTTTTATGGCTCCAAGTCGAATTACCAAACTTCTGTGTACTTATGCTAATGGCAGATTCTTTCTCCTGATCACTCAACTCTGCGGGGTCATAAGAAACACCTAAAACAGGACTTAACTCCTCAAGCCATGCATTAGTTAAACTTGTTAAGGTCAGCTTACTCGCCCCTAGATCATTTAATCCAGGTAGCTCGGGTGCATACTCAGAGCGGTTCACCAGCACACTTCCGTGCTGCAATACCGCATTCTTACCCCTACGCTGGGCACTGCCGCAAACCTTGTACCCATCAACAATTACATCGACGCTGCTACGTCTTTGGAAGCAGAGAAAAGGTTTCTCAGAACCCTGCTCATGCTTCGGGTTCCCGTACAGATGCGACTCGACACCCAATTGCCCTAAACATCGAATCAGTGCTTCATGGAACTGATCGAACAGTGAAGTAACACGTTCGCTGCGAGGATTTTCGACCGGAAACGCATAGCTATAAGTCAATTCATGGTGATGCAAGATGGCCCCACCCCCAGATGCCCTACGAACTAAATCGCACGCTTCACTTGGCTCGTGCAACACACGATTGGCCGATTTCTGAAAATAACCGAGCGACAAGGTGGCTGGCTGCCACTGATAGAAACGAAGCGTGGCTATACCCTGTTCACTGGCAGATTGCAGCAACGACTCATCAACGGCCATATTCCAAGCACCAGAAGCTGGGGGATCGATGATGAGTCGGAGTTTTTCCATATCAGAGAATTGCACGCAACCTCGAGTAGATTATCGGAACGACCTTACGATCCACACATCGGAGATCGCAGGCACGGTTTTCTGGCAGCTTGCACTTCATTCGGTCGACTAATGGGCGTCGTGTGAGGGGCATCGTGCAGCAAATCGGCCGGTTCTTCAGTAATGCGGAACAGCGTTTCGACAAATGCGTCTAAGGTCGCTTTGCTCTCAGTTTCCGTTGGTTCTACCATGATCGCTTCTGGCACGGTCATCGGGAAATATACCGTGGGAGAATGATAGCCGTAATCCAAGAGACGCTTAGCGATGTCCATGGCCGTAATCCCACGTTCGGCTTTCAGCTTGGCGGCGGAAGCGACGAACTCGTGCATGCAGCGGTCGCCTTTGGGGATCGGCAGAAAATGCTTCACTTTGCTTGCCAGATAGTTAGCGTTAAGCACCGCGTTTTCTGAAACGCTTCGCAAGCCATCGGGGCCATGCGAAATGATATAACAGTAAGCCCGAACTAACACGCCGACATTGCCAAAGAAACTACGCACGCGGCCAATCGAATGAGGACGGTCATTGTCTAAGCGATAAGTATCGCCATCTTTGACAACTACGGGAGAAGGCAAAAATTCGCCCAACTTTTCAGTTACGCAAATTGGGCCAGCGCCAGGTCCACCGCCGCCATGCGGTCCGCTGAAGGTTTTATGTGGGTTGAAGTGCATCATGTCGGCACCAAAATCGCCGGGTCGTGTTACGCCCAGCACTGCATTCATGTTGGCACCATCTAAGTAGATCAGCCCGCCATGCGAATGGACGAGATCAGCGATCTCTTTCATCTGTCCATCAAACAGCCCCAGCGTACTTGGGTTGGTGATCATGAACACGGCCACTTGCTCGTTCAATTTGGACTTAAAGTCGTCCATGTTAACTGAACCATCTTCGGAACTTTTGACTGTGATCGTCTTGAACCCGGCCATGTGGGCACTGGCTGGATTCGTGCCATGAGCACTATCGGGCGTCAATACAACAGTACGTTCTTCGCCGATCGATTTATAATAAGCGGCCGCCGCCATCAGTGCGGTAAGCTCGCCATGAGCACCTGCTGCTGGTTGCAACGAGACCGCTGGCAGGCCAGATATTTCTGCCAGAAAACCTTGCAGTTCAAACAACAGTTGCAGCATGCCTTGCAGCGAATCTTCTGGCTGGTACGGATGCAAATCAATCATGCCAGGCAGTGAAGCCAGTCGTTCGTTCCGCTTCGGGTTGTACTTCATCGTACATGACCCAAGCGGATAGAAATGGGTATCTACCGACATGTTAAGCGTCGACAGATTCGTGTAATGTCGCACGATATCTGGCTCTGCCAGTTCAGGCAACTGCGGAGGCTGTTCTGCCAACACCGATTTAGGCAGTAGTTGTTCCAATGAAACTTCAGGCACGTCACAAGCCGGTAAACGAACCGCTTTACGGCCAGCGTGCGAGAGTTCAGACAATAGCTGTGTTGATTGTGTATTACGCATGGATTGTTGCTGCCGGTGTGTTGGAGAGAGCGAATGTTTTAACCAAAGCGTCGATTTCTTGTCGTGTCCGTTTTTCGGTCACGGTCACAAGCAAGCAATCTTGCATATCTTCAAACCAAGTCCCGAGTGGAACACCAGCGAAGAATCCAGAGTCACTCGATTCGGCCAACAGTTCGGCCACTTGATTCTGTTTATCTCGTATCACAAATTCTTTGAAGAAAGGACGGTCGTAGACCAATTCAAATCGATCTAACGAAGTGATCTCTTTCATCGCATAATGCGATTTCTGTGCACACAACTTGCCTACGTCTTGCATGCCTTCAGGCCCCATGCAGGCCAAGTAAATAGAAGCCCGAAGTGCGAACAACCCTTGGTTGGTACAAATGTTACTCGTCGCTTTTTCGCGGCGAATATGTTGTTCGCGGGTTTGCAAGGTTAGCACCCAGCACTGCTTGCCGCGGCGATCCACCGTTTCGCCCACAATACGACCCGGCATGCGTCGCATAAAGCTCGACTTACAAGACATGATGCCCAAGTAAGGTCCACCGTAAGACATCGGTGTACCCAACGATTGCCCTTCGGCCACGGCAATATCGGCTCCTAAATCGCCAGGGCGTTTAAGCAAGCCTAAGCTGATCGGATCGTACGACATCACCAACAACGATTTGTGTTGATGGGCGATCTCTGACAATTGCTGAACGTCTTCAAGACACCCAAAGAAGTTTGGAGATTGAACCACTAAACAAGCAGTCTCATCATCAACCGCTTCTTCTACCTCGGCTAAGTCAACGGTTCCCTCAGTGATCGGAAGGGTAACAACTTCCGTTCCTAGAGCGATGAAGTATGTCTCCAAAATCGAACGGTATTCAGGATGTACAGTTCCCAGCACTACGACTTTCTTCGTACGCTTGGTGGCACTCATGCTCATGATGACCGCTTCGGCCAAAGCACTACCGCCATCGTACAAACTCGCGTTAGAAACATCCATTCCGGTCAACTCGCAGATCAATGTTTGATACTCAAACATCGCTTGCAAGTTACCTTGTGAGACTTCTGGCTGATACGGCGTGTACGAAGTGTAAAATTCTCCGCGAGACGCCAAACTGTCAACCACCGCTGGTACAAAGTGATCGTAGCTTCCGCCACCGAGAAAACAAACTTTATCCTGAGTCGAATCATTACGACTGGCCAAGCGAGACATGTGCTGCGTCAACTCGAGTTCGCCCATCGCCGGTGGCAAATCAAGAGGACGATCTAGTTGCAGGTCTTCGGGAATCTGAGCGAACAACTCTTCGATTGAGGAAACGCCAATCGATTCGAGCATCTCGCGTTGATCATCAGGCGTATTAAACGTATAAGGCATAATTGCTTCTTATCAAAAGTAGCTATAGTTAATGGACACACGGGGAGGGGATTTCAACAAACAGGAAAACCTGCAAATATGTTTCAATTTAATCGGAAAACATCGAGTGCCACTGGCTTTGCCAGTGTGAACTGCAATTGTTCTCTGCTTGTAAATATGATTCTCGAACAATGTCAAGTTTGGATTAGTTCAGTCTGCATTTGGTTTACAACGAAGCATTGTTATCAGGGACTAATTACACTTCACACTGGCAGAGCCAGTGGCACCCAAAATCTGAGCAGTTGTCCAATGTGTAACTGCATCGAAACAGCGACGAAACAAGCCTATTCCTCTTCTTCACACTGTTTTAGATACGCGGCTTGATCCATCAATCCGGCTAATGAACTGTCGTCGGTGATTTTGACTTTCAATAACCAGCCTGCGCCGTACGCATCTTCGTTCATCGTATCCAACGAATCGATTAGCGGCGTGTTGGCCTCGACCACTTCGCCGGTCACAGGGCTGTAGATATCGCTTACGGCTTTGACTGATTCGATTTCACCCAAAGGTTCTCCAGCGGTCAAGCTGCTGCCCACTTCAGGCAGTTCCAGGTAAACCAAATCTTTCAAGGCTTCAATGGCAAAAGCACTAATTCCGATAGTGGCCAGTTTGCCGCCATCGGCTTCTTCGATATGAATCCATTCGTGAGTTTTTGCATAAAGTAAGGATGCAGGGTCCACTCTAAATCTCCTAGGTTTTTCTCTTACGAGAATAAAACGGCAACGCAACAACTGTCGCCAGATGTCGCTTGCCTCGAATATCAATTTCTAATTCTGTACCAGGCTCTGCCAACTCAGGTTGAACATAACCCATCGCAATATTTATATCTAACGTCGGCGAGAACGAGCCCGAGGTGACTTCCCCAACTTGTTGATCGCCTAGATGAATGGTGTAATGTTCGCGGGCCGCACGTCGACCTTGCATCTGCAAGCCAACACGTTTCATCTGCTTGCCGTCTTCTATCGAAGCAGAGATGGCCGCTTTACCAATGAACTCGTGATCCATCGATACCGCAAACTTTAAATCGGCCTGAATTGGGTTGATTTGCTCAGAAAGTTCGTGCCCATAAAGAGGCATGGCCGCTTCAAGCCGCAAAGTATCACGACAGCCCAATCCGCAGGGCAGCCCGCCAATTGCCGCTAACCCGTCTGCCAGTGTGCGCCAAACTTCAACCGCAATCTCCGCAGGCACGGTGATCTCACAACCATCTTCGCCCGTGTATCCAGTGCGGCTAACCCACGACTGCTGACCCAGAATTTGTGTCTCACAGCCGGAGTAATATTTCATCTCAGACAAAGTCACATCAACCAGCGGTTGGGCCAGTTCAATTGCCTTGGGCCCTTGCACGGCGATCATGGCCGTTTCAAGCGTCAAGTCAGTAAACGTCACGCCCGACTCAGGCAAGCGCTCACGAATCCAACTCGCAATTTTTTCACGATTACCGGCGTTTACTACGACCCAGTAATATAGTTGTCCTTGGGCGTCCGCCA
This sequence comes from Blastopirellula sp., assembly GCA_002733575.1. Taxonomy (GTDB): domain Bacteria; phylum Planctomycetota; class Planctomycetia; order Pirellulales; family Pirellulaceae. The sequence continues at coordinate 22,096 of NVWB01000188.1, read as the reverse complement.
ACCGATAAACCAAAATGTCGTCAAGATTGCCACCATCTTCTTTGGTGACCATCGCATAACGAATTTGACCCGCTTTTAGGTTTTCGACACGTCGAGTCACAATGGAGTCGAGAAATGGGCCAGCCTGGTCGCCATCAAATCGAAAGCGTGCCATATGAGAAACATCAAATAGACCCGCGGCATTACGTGTCGCGTTATGTTCATCAATGATTGATGAATACTGGACCGGCATCGACCAACCAGTAAAGTCGACCATGCGGCCATCATGGGCGGCATGCCAATCGTGCATAGGAGTTTTCAAAAGCGACGTCATCCGTAATATCTCATTCTAGATAAGCATACTTCGACCGCTCCCGCAGACCACGCAAGTTGAAAAACAACCGGTCAGGGGGTGAAATATGCTTATCTGCTAACCTAAAGTTAGCCAAAAAGCGGGTCTAAGATGCCAATTAACGAAAGATCAAATCAGAAAGCAAATTGTAACGCAACAAAATTCGAGTTACCAGGGGCCAATTTTTGAATTTGGCCATTTATCAGAAAACCGTATACAAGTTTACCCGCCTGATTGGCAGTGTTTAACAATATCGGGTACCCCAGTTTGCTCGCAAACTGGGTTGACGAAGTCAACAAGAGGTCGCTCGTGGTGGTATCACTTGCCAACGTGTTTACAATTTCAAGCGCGAAGCGTCAGTTTTGAAGTTGCGCGGTTTTAAATATCGGGTGGCCGCGATGTTGGTTTTGGCGAACGCATACCACTTTTATACGCTTATTCAAAACGACGTCGGGGTCGACGCTAGTCGATCAGAGGTTAGAGGGTTTTCCATTAATTCGCTATAATTCAAGGCTCAAACTAGTTTGGGGGTTTCATTTGAGTTCGGTGATTTCTTGGCCGCTGTAACCTCTGATGGCCTTCGGCCACACCGACGACGTTCCGAATAAGTTTGATCCCGAAGCACAGTCAACTCCGGAGGCGTCATCGGTGCCACCCGATGTTAATTTGCTTTATGTGCTGGTGAAGCCTTGGGGATTTTCCCTTCGATATAAACCAGCAGCAGTGCCACATCTGCTGGCGTGATTCCGCTAATGCGTTCGGCTTGGGCCAAGGTCTCTGGTCGATATTTGGCCAGCTTCTCTTTGGCTTCGTTTCGCAGTTGCGTGAGCGTGGAGTAATCAAACGTATCGGGGATTCGTTTATTAGCCTTACGTTTTTGCCGATCAATTTCATTTTGTTGCCGAGTAATATAGCCAGCATATTTCACATCGTATTCGACCTGTTGAGCCACTTGTGCGTTGAACTTTTGCAGTTCTGGCTCATGCTTGCAAACTTCTTCCCAACTGGTCTCAGGGCGTTTTAAATATTTGGTTAGCGAGTATTTTTCAAAGCGTGCTTTGTCTAACAGTTTCATTGCCTGTTTGATTTCGGTCTCTTTTGTTTGCAAGCGTTCACTGCGATTGGAATCAACCATGCCGTGGCGATGGGCAACTGGCGTCAAGCGACGATCGGCGTTGTCTTGACGCAACAACAGCCGATACTCGGCCCGACTGGTAAACATGCGATACGGTTCTTCAACGCTGCAAGTCACCAAGTCGTCAATCAAAACGCCGATGTACGCTTCCTCGCGTCCGAGGACCAGCGGTTCTTTATCTTGAGCTTCTAAAGCAGCGTTGGCACCAGCAATCAATCCTTGAGCGGCCGCTTCTTCGTAGCCAGTGGTGCCATTGATTTGCCCGGCAAAGTACAGTCCGTCTACCGATTTGGTTTGCAAAGTCGAACGCAATTGATCTGGCGGGCAGAAGTCATATTCAACCGCGTACCCATAACGCATGATCTCCGCGTTCTCTAAGCCAGGGATCAGTTTGAACATAGCGTCTTGAACATCACGCGGTAAACTGGTTGAGATACCGTTCACGTAAACTTCGCGGGTCTGGTGACCTTCTGGTTCCAGAAAAAGTTGATGCTGATCTTTATCAGCAAAACGTACGACCTTGTCTTCAATCGAAGGGCAATAACGCGGCCCGCTCCCTTTAATCTGGCCAGAGTACATCGGCGCCCGATCAAGATTTGCCAGAATTAAATCATGCACTTTTTGATTGGTGTACGTGATATGGCAAGGGACTTGTTCCAGCGAAAGGTTCTCTGTCAAAAAAGAAAACGCTTGTGGGTCTTCATCGCCCGGTTGTGCTTCGGTTTTGCTGTAGTCGATGGTGTTTGAATTCAAGCGAGGCGGGGTGCCTGTTTTGAATCGTTCGAGACGGAACCCGAGCTTGTTCAACGCTCTACTGATTCCGTTGGTCGTGCCTTCGCCACCTCGTCCGCCTGGTGTTTTGGCTTCGCCGGTGTGCATGATGGCGGCCAAAAATGTGCCGGTGGTCAGCACAACTCGCGGAGCACGATATTCTACGTCTCCATGCACAGACACGCCGACCACTTGTTGGCGTCCGTCCACTTCTTCGGTCAAAATATCGTCAACAATTTCTTGACGCAGGCTAAGATTCTCTTGGTCTTCGACGAATAACTTGATGAGTTGTTGGTACGCTTTTTTATCGGCTTGGGCACGCGGGCTGTGCATGGCCGGGCCTTTGCGTTTGTTGAGCATGCGGAATTGAATTCCGGTTTGATCAATGGCCAGGCCCATCGCTCCGCCCAGTGCGTCAATCTCGCGCACGATGTGCCCCTTGGCAATTCCGCCGATGGCCGGATTACAACTCATTTGGCCGACCGTATCAAGATTCGTGGTCAAAAGTGCGGTTTTTGCACCAATTCTGGCAGAAGCTAGTGCAGCTTCGGTTCCGGCGTGACCAGCACCGATTACAATAACATCATAATGATACACAGAGCGTGGCATATTACTTCACTTGCCAGTCAAGGCAAAAAATAGAGGAACGTGGAATCTTGTATTCTAGCGTTGACCACGGATTGCCCCAACGGGTTCACATGGATGAAATCGCAAGTATCTTGCACTGTTAGAGGTTTTTTACATGCTTTGGAAAAATTTAATCACGCAACACTTCCCAGACGCACGGCCATCAGGCCAAGTTGTCGAGGAAATTCAGCAAAAACTGAAGCACGAATATCAGGTCGATTTACAGCATTCTTTGCTGGGAGATTGCCGCTGTGTTGACGATTTAGTGCGAAGCGACCAAATGGCAGAACGGTTAGCAGGCGTGGGGATTTTCTCTCTCGGAGGGCTCGCAGGGTTTCCAGTAACAGGGAAAACCGGATTTTTGGCCTTCGGAGATCATGTGCCAGATCGGGGCTCGGCGGTAATTTTATATGGGCCCCATGTCGGAGTAAGTGAACTCAATGGACTAGGCATGGTTCGCCGATTGGGTCATTTAGACGAAACCTCATGCTGTGGGTCGCTGATTGGTATTTTGAATCGTATGCAGCAAACCGATCAACCACGTTCGACCGCCAAAGCCGCGCAGTCATTCGATATGCAGCAAGTTTTCATCGAACGCCAGTTGTTCAAGCATCGCAAAGCAATTATTAATAGTGAGAACCCGGTTCTGAAAATCACTGAAATTGCCTACAAACTGTCACGCCGTCAAATTTCGCATATCGTCAGAGCAACGGGCAAGAGGTTTCGAGGCAAGCAAATCATTTTGGTAGGCGGAATCTATATCAACACCAAACATGGTGAAGAAGATTGGTTCGATCTGCGTCATTGCGATCAGATACCACTGCGGTAAGATATTAGCAGCCCACTTTATTTCTTACTGGAACCGCAACGATGCTACTTCGCTTATTAGTCACCAACTGGATTCAAGGACAAGCCAAGCAAAAGCTGCAAGGCTCGGTGACTGATTATCTGAGCCAAGCAACTTCCCAAAATGCGGAAGACCCTGAAAGTCAGATTGATACGGTCGACGTGGCGATCATCATGGCCTTAGGCGTAGAAGCAGGCGGGCTTTGTGATTTGCTTGAGAACAAGGTGACAATCGCAGGCCCTGGTTTCAAAGAACATGTCGGCTACTTGGGCGGAACGGCCGTTAGTTTAGTGGAATCCGGCGTAGGTGCAAAATCGGCCGCGAATGCTACGAAGTTGATCCTGCAATCTCGCCAGCCGAAGTCGGTGGTCTCTGCCGGGTTCGCTACGGGGCTGATTGCCGAAGCCCGCAAAGGTCACATCGTCATGGCCAACGAAGTGACCAATACCGCAGGCGAATCACAGCCGATTCCCTTCGCCATTTCTGAAGAAGAAGCGGCTGGCAGAAAAGGCCTGCATGTAGGCCGTCTGTTGACAGTCAACAAAATGATTAGCAAAGTCAAGCAGAAACAAGAGCTGGCCGAACAGCATCAGGCAATCGCCATGGATATGGAGACCGCCGCGGTGGCCAAAATTTGTGCCGAACACCAGGTTCGCTTTATGTCGGTCCGCATTATCACCGATGGCCTGATGGACCAACTGCCCCGTCATCTAGAACACATGCTCAAGCAAAAGAAAACCACCAGCATGCTCGGCGCGGCAGCCTCGGCCTTGATCAATAATCCATCGAGCATCAAAGAAATGTGGAACATGCGCGACGTGGCCATGAAAGCCAGTGATCGCTTGGCCCGATTTTTAACGGGTGTGATTGAGCAATTGGCCGAACCAACTGACCAGTAGCATTTCTCTTTTTTCTGTCCACACCGGCTAGCAGCATGTGATAGCAAGCTCAACTTGTTTCGCTTCAAGATTTTAGCGAACTCTCTACGTCGCTCTTCGTAATAAGTCAGGGCTGCACCTGAATCATGTTTCGTTTGACTTTCTGGCACAACTAGGCATGATCGGTTTGCGGGGCTAAGGAATTTTGTCTTTGACGATGACAAGCGAAAGGATGCAGACGATGCGATTAACAACAAAATGGATTGCCCCGGTTTGTGGGATGGCAACCTTGTTTCTCATTACTGGAATAAGTGTCGCCGATGATTCTGGCTGGCACAGCATCAAGCCGACCGGTGAACCCCTGGTGCCGGTGACGCAGTTGAAACCAATCTTGCAGACCGAAACTGTGGTGTCGCCGAGTGATCAATCTAGCGGTTCAAGCCCGGTGGTCCATAGCCGCACGGTGCGTGTGTTTGGCTATGAAGTCGGCGGGTCATACTTGGCTCCCTTGTCGGCCACTGCTTCGCCGAGTGATAGAGTGGTGGTCGAAACCATCAAGCCGAATGTGATTCAAGCACGAGCAGTTGATCCTGCCTCGATTCCCCCGAGTTTGAATCAGAGGATTGTGCCAGCTTATGCCGCTCCGCCAGCGACGACGATTCGTTACATCACACCACCACCTACGATTCGCTTTGCACCGATAGTTGTTGCTCCGCCGGTTTTGGTGGTCGATCCAAGGCGGAATACCACTTTCAAACCGGTAATTCCTTTCGCAGGAATGCCCAACAACTACAGCATCGGCCAAGGCATGCTAGGGCAACCGAAGCTGTATATGGATCAACAACCGGTGCGGAATTTCTTCCGGTATTTGTTGCCGTGATTGGGTATTGAAAGGGTAGCCCTGGTTGCTCGCAACCAGGGTCGACGAAGTCGACATGAGGTCACGCGTTGTGGTCTGAATTGCCTATGGCAATATGTTTAATGCGGTCTTATTTGCGTGTCCACGCTCTGATGTCATCTGGACGCCATTGCACTACAGTGTCTTCATTATGCCACCAGGTTGTGATGCCACAAGACACAATGTTCTCTCGTTGAAGTCCCTTAGTTCGAAATGTTGATGGCTCACAGAATCTTTGGTGAGCATCGAGAACGTCTTCCCAATCTCCAGTAGTGGACAAGCTAGACAAAAGAGCCTTTGATTCGATTAGATAACCAAAGTTTTCGTGAACAGGATCCCAGTCTTCATAATATGTTCCATTGGAGTCCAGGTGAAATTCACATTGGTATAATGTATCGAAACACCGATAAAAAAAATGTTCTTCCATTTTTGTGACATCTGGGGCAGTCCAAGGATGATCACGTAGGAAGTTAGCCCTTGGAAAGAGTATTGTTGCAACAACTGGTTCTAACCCAGCATGGAACGTGTATCCCCCAAATGTTTCCTGAAATGTAAGGATAGCATCTGGAGTTGGTAGCTCATCCGAGCGAAAAAATTCAGCAACTTCGTTCTTGTTTATGGGTACGGAACGACGATCAAGAGTTTTTAAGTATTGTTTCGCTCGATCGGAAAGCATCATTTTGATTAAATAGGTAAAAGTGATTTAATTGATTTAGTTACTTGTTGTTTTAGTGGATTATAGCAATGTCAATTGTATTGATCAATTTGAACAAATCACTACAACAACCTATCGCGAAAATGTGCTTAAACCTCTTGCGGCTGACGCCGCCCAGTTTGCGAGCAAACTGGGCTACCCGAGATCTGAAAGATCTAACGATTTACCGTAGCGAATCAATACCATGCGGCGGAGCCTGTCCCAGCGGGTGTGGGTTAGCATCGGGTCGTCTTCAATAATCGAACGTGCATCTTTGCGGGCTATTCCAAGAATCTCGCCATCTCGCTGGAGATCGGCAATTCGTAGTGGCGGGATGCCATGTTGTTTCAGACCAAACAAATCACCGGGCCCTCGAAGTTTAAAATCAATCTCGGCCAGTTCGAAACCATCAGTGGTGCCAGCGAAAGCTTCTAGCCGCTCTTGCGAGTGCTCGGTCTTAGGATCGGCAAAAACACATATATAGCCAGGGTGGTTGCCCCGGCTAATACGGCCACGCAATTGATGGAGTTGAGCCAAGCCGAATCGTTCGCCCCCTTCAATGGTCATCAGAATTGCGTTGGGAATATCTACGCCTACTTCAATCACCGTGGTGGAAATAAGCACTTGAATTTTCTCATCTCGGAATTCCTTCATTGTCGATTCTTTATCGGCTGTCGACATTCGCCCATGAAGTAACCCTAGGCGAAACTGTTCGAGTTCTCCGTTGGCCAAATTCTCTAAAGCGGCCGCTGCACTGGCCGCTTCGGAATTTTCGGAGTCATCAACCAGCGGAGCAACGACGAAGCCTTGGTGTCCTTCGCGGAGTTTTTTGCGAAAGAAACTCCACCACTTTTCTCGTTGCTCGTCAGAACCGATGTACGTGTGTACGGCCTGTCTGCCGGGCGGGCCTTGGCGGATGGTCGAGACATCGAGGTCACCAAACAGGGTCATCGCCACGGTGCGCGGAATCGGCGTGGCTGTCATCACCAAGTAATGCGGGTCGGTGCCTGCTCCACGCAGGGCGGCCCTTTGTTTGACGCCAAACTTATGTTGTTCATCAATGACGACCAGACCCAGTTCCGCAAATTCTACCTTCGTAGCGATCATCGCCTGCGTACCGATCAACAGGTCAATCTCTCCACTGGCAGTATCGGCAAGAACTTCTCGGCGTTGTTTTTCTGTGAGTGACCCTGTCAAAAGCCCGATTTTCACTTTGGCTTTGGAAAGCAACTGTCCCATGGTACGCACATGTTGCCGGGCCAGAACTTCGGTCGGCGCCATCAATGCCGCTTGACAACCAGAAGCAACCGCTGCCAACATGGCATAAACCGCGACGATAGTTTTGCCGGTGCCGACATCGCCTTGCAGCAGACGATTCATTGGCGTCTCTTGCTTTAGGTCATTGCAAACTTCCAGCACCGCGTTGTTTTGGTCTTCGGTCAGTTCAAACGGGATCAGTTTGCGGATGCGTTCGTCGATTCGATTATCGACCGTGATGGCTTTTGCATGACGTCGGGCCGTTAATTGGTTCCTTCGCATGGCGAGCGCCAGTTGCAGCACAAACAGTTCTTGATAGATAAATCGCTTCCGCGCTTGTTCTTTTTCTTCTTTATCCAACGGGTCGTGTATCAAACGAATGGCTTGATGGACTGGAATCAGGTTGTGATCTTTCAGAAAGGGCTCCGGCAAAACTTCTTCGATGTCTTCCACAAATGTTTCAATTGCACTACTGACAATCTTACGCATGGCTGGCTGACGAATGCCTTCGGTCAAAGGGTAAATCGGCATCAGCCGGCCCCCTTCAAACACTTCGCCTTCGCTTAATGTTTCAACCGTAGGATGCGACATTTCCCAGCGAAGCCCATTCATTTTGGGGTTACCGGAAACCAGAACTCGCTGGCCATCGACAAATTTCTTGCGCAAGAAGGCCTGATTAAACCAGATCGCACGCAAGTAAAGTTCATCTTGGCGGATTAATACGCCGAGTACAGAGCGACCTGGCCCCGTATTGCGAAGTGAGCTTTCTTCAATGTGCCCTATGATACTAGCGGGAACTTCTTCTTCGAGTCGATCAATGGAGATCACTTCGCGCATGTCTTGATAATCACGCGGAAAGAAAAAGATCAAGTCCAAGGCGTTATGAATGCCGAGCTTGGCTAGTTTTTCTGCACGATGCGGCCCGACTCCTTTCAAAAATTGAACTGGAGTTTTGAGGCGTTCTAACGCATCGTTGAATTTCGAATCTTGAGTCATGCCGCTATTTTAGCGTGTCTTGATCAAGATGGTAGATTGAACTTGAGATTTTAGAATGTATCTTTCCAATTCAACCTTACAGCAGATGTTGATAGGCGGCGACTGCCAGTTCGTCGCAGCGGTCGTTTTCAGGATGACCGCTGTGCCCTGCGACGCGTGTGTATTTGACTTTGTGGGTCGAAACGAGTTCGTCTAGTTGCTGCCAGAGTTCGACATTTTTGACCGGTTTCCAAGACTTACCTTCTTTTCGCCGCCAGTCATTTTTCTTCCACTTGGGCATCCACTCGGTCATCCCTTTGCCCACGTACACGCTGTCGGTAAATAGTTCGACATAACAAGGTCGCTTGAGTACCGAGAGCCCACGGATCACTGCGATTAATTCCATTTGGTTATTCGTGGTCAGTTTTAAGGAGCCAGAATCTTCCATCTCTTTTCCTGTGCCGAGATGCCGCAGTAAAAATCCCCAGCCACCTGGACCAGGGTTTCCACTACATCCACCATCGGTGTAAAGCTGAACTTCAGGTTGTTGATCGGAAGACATCGGTGCCTCGTGCATGGAATTAATTGAAAGATGGGAGTCCTGGCAGTGATTATCTCTACCGACATCAAACTGCACAACCCGAGTGCAAAGAATTAACTTTGTGCTTTGCGAGAAGAGGGTGGGGTCTCGTTGGTTGAGCCATCGTCTTCTTTCGCTGCAAGCTTGTTTGGTAAGGTTGCCGAAGGAGCATTCGTAGCAGAAGTTCCATCTGAAAGATAAGTGGAAGAGGCCAGTCGAGGAAAATCGAGTTTGTTCAAGTCGTCTAATTTGGAAGAGATCGAAGATTGTGTCAAGTCAGGGCGGTCTTCGATGACCCACGGAAGTTGAACGATAAAGGTACTGCCCTGCCCTAGTTCGCTTTCCAGTGAAACTTGTCCGCCTAGTAGATCGCAAATCTCACGTACAATCGAGAGCCCTAGTCCGGTGCCTGTGTACTCGCGCGTTAAGGTATCGCCACTTTGAGTTGCAGCCGCTTGGCGGAATTTCTCGAAGATGATTTCTCGATCTTCTTCTGCGATTCCTACGCCCGTGTCTTTCACTGTTAGAACCAATTGCTCTTCTTCTGTTTGGGTGTCGCAACTGCGGAACGCGTCGACTGTAAGACGCCCACCTTCTGGCGTGAATTTGATTGCGTTGGAAAGCAAGTTGGTCAAAATTTGCTGGAACTTGGCCTGGTCTTGATAAACGGGTTCATCGACTTCCAGCACATTGCAATCGAGATCAATGTTCTTTTCTTCAGTCAATGAACGAACCATATCACAGTTGGCTTGTACGATTGCGTGCAATGAGAATTCGGTCGGGCGAACTTCCATTCGTCCACTTTCAATCTTCGCCAAGTCAAGAATGTCATTGATCATATCTAACAGCAGACGCCCTGATTTCTGAATGTTCAGTACATAGCGTTTCTGCTTGTCATCGAGATTGTCGATTCCTTGAAGTACATCGGAGAAGCCTAAAATGCTGTTGAGTGGAGTACGCAACTCGTGACTCATGTTTGCCAAAAAGTCACTCTTCACTCGGTTGGTTTCAAACAATTGCACATTGGCACGCGCCAGTTCAACCACTTTGGAATCTAATTTCAGATTGGCATTCATCTGTTCTGCTTGGGCGTCAATCAGTGTGCGAAGCATACGATTAAACGAAGTGGCCAAGTCTTCAAACTCATCATTGGTTTGTATGTCTGCCCGGAGCGAGGTGTTGCCACGACTCACTTCATCGCTAACTTCTCTTAAATGTGTGAGTGGCTTAACAATCGCATACTTGACGATAAACCATAAGGCAACCATGGCTAAAACTACGGTTGAAATGGCTAGTGCCATTAAGTAAGCACGATTGGTAATGATGGCCGCTTGTGTGATTTCATCGGGCTTAACAATTTTGACTACATTAAAGGGAAGTTGATTCTCAGTCAAAGAGCCACTGGGAAACGCCATCGCAAGGTTAGTATTGTGGCAGGAAATTGCGCAGGAACTTTTCCAGTAGATCGGTTGGTAATAGACATACTTCCCTTCCGATTTTCCCTCTTCGTTTTCGAATGTTTTGTAGATCGCTTCGGAAGCGGGAGAGTATTCAATCAGATTTTCATCAGGGCTCTCTTTAATCGTGACTACGCCTGGCTCAACTTCCACGATTTCAGGATCAATCACCCTTAACAACTTTTCAATAATCTCTTTGTCCCGCGTTTGTTGGATGTTTTTTAAACGCTGGAGTATCTGACGCTCTTCGTCGTTCTCTGGGAGTATAAGACGTTCCTCTGGTTTGAGTGCTGCCGCTAAATCACGATCAGCCGGATCGAGGACCATGACGGACCAATCGTAGTCCATATACTCCAGTTCAAGCCCCGTATTATTGACAAACTCATCGTAGCCAAATATATCGGACTCATTGTTTTGCCAATGAATCTTCAGTAGTACCGCATCAACTAAATGACGCCCTGTACTGCGATTGTTGTCGTGAACTAATTGCTCTGTAGATTGCCCATACCACCAAAAACTTCCGGTGATCAACACAAGCAGGCAAGAACCATACAAGATGCGACATTTTCGCTCTAAGTTGGTTTCACCTAAGACACGTTTTATGGATCGGTAGGACATAAATTACCGGCAGAAGGGGGAATGACAACACTACAATGTGCATTCTAGAGATTTTACCCAGGTCAAACCAGCCAGATTCTTCCTGTTTTCATCCTATAAGCATGCGTTTTACACGATTATTACCCCCTTTTTTGGCTCCGCACAAATCAAAGCATGTCTAAGGGGTCAATATCGACAATCCATTGTACATCATCGCTGGCTGGGTTTTGGGCCATAAACTGGCGTACTAATTCCTTTAACTCGGCACCAGCTTCTGATTTGAGAAGCAGATGGAAGCGATAGTTACCCCGTAGTTTCTCAATCGGGGCCGGAGCCGGACCCAACATTTCAAACTCGGTTTGTGCTTTCTTACCGAGCGAAAGAAATGTTTGCGATGCCTGTTCCAGGAAGGCAGACACTTTTGCTTCCGACGGCCCGCGGGCCACAATTCTGATCATCTTCACATAAGGGCTAAAACCAAACGATTCGCGGAATGGCAACTCGTTCGAGGCAAACAATCCATAGTCATGACGAGACGCTGCTTGAATCGCGGCATGGTCAGGGCTCAAGGTTTGCACCAGCACTAGCCCACCCTTTTCACCACGCCCGGTTCGACCGGCCACTTGGGTAATCAATTGAAAAGTACGCTCGCCTGCCCGCACATCAGGAAAGTGCAACGCGGTATCTGCATTGATGACACCAACCAGCGTGACATTCGGAAAGTCCAACCCTTTGGCGATCATCTGCGTTCCGACCAAGATACGAGACTTGCCTTCCCGAAATCGATCCAGCGCGACTTCATGCGAACCCCGTTTTGACATCGTGTCAGAATCCATTCGCAAGCATTCATAGCCAGAAAACCGGCCACGAACTTCGGCCTCAAGTTTTTGTGTGCCATAGCCTGAATAGCGAATGCCCGAGAAGTTGCATTCCGGGCAAGTGTTCGGGGCCGGGGTGGCATAGTCGCAATAATGGCAAACCGTTTTATTATCGGTCAGGTGATGTGTTAAAGCCATTTCGCAGTGAGGACAAGCCACCAAATGACCACAAGCGGGGCACTGAATATGCGTGGCATACCCGCGACGATTTAGCAGCAAGATGATCTGCCCATCGTCTTCTAAGGTTCGCTTCATCGCAAAGTAAAGTTGCCGGCTGATGGCACCTCGCCCTTGTTTTTTGGAATCAATTCGCAGGTCAATGATCTTTACTTGCGGCAGCGGTAAGTTGTTCACCCGGCGGGGCATTTCAATTAATCGATAATTGCCCTGTTGTGTTTGATACCAACTTTCCAAGGCTGGCGTTGCGGTTCCTAGAATCAATGGGATTTTTTCTCGCTGGGCACGAGAAGCGGCCACATCACGGGCATGATAACGTGGGGAAGAATCTTGTTTGAACGAACCATCATGTTCTTCGTCGATCACAATCATGCCCAGCCGTGGAGTTGGCGCGAAGATGGCACTGCGTGCTCCGACCACCACATCAATCAATCCACTGGCGATACGTTTCCACTGCCAATGACGTTCGACATCGGTCATGTGGCTATGTAGCATCGCTATTTGATTGAATCGTGCCCGGAATCTCTGTTTCGTTTGTGGCGTCAAACTAATCTCTGGAACCAGCACAATGGCCTGCTTGCCTTGCTCGACTACTTTTTCAATCGCTTGAATATAAACTTCGGTCTTCCCGCTGCCAGTCACTCCGTGTAATAGAATCGTCTCGTGTTGCTCGGCTTCAACTACACTGAGAATACCAGAGAGTGCCTGGGCTTGATCTTCGTTTAATTTTTTGGCAGGCTCACGCTCGGCGGTTGTGTCATCAAAGTGGGCATGACTCACTCTGCGAATTTCTGATTGAAGCAAACCTTTTTTCCGCAGTGAAGTAATCGGTGCTTGGGTGCAGCCCACCACATTGGCCAACTCCGGCGGTGTCATCGGTTTTGGCGAAGCCGCCAAGTGTGTCAGCAGTGCCTTTTGTTTGGGTGGTAGCTTAATGTTGGCAATCTGTGCGGCAACTTCTGAACGAACCGAGAGCAAGGTAACTTCTCGCGTGCCAGCGTTGCCACGAACTGCCGCTGGCACGACTGAATCTAACACTTGTCCCCAAGGAGAGAGATAGTAGTCAGCCATCCAGCGTGTCAGATCAAGCATGCTGGAACTTACCAAGGTTTGCTGATCAACCACTTCTTTGATCTCTTTCAGCTTCGCCGGGTTGATTTCTCTTGATTCCACCGCAACGCAGTAGCCTTGTACCAGCCGATTGCTTCTGCCAAACGGAACGCGAACTCGACGCCCTGGCACGACCTCTTGCAACAGCTTTTCACCCACTTTGTAGTCAAACGGCTTCTCTGGCCCGGTTGAAAACACGACCGTGGCCACTAAGCATGACTCGCGGTCATCTAGTTCCCATGGCTGAGGCCCAGTATCAAACAAATCTTGTTGGCGGTTCACGAAGGGTCTTTATTGGATGATAGTGGATAAGGGTCAATGATCGATGAATGAATGGTTCACAGGCTGCACTGGTGGTCAACCTTCGGTCTCAAAGGTTACGATAGCTGTGTAAGCACCAGTCACAGGCAAACGCAACTTTGGAATAGCAATTAGGTACACAATGAAGTTAGGTATTTTTGGCGGTTCGTTTTCCCCTGTGCATCAAGGGCACCTGTTATTGGCCGAAACCTGCCGTGAGCAGTGCCAGCTTGATCAGGTTTGGTTTGTTCCTGCTGCGACTCCGCCTCATAAACAGTCTACCAAACTCGCTTCCGATCAGCATCGTGTGGCCATGTTGGAATTAGCGATTGCCGGAAATGAAGCCTTTAAAGTCTCAGATATCGAACTCCAGCGTGGCGGAATTAGCTACACAGTTGATACCCTCCAGCATATTCGTGAAGCAAACCCCGAGGCCGAACTATATTTGTTGATCGGGGCTGATTCTTTGGAAGATCTACCTACTTGGCACAAAATAGGGGGAATTTGCGTGTTAGCGTTGCCTGTAGTGATTGCCAGAGCCGGGCAAGCAGAGCCCAACTGGCAAGTTCTGGCGCCCTTGGTAAGTACAGAACGACTAGCGAAGATCGAACAACTAAAAGTCGATGTCACCCCGGTCGGGTTCAGTAGCACCGAAATCAGAAATCGAGTCGCTTCCGGCCGCAGCATCCGCTATCAACTACCACGCTCGGTGGAGAAATATATTGAGACGCAGAAACTGTACTTGGAGTCCTAGACTACGCGGCCCTGCGTCTTGGGTGAACAATTTGGTCCAATCCCTCAGGCAGTGTTGCCGTTTCTAGGGCATTGTCTTGACTCAGCGCATCAAGCACTTGATCTAACTTTTCCATAGAGTTGAGTGATAGGTCAATAAATATCCACTTGGTGCCAGCAATTTCGCAGAGCCCACCTTGTTGGCCATCGAGCCATTCTTGGCGGATTTTGTAGCCTAAACCCTTGGCGGTTTCAATTGCTTGTTCTAGTAAGTCGAGTGTGTGCATCCTTGCAGTCTCTCGCGTAAAAGCGTTGATGAAAATGTGATTGCGAGATTATATCGGCTTACGGTAGAGTCGACCAGAGGAAATCGACGATAGGTCAAATAGACGTAAGTTACAGCTACTACATGGTTTAAGGTTTTCCGGTCGCGTAGAAAAGCAAAGATCGATAGAATTCATCAACCATGAAGTCAAGGAAGTTTAGGCTAACCAGGGGGAGTTCGTTCCAAGGATGGACACTGCAACCAACGATATATCTACCGATGAACCTTCGCTAGAAGATCAAGTTAAAATTTTACGACAGCGATTGATCGAAGCACAAAAACTGACAGCACTCGGCGAGCTCTTAGGCACCACAACCCATGAGTTCAACAATGTACTGATGTCGGTGATCAACTATGCCAAAATGGGTTTGCGGCATAAAGACGAAGCCACCCGTACCAAGTGTTTAGACAAAATTTTAGCCGCCGGAAATCGTGCGGCCAAAATTACGACTGGTATTTTGGGCATGGCCAAAAATCGGGGTAATCGCTTAGAGCCCACCGATTTATCCACCATCATTGCCGATTGCATGACCTTGCTCGAAAAAGAACTGAGCCGCTATCGGATCAGTGTTGAGTTAAAGATTGCTGAAGTGCCAGAGGCAATCGCCAACGGAAATCAAATTCAGCAAGTGCTGATGAATTTGATGATCAATGCACGTCAGGCCATGCCCAAAGGGGGGCAGTTGATTATTAAACTCTCCCATTCCGCTAAAGAAGGCATGATCGACATCATGGTCAGGGACTCTGGCAGTGGAATTCCTGCGGACCAATTACCGAAGATCTTTGACCCCTATTTCTCGACCAAAAGTGGACCCGATGAAAGTGGTAAAGGGGGAACTGGATTAGGTTTATCTGCTTGCCGCGACATCATTGAGGCCCATCAAGGTAAGATTCGGGTTCAATCGTCTCTCGGCGTCGGTACGGCATTTACCATCAGAATTCCGGTGGTCAAAGCGAACCTTGCACCTAAGCCGCGTGTCCTACCAGTCCAAGGCGTTCATGCTTCCGTTGCACCCTCGGCGGTCAGTCATTCGTAAAGAGACTTGTCATTGGGTGTGATTTCAACCATAATAAAAACATGATTAACAGCTATCAACAATTCGGTTTCTGGTTTGCTTACTTTATGAGTAGGGCCGGAGCCGTTATGTAGTTGATCAACTTTTTCAATAAAAAACGACCAAGGCCCTGAATTTCTCTGAGATTCAGGGCCTTTTTTTTGTTCCAATAGAACTCGAACTTCCCTCAGAAACTAAAAAGGTATTCAAAATGATTGTTGTCATGCGGCGAGAAGCCACCTCCGAAGAAATTCAACATATGGTCAAGCGTGTTGAAGAGCTAGGGCTTAAAGCCCACGTGATCACCGGAACCGAACGCACGGTGATTGCAGCGGTTGGCGATAAACGCGAAGAGACGCGCGAGTCGCTAGAATCTGGCCCAGGCGTTGACGAAGTGGTACCAATTCTGGCCCCCTATAAAGTGGCCAGCCGAGAAGTCAAACCCGAGTCAACCCAAGTGCAAGTTTTGGGGATGAAAGTCGGCGCTGGTCACCTGGGCGTGATGGCCGGTCCATGTTCGGTCGAAAGTGAAGAGCAGATTGTTGCGTCTGCCCACGCGGTCAAAAAAGCAGGTGCCACCGCACTACGGGGCGGTGCTTTCAAACCGCGAACCAGTCCTTACGCCTTCCAAGGATTAAAAGAAGAAGGGCTGAAGATGCTGGCAACCGCCCGAGAAGAAACCGGCCTGGCCGTGGTTACCGAAGTCATGTCGCCAGAAGATGTCCCACTGGTGGCCAAGTATGCGGATGTCTTGCAGATTGGGGCCCGCAACATGCAAAACTACCGATTGCTGGAAGCCGTGGGCCGAACCGACAGAGCTATTCTACTAAAACGGGGAGCCAGCGCCACCATCGATGAACTACTGCTGGCCGCCGAATACATCTTGAACGAAGGCAACCCGAACGTGATGCTGTGCGAACGCGGAATCCGCACGTTCGAGGCCCACACACGTTTCACGCTGCCACTGGCAAGTGTCCCCTATCTAAAACAAAAAACGCATTTGCCAGTCGTGATCGATCCCAGCCACGGAACCGGCCACGCCTATCTAGTACCCGACATGGCCGCCGCCGCAGTGGCAGTCGGCGCCGATGGCCTAATCATCGAAGTCCACCCCTGCCCCGAACAGGCGTTGAGCGACGGATATCAATCGCTGACGTTCGAGCAATTCGAAGCGACGATGAAGCGCTGCCAGTTGGTGGCCAATGCGCTGGACATTGGTTTGGGGTAATTTTTGGGGATGGCACCAAACCCTGGGTGGCACCGATGACGCTTCCGGAGTTGACTCTATTTCAAAATAAAACACATTCGGAACGTCGTCGGTGTGGCCGCTAGGCCATCAGAGGTTACAGCGGCTAAAAATTCAGAATGAATCAAGGAGAACGAGGCCCTACGAGCAACCCGAACGCCGAAGGTGTTCTACTCCAAAGCCCAGGGCACGCAACGATGCGAAGCATCAAAGCGTACCCTGGGTTCTGTTTTCTCTTTCAAAACCAACGCTGAAAGTGTTGAACAAGATGCTGAGAGTTGCAGTACCCCTTCAGGGTACATTTGAGAGCAATTATCTTCCCAGGGTGGCGCGACTTTGTCGCTGACCCTGGGCTGTGGAGTGAAACACCTTTGGTGTTTTTCTTGAAAGCTAAGTTGCTACCCTACTTTTGCTTTCGACCAGTAATAATTTCAGTCATCTCCCGCTTTAGTTCGACATAAGACTTGTCTGGATGAGCATTGTTAATCACGTGATCAAATGCGGAAACTAATCGCAGGTTGATTTTTTCAGCTTGATCGGGATTGTCGAGGAATACTTTAGCAAAAGGATGTATTATTCTCCAAGCTCCATTTTGTTTTATCATCTTCATTTCGCCTACAGTAGGTGCTTCGTAGTTGGCAATGTCAGTCTCAATAATAATTTCAATTGTTTTCCACCATTGGTCATCCTCAACCTTACAAATTAATTGAATATTTATATCTTCTTCTGGACTATCAGCAAAGTAATCGTTGCCTTCATCTCCATACACAGATAAGATTTTCGATTTCAATTCAGCCATCTTTATGTTCCCCCTAAAATCCGACTTAAGTAGATCTGGAGGTAGATTCTCTTCGTAACATGCATTGAACATCAACTCATCCTTTTTTTCGATGCTCTCTTGGAATCTGACAAGCGTATCTCGCGGAGTTTGTTGGTTTTTGGGCGGAACCACCTTTTTTAATTGCGCTTGTTGGTTATTGGGGATAGGGGTTTTTATGGGTTGATTTTGTTCTGAGCAACCAGTTGTTACGACAATGGCAAGGAGAATAGTAAGCCGTATTGTAGAGACTGAATTCATTATTGAATTTCCCAATTAAAGGTAGATAGGTCTGTTCATAAACAGGAATGCAAGCCCCTACTTACCACGCTCACGCATAACCAACTCCACCAAATCAGCATGCCCTTGCTTCGGCAACAACGCCAAAATACAGCCTGACTTCGCATCAAACCGCAGGTTACCAGAAATGGATTGTTTGAGCGAATCAATCAACGCGGTTGCTTCGGCTTCGGTGTTGATCAGATCGCCGACGGGGTAGAATTCTAAGAAGCTGGTTTGGGCGATGTCTTTGATCGAGGCGATTTGGATCGTTTGGGCGTCGATCACGCGATAGTCCAGGTCCATCGTTTTTAGCCACTTGTCTAGCGTGTCGCCTAGTGGTTGATTTTCAACCGAAATTTGTGCCACGGTGTTGGGTGCCCAGTTTTCTGCGTGTAGCGATTGCCAGTCTACCAAGATGGTCATGCTGGCCCGTTTTTCTATTTGAGAGATGATACGAGCCAGCGGAGTGTCGATCACATAATGCAAAGTGAGCGGCTGTTGTAGCATGGCACCAGATTGCATGGTGGCGGTTTCTAGCTGAAACATTTCGGACGGGTAGCTGCTTTTGTGCGGCAGTCCTCGGGCCACTCGCAGTTTTTCAAACAACATGCGTGCTTGGAAATAGGCCGATTCGGTTTGTTTAATTGCAATGCCGGCCGGGTCTAGTTTGACTAATCCGGTGCCGCCTTGGACTTCCCAAGAACTGGGTTCGACCAGATGCGTTACTAGATCAATCATTGTCTGTTTCTCTTCGTCGGTAGTTGCCAAGTCGGCAAGTGGCAGGCGAACCCCGCGTGGTTGTCCGCCAGTTGGTTGCGGTTGCACGATCAGGATATCGGTGCCGCGTACTTCAATATCCATCCGCATCTGCTCAGCCGCACGACGGATCATTTGCTGAACGGTTGTGCCCTGTTGGGTTACGCTAATTGGTGCGTTGGCAGGTTCGGCTGCTTGCTTTAATGCCAGCGGGTCAAAGCTGATCGGCACGGTGCTCATCTGCGAAATGAAACGCATGTAGTCAATCAATGCGATCTGATTAAATTGGATGGCTTGAATCGGATCGAGCATGCGAGCCTTGATGTTGATCTTTTTCAGCTTTGCTCTGCCAGCATCAGGGGGCACCGCAATCTTATTAGCGGCCAAGTTGGGCTGGGGATTTGCAGCCACACTGTTTTGCTTGGCGGCTGCCTCTTCTAAAATGCTGTTGTCGATCATTGGAAAAGCTTGGCCCAAGATGTCGAACAGCGGGTCTTCTTCAATTTTCAACGTGGCGATTCCATTGGCACCAGAAGTATCAGGCTCAGCACTCTCAGGTTCACCGCCCTCTGGTTTCGGATCTTCCGAAGTTGCTGCATCAGGATTGAACAGAAATGGGTTGCCGGGCGTTTCGGTTTTGACTTCTTCTGGATCAGGTGTTGTGGATTCTACATTGGGATCAGGCACGTTGGCAGCCAAATCAGGTTCCGTCCCTGGCTCTACAGTATCGGTATTGGTCAACGCATCGTTGATGTCAGCCGGGGTTACCGCGTTGTTGGTTGCTTCCGCTGGTTCGGTGGTGCTTTCTGTTGTAGTTGTTTCTTCATCGGGTTGTACCAATGTATTGGGATCAGTCGTATCAGGGTCGGTCGTCTCATTCGCCGGGTCTTGCGATACTGTTTCTTTGATGGGCGGAGGAAATTGAACGACATCGTCAGGGTCAGAAGACCACAGCGATGACCCGATGATTGCCACCATGGCAACTGCCACTGCAACGCCGCCACCGATCAGGGCGTAGTTTCGCCAAGCGGTTGTTTTATCGGCAGCCCAATCTGTGGGCGGGCCCATGGCGGCTTCTGCGGTTTCAGCTACAGGCTCGGTTGAACTGGCTGGCTCTGCGGTATCGCTGACCGCAGGCTGGGCATCTTCATCAAGCATAGCAGCCGCTTGGGCGAATGCTTCTTCCGAAGCTTCCGTCAGTTGGCCAGAGTCAGCATCGGCGGTAGCCGCAGCCGCTTTTGAACTGGCAGTTGGAATGACTGCTGGAATCACCGCTGGCGGGGCAGATGAATCGGTCGGTGCCGTGATCTCGACCATGCTGCCACACTTAGGGCATGGCTGGATTTGCCCTATCAGCGAAGCTTTTTTTATCAGCAGCTTCGCCTTGCAAGTGGTGCAGACCAGGGTAAATGGATTCACGGTGGAACTTTCGTCGTGGTTCGGTTATTTGCAGTTCGGTTATTCGCTAACTTTAAAAATATCAGGCACAGTATAGTTTTTGGTGGCAGCTGCGCTTCGCGTGGTGATTAATATAATGTCGCCAGCATCTGGGTCTTCCGGGTTCGGGGCGATCACGTACACCAGTTTTTGGTTCGGATCATTGGGCTCTGTCACTGTTTTAATCGGATTCGCTTTAATAAGCAACGCAATTAACACTTCTTCCCGCGTTTTGTCTTCCTGCATGAAGTCGGAAATCTGTTGATTTCGCGTGATCCCATCTAGCTGTAAATCAGGCCCAAGGATTTTCACCTGCACACCAATCTCTTCGCCGTAATCACGCATGGCAAACTCTAATGAATTCCTCGGAAAGCTTAAGCTCATTTTTATTTTTAACTTCTCTGGAATCGTCGTTGGCTCTGCTGTCGGTGCGTTGGTGGTAGCAACGGACGTCGCTGCCCCGGCAGAATCAGCAGACAACGCCAATTCACTTGCGGCAATCAGGTTTTGTGCTGCATTAACAGGAAGCACAGCGTTGACTATGGCCTGATTGTCTTCCGCCCCTGACCGAGACATGGTGTGCGCGAACTGTACCATTTTGGGGAAATTATCGGCCAAGTTTCTCCAATAAGGGGTCGCATTAATGGAACGCATTTTCACGCTTAGCTTTTTCGATACTTCCGAGAGCCGTTGCCGCATGGTATTGGCAAGCAAGTCTGGTTCGTTATCGAGCGTGCCATAATAGCGGCTTTCGATATACAACTGATCCGACATATTGGCACTCAGATAAGCGGCCTGAATCCCGGCGCCAAAAAACCATTCTAATTCTCCCTGCAAACCGGCCATGTCTCCAGGAAGTAATTGTGGCCCTGCTGCTGAAATGAAATTGGGGTCAATCAATAAGTTAAACGTACGATCCGCATCAGTAAAACCGCGTAATTGTTCAAGCTCGCGATTCCTGGGTGCTTCTCCTTGGACGCTAGCTACTTGCATAATTATTGGCTCAGAACTCATTGCAAAGCTCTTGCCTTCGCCTGAGGGCAAAGGGTACATGGCCCAACCGTTGACCTTAAAATATTGCTCTCCTGGGTTACCCAGTGGTGCCGGGTTGCCCCAGCTTGATGCAAAGTTGGTGGGCGTTTTTAGCGTAACTACCATGCAAGGTTGCCCTGGTTGGGTGGCATTGGAAAACCCTATCAACAACTGTTCGACTTGTTCAAATTTAAATCCAGTGGCCGATTCCCAGCTTTGCTTGGCAGCATCAAACTTGGGCCCTAAACCTTGCAACACACGAGTTCCTTCTGGCGAGGCGGTTAGCTGGGCAAGTTTCACCGAGACCACAGCACGAGTATCAGCAGGCAGGCCTTCGAGCGTCAATGGTTCTCCACTGGTAGGTGAATTCCAAAGGGTATTTTGGTCGTCGTCCACCAGAACTAATTTGGGACCAGTGTCTACATCGGGATCAACCACAGGCGTATTGGGATCAGTGCCGGGTGTGTCAGGGTCGGTGGTCACCACATTATTCGGATCAACCGTTCGAGGCGTTTTCAACACATAAACAGCCCCAATCACCAAGGCGACGGCCATCACACCGAGAATTACAAGGTTCGTGATTTTTTTGATTTTCTTCCGCTTGCGAACACGCTCGGTCAATGCTTCAGCACGGCTGGTTCCAACCGAAGCGGCGGATGCTGGAGAAAGCCCAGGTGCTGGCGCGTAAGCAGGTTGAGCAGCAAGCACTGGCTGACCCGCAGGCATCGGCGGCGCAGCAGGCATTGGGACACCTGGAACAGGCATTCCTTGAACCGGTACTCCCGGCACTGGTGCTCCTGGAACGGGCATCACTGGCTGCGGAGGAACCATACCTGGTGGCACAGGCATCACACCAGGCGGAGGCGGAACCGCAGGCATCGCCATCGGCGGTTGACCTGGTA
>NVWB01000187.1 GCA_002733575.1 Blastopirellula sp. | reverse complement strand
CGAAAGCCCGATCACGCATTTCGGCATTGGCAAACATGAACAAGCCGATGTGCTGCGGATTATATGGACCAACGGAATTCCACACAGCCTGATTCAACCGCAAGGCAATCAACTCATCACCGAACAACAAACCCTTAAAGGTTCGTGCCCTTATCTCTACACCTGGGACGGCGAACAATTTACCTTCGTGACCGATCTGCTTTGGGCCTCCCCGATTGGTCTGCAAACCGCAACCGCCGAAATCATGCCTGATCGTCCTTGGGAGTACTTGAAAATCTCAGGCGAACAACTCAAACCGGTCGATGGACAGTATCGTTTGCAAATTACCGAGGAACTGTGGGAAGCCGCTTATTTTGATCAAGTCGAACTCATCGCGGTCGATCACCCGGCTGATGTCGATATTTTTACGAATGAAAAAGTCGGCCCGCCGTTCATGGCTGAGCATAAAATTCATACCGTGAAGAATAAAAAGCTACCGGTCTCGGCCAAAGATACCTTTGGGCAAGATATTCTGGAACTCCTCAGCAAACAAGACGATCAATACGTTCGCGCGTTTCGTAAAAAGATTCGCCAAGGGTACACCGAGCCGCATTTCATTGAACTCGATTTGGGTGACCTGTCAGACGCCAAGCAGATCACGTTGTTTTTATCCGGCTGGATTTATCCGACCGATACTTCGATCAATATCCAACTTTCGCAAAACTCGCAACTGCCGGGTCCACGCCCGCCGTTTATCACTACGCCGAATGCTGAGGGTAATTGGATCGAAACCCGAGGGTTCATGGGCTTCCCTGGCGGCAAAACAAAAACGATCGCGGTGGATATTTCTGATGTATTCGCTGCCGAAGATTATCGCATCCGCATCAATACCAGTTCTGAAATTCACTGGGACGCGGCCTTCTTTACGGTCGATGAAGGTGCGGCGAAAACAGTCGAGCACCTGGCCCCGCTATTGTCTGCTGACTTGCATTCTCGTGGAGTCTCGACCCGAATTATTCATTCACAATATGGTCCAGAACGGTACGATTACCATCAAGTGATCACGACGCCCGCTTGGCCGGCCATGCAAGGCAACTTCACTCGTTTCGGAGACGTGACCGAAGTCATCCGCAATGCCGACGACCAGCTAGTGGTAATCGGCACCGGCGATGAAATCACGCTGACATTCGCCGAACCCACAACACCGCTTCCCCCTGGCTGGAAACGCGACTTCGTGCTGCACAACATCGGCTGGGACAAAGACGCCGATTTGAACACCATCTACGGCCAAACCGTGGAGCCGCTGCCCTTCCAAAAAATGTCCGCCTATCCGCCGCTCCCACTAGAGCAACCAACCGACGCGGCCTATCAGCAATATCTAGAACAGTATCAAACCCGTCAACAAAGTCATTCGCGGTTTAAGAACGCGGTGCGGTATGGTGGGTTTGTTGAATAATTGGGGCATTTGTAGGAATTATTTACAATCACACATAATGATCGAATTCTAAACGAAAAAAGGTGGATGAAATTAAAATTTCATCCACCCTTGTTATGAACAGTGTATCACTACTTGTTCTTTTTTTCGTTTTTCATCTTACGTTTTTCTTTAGGGGATAGTTGGGCTTTTTTCTGCTTTTCCTTTTTCCCCTTGTCTTTACTTCCACCTCTGTCGCCCATGGTAGTGTCTCCGTATTAGAAAAAATTACTAATTAAAAGAGAAGCTCTGGCGTCTCTACGCAACTTCGACGTTTTCGGCACAAGGGCCTTTTTGTCCCTGTGCTTCGGTGAAAGTGACTCTTGCACCTTCTTGGAGATCGTCGTAATTCACGCCTACGAGACTGGAAGAGTGAAAGAACAAGTCTTTGTCGGTCCCAACGTCGATAAAACCAAAACCTTTGTCAGTGAGCCGTTTAATTGTACCTTCAGCCATTATTCAAATCCTATAAATCGATATTTCCCAAATGGGTTGAGCCTGAACCATTTCAAGCTCGCTATACCTAACACTTTAACATTGCTCCACCGCATGTCTAGTACGTGTGGATTATTCCCCCTATTTTCGCCCTTCTAGTGCGGGAAACCGGCGATGTTTGTAAAAACGAGTCATTTTTCGCCTAACGCGGGGTAGAACGAACCAAACAGGTCGCCAGCGCGGTTATGCACGCAATCACGGCAACAGACGCCAAAAGTAACTAGGGTAGATGAATCTTTATTCATCCACCTTGGAATTATTCACGATCTCTCATAATGATCAAATCAATTTGAACCGTGATTATTCGCCCCAAGTAGCGTCGTAATTTTGATCTATTTCGATGGAAAACCGTTTGAAAGTGGATGAAAATAAAAATTTTATCCACCCTACCTCACTTCTAACCACTTAATGATTCGCAGTCCAAAATTCCCAGAGCTGTAGAGTTCGAGGATTTCGTCGGCACATAGGGCCCGGTTGTAGAGGCGGACATCGTCAAGGATTCCATCAAAATAGTCCGTTCCACTAGCTGGTCCGCCGATAAACAGATTCCCAGAAGCGGCTGTTATAGGGGCAGCGTAATAGAAGGCAGATGCATGGTCCATGACTCCGTTGACATAAATAATTGCATTCGTGCCATCCCAGGTGCATGCAACATGATACCAAGTATCGACATTGAGTACGGTATCGCCCAAGAAGACATCGGGGTCACTGGCATCCAGTCCGAACCCAACCTTTCCATCTTTGATGGTTACTTGATAGTTTTTTGGGGGATATTCTTTACGTACGATAACGTTCGTATGACCCCCTACACCCCATACATCTCCCTTAATCCAGGCAGAGACCGTGATTGCTTGGGTGACCTCCAATGCAGGCGTACTGGGAACTGATATATGATCATCCGTGCCATCAAACATCAATCCTGTTCCGACCCTGGCCTCCTCATAGCTATTGGTGTCAAAAGTAATGCCACCATTTAAAGTACCTGTATGCCCAAACACGGAACTATCGATGGCCGTGGTGCCGGTGATTTCGTCTAATCGCCAGCGACCCATGAGCCCAAACAGTTGAGCTACTTGCTCATCGGTCATGGCTGCTCCATAGAGCTTTACTTCATCAAGTGATCCCTTCAGATAACGCTCACTTAGCCCTAGTGCATACCGGCCCAAGACAATATCAACAGAGGAATGAACGCTTGTGGTGTCGCTCATCATATCGACTAACTCTCCATCGACATAAAGCCGCAAGTCGGTCGTGCTTTTTACGGCTGCTACATGGTGCCAGTAGCCATCGTTGAATGTTTCGCTGCTTGCCAAAGTCGTTCCACCAGAAGAAGCAATCGGCGAGCGGTGGACAAATTGAACCGTTCCCGAACTAGAAAGTTCTAAGAACATGAGGTGATCGGTGCTGCTAGTTCCGGTCGCGGCAAAGATGGTTTGTTGTGCTGTTGATCTCGATTTAAACCACACGCTTACCGTATAGCTTTGGGTTTCAATATCAATTTGCCCCAAATCAACCCAGTCGGAAGACCCGTTCAAGGTGATTGATTGACCACACCGGGCCGCTTCCCAGGCGGTGCTGCTTTGTAGAGTTCCATCGTTGCCGTTACCGGAAGAGTCTGTCGCGGTTGTTCCGCTACCGGTTTCTAACTGCCAATCACCCAGCAAGATATATTCATAGCAACCGAGATCCCAGCCTAAACCAATCGGGCGGTGGTTGCCTAGAATATCTCCATCCACAATTCCGGTGGCATCGGTACCCACATCAATCGCAGGCGAAGCCGAAGTGAGAGTGAAGTCAATGCGTTGTGCATCAGTAAATAGTGGGTTTGTTGTGATTTCTCCTGTAGATAGAGAAGTTCCTTCAAATGCCGAATCTCCATTGTAAACGCAATTGTAGGAGTGATTCATTGTACCGGTATTGAGATGGAGCCCATTACTTGCATTTTGGTAGATAATTGAGTTGGAAATTTCCATTGTTCCCCCGTTCTGCTCAATGCCATCACCGTCGTTCTCGGCAATCGTGCAATTCAAGATTTGCACCGTGCCACCGAGAACATAGACGCCATCTCCTGTGTTGTAATAGATAAGACAGTTAATGATCTCTAATGTGGATGAATTCACAATTTCGATTCCGTCATCTGAAGCATCGTAGATTACGCAGTTTCTTAAAACACCACCTGTACTGCTATTCCAGTAGACCGTATCGCTCCCACCAGAAATATGGAATCCATCAAACTCAAGGTAGTCGTCATCGGTTACGAGAAGTCCGTTTGATCCTGTGGTTGTCAGATAAACCTCACCAGGAGTTCCAAAGATCGCCCCGTCTCGATCACCCACAAACCGAATGGGCGATCCCGAAGTTCCATCGATATTCGGTACAACCCCGGAACTACCGTAAGTGCCTAGCATGACATAAATCGTATCGCCCGGATTGATTTCTGATTTTTGCACCGCAGCTACCACTGAGGCCCAAGCTTCGCCGGTACTAGTACCTAACCCGGTGTTGCTGTTGTTGCCATCGGTTCTTACGTAGTAAGTCGTAGGTGGTGGGGTGGTATATTCAACATGCAGCAGAGGTGCGTTTGCGGGATCATTATTGTAAGAAACGGCATTACGGTCTCCAGATGAGTTGAGAGAGCGAATAATAATTGCCAACCCATTGCCTGAAATCCAACCACTTCTATCCACAATCTCTTGAACGGCCGATTTGATATCAGGTGTCTGATAGTCATTTCCAATTGTCCAAGCCTCGACATTGGGCCATTCAATAGAAGCACTTGTTTTTGACTTGCCAGAGACTTCTTCCTCTTCATCATCTTCAAACTCGCCCGCATTGTTGGTGTCGTAGCCATAGATGCGATAGTCGGCATCATTGCTTTGTGAGTCAAAAGCACGGAATTGGATATATGCATTGGTAATTGTTGCCCCTTCGGGTATTGCTACATTACTAAAACGAACTCCGATCCATTCTTCTTTCCCCATGTCGAGATGAAAACCCGTAGTCGAAACCTCTTCCTCATCATAACCTTCTTCCACATCAGAATCGCCCGAAGGCACTCGATATTCCACCGTGGTTTGTGCGATGGAATCCGTTGCCAATAAACCCAACAGGCCACATGTTATCGCAAGAATAATTGCCCGACTGCGACCTAGGAAGGAATAAGGCCGTGCCTGCGAAGAGAGACGAAATCGAGGGAACGCAGTTCGCTTGAATTGCATGAGATCGCTTGGGATTACGATGTTGGAGTAAGTAGTAGACATAGTATTAATCCTCCAAATACGATGGGTAAAAATCACATGACAGGGGTCTCGTGAAAAATATCTACCTGGACGACCTTGTCCTCGTATACCAAACCTTGTTTGTATTATTTGTTATGCTGCCCCAGTGTTTGATATTTGCAATTCATCTAAGGGGCGTATTACAAGTTAGGATGCGAATCGGAGCAATGATGGATATCCGATGGAGAAGTCTCCGCTATTATTAGTGGATGACCGCACGCTCTTTTAAAGGCTGTAATTGTCATAGAAATTAGTCCCCATAAGAGTAAAAGAATCCGCTTTTGGGTACTCAGAAACGGCGAACGCATTTCTACAGAATTGTCCTAGTCCCCGTAGGTCAGGCTGTGCCTGACGTTGGAGTGAAAGTGGTTTTTAGTGCTCGTCAGGCACAGCCTGACCTACGGAAATTTCTCTACAAAATCACCCGAAAAACCATCCATTCAACACGGCTGTTCCAGTCACTCGATATCTTTTTGCAAGCCTTGTTTTCGTGTCTTAATAATCTGGAGCGCATCTTGCGGCGTGGTTTGGGTCTTCTCGTATTTCGCCAGATCACGTAGCGCAATTACCTTGAATTTGTTGACTGCCAGGTATTTCATAAACGCCCGAAAGTTGTCTTCTGGCGTGTTGACCTAGGAATGGGCCGTATCGGGTGCTCCATGGAATTGCAGGATGGCCACTTTGCCGTGTTTGGCCTGAGATACAGCGCGAATCAAGTCGTTCAGTTCCCAAGTGGGCCGGGCATCGCCTGCCGAAGGAAGCAGCAAAGGGTGATCCAAACCAGGCTGAAACGCAAAACCTTTTCCGTCCTCGTAAGGATACTCCGGTGCACCGCCACGACGAGCAAATTGGATGCCATGTTGCTTGAGAATTTCAAAGCCGCTGAGCGTTGTGGCGTTCCCAGGCCAGGCAAAGGTCACCGGTTTGGGAATTCCATGTTCCTTGCAACTTTGCTCAATTCCCCGCAGTTGTTCATCCAAACGGCTCACAGTTTGGTCGTTAATCCCAAGATGGTCTCGGGTATGATTTCCGATTTCAAATCCGTCAACATGCAACTGGCGAATCTGCTTCCAGGTCATGTAATCTTTTTTGTTGGTCTTAAAGTCAAAGCCCTCAGTAATAAAGAAGGTGCCGCCAAACTGGTACTGCAAAAGCAGCGGACGAACAATCGTAAAATGACTTTTCGCAGAATCGTCAAACGTCAACACAACCAGCTTGTCAGGAATCTTTTGGGTCGGGCGTGGGTCGTCGAGTTCTTCGCCACAAACACCAGAAGTTGAGAGGAGCAACACAACTTGGCAGATTGAAATGACTAATAGAATGCGACGTGATAAATGGGACATTGGCGGCTTTCTATTATGAATTATTGCGAGGTAAGATTCTACCCTGGTGCCATGCCCTCGCGCTTTCGCGTGGGCATGTTTGAGATTAGATCAATTCAATGACAGGGCCGAATTGAATCGTCGGTTTGGTAAGCTTGTAGTAGCCATGGCAAGCGTTCAAAACATGCTTATGCCTAACCGGCAAAAGCATGGCACCCTGGCTCGTTTCATGGTCCGTACCTTTCTATTGCGTGCTCAGGGAAATGTCTTCGCAAGTCCGCTTCGTGTTTCTTTGCGGCATCTTCCATGGCTTTGTTATATTCGGCGTCGATTATATCACGTAAGTGGGTTGGTGCAGGCGGCTTACTTGCGTACCACATCATAATTGGGCAGAGAGCTAAACCTGTTCCCATTATGCCAAACCACCAATACCATGGCAGAGGTTTACTTTTTTCGTGTCTGTCATCGAATTGAATTCTCATTGTGCTGCTTCCTCATCTGTGTAATTTAATATCTCGATGATAACCAATAACGCCGAGTGCCACTGGCTATCTGCCAGTGTGTGCAACACTTGATTCCAGTTCATGTAGATTCTAACACAAGCTGGACCGTTGTGCTTCAAGAATTTGAAGAGTCAATGCGGCTTCGGTGCCATGCCCTCACGCTCTCGCGTGGGCATGCTTGAGATTAGAACAATTCAAAGACAGGGTCGAATGAATCGTCGGTTTTGTAAGCTTGAAGTAGCCATACCAAGCGTTCAAAACATGCTTACGCCTAACCGGCGAAAGTATGGCACTCTGACTCCGCGTTCATCGCGTTGTTATACCACTTTTCGGTAATATCCGACCTGATAAGGTGGCAGTTCATCAAGTGCTTTCCACGGGTGCGTCAACAAAGCCTGTCCGTCTCTTTGGACAATAGCTTGCCAGATAGCCACAAGATCTGAGTCCAGAATGTCACGAAGGTGCATCGTCTCGGGTAAATCTGAAGGCTCCCCTTCGAGTAAATCTATGTTATCGAATGTGATGAGCCCACTAACCTGTGCTGACACCGACCAATGCTCGTTCCCGACCGAGACCTGAGTGTGCTCATCATCCGATTCCTCGAATTGCTCACTGCGAAGCTCTGCGATTAATTTGCGGGTAATCCATTCGTTATTAGGGTCGTCACTCGTCTCGGAGTGTCCGTAGCGTGTCAGAATCTCAGCCATGATTTCTCGGAATAACAGGTATCAAACCGCGAAAATGCGGTAATTCAATAGTGCACTTTTGCGGTCTAGTACGGATCAAAGATGTTGAATATATCATACGGTCTAGGCGTTTTCAACAAAAAAGTCTGCTTCCTTACCTACGAATATCACCCGGCGAACCTTACAGTTGTTTTGTAAATTGGACCAGAGTTCGGTTCCTAATTTCCTTACAAAACGGAGTAATTCTTATTGGTCACCGCTGCGGCAATCGATTCCAGAAAACCGGTTTCTACCGGGGGGAAAGGTTGCGTTTGGGGGTGGTTGGAAAATCGCAAATCAAGAAGTTGTCCAGTGGCTACTTTTTGTCCATTGGATGTTTTTTAACCAAGGAGTTTTTCGGAGAAATTTTAGTCGTTGTAAGTCGTTTGCAGGCCGCACTTACAACGACACGAAAATCGGGCCATTGGCCAAGTGAGGCACCCAGGTTGGGCCTCAAAAGTTGTCCACTGGCCTACTGCTTGGCCGTTGAAGAAAAAACGATCAATCGAGTGGCAAAGTTGCTTCGCTACTCGTCGGTTTCGGCCGTGTGTTCGACGGTGATTGACGTACTAATTCCGCCGCGTGCGGTGAAGTCGGCAACGACTCGGAACCAGCGAGGGTTGAGTGCCGAGACTAGGTCATCGTGGATCCGGTTGGTCACGTTTTCGTAGAAGATGCCTTCGTTGCGGAATGCTTGAAGGTACATTTTCAGGCTTTTTAGTTCGACGCACAATTTATCAGGAATGTAGGTAAACGTGAGCGAACCGAAGTCTGGCTGGCCGGTTTTCGGGCAAACCGAGGTGAACTCCGGGCAATCGATCTCGATAGTATAATCGCGGCCAGGGTGCTGATTTTCAAATGTTTCCAGTAAATCACGAAACTCTTCGGCCATGCCAGGATCTCCTACAAGTGCGGTAAAAATGATATTTTGGTAAACTAAGGGCATTCTGACTAGGCGGGGCCTGTCATTTTCGACCTGATTTAACCAAACAAGACCTACTGTGCGTGTTGCGGAAATCTACAAATCGATCCAAGGCGAAGGCCGTTTAACTGGTACCGAAAGTGTATTAGTGAGGGCGTCAGGCTGCAATTTACGCTGCTGGTTCTGCGATACGCCGTTCGCTTCGTGGCACCCTGAGGGGGAAGATCTGTCGGTTGCCGAAGTTTTAGGGCGAATTGAGCTGCTCAACTGCCAACATGTGATTTTGACCGGCGGAGAGCCCATGCTGTTTGCCGAGTTGATCCCACTGTGCGAAGGAATCCGCCAGCGTGGACGGCATATTACCATCGAAACGGCCGGAACTTTGTACCTACCGGTGGTCAGCGATTTGATGTCGATCAGCCCCAAAATGAAGAATTCGGCCCCCGATCCTAAGGAACATGCCCGCTGGCATCAGCGCCACGAACAATCTCGCAAATCGCCAGAAGTGATCCGCCGCTTGATTGACGAATACGAGTGCCAATTCAAGTTTGTGATTGATCACCTGGATGACTGCGGGGAAGTGCTGGCGTACCTGGATGAATTCCTCGAAATCAACCGAGACGATGTCTATCTGATGCCGCAAGGGACCACGCTCGAAGAAATCACCATCAAAGGCGAGTGGCTGGAGCCGTGGTGTGCAGAAAATGACCTCCACTATTGCCCCCGCCGGCAAATCGAATGGTTTGGTTTTGTCAGGGGAACGTAGAAAGAGAGTGGTCAAATATCTTTAAGTTTGACATCAGTAATGTACCTGATATGCTGGTTGGTTCCAGTTCCCAATAGGGCTTTTACACCACCAAAAACTACAAGAGAAAATTAATGAATCGATATCTGGCATGCTTCTTTATAGCTCTACTTGTCGGTTGCTCAGAACCTGCTCCAGTTGTAGATGCAGAATCTCCTCTAAATCAGGCTGATATTAAGAACTCAGAAAATGCTCTCTTAGAACAAACAGAGGAAATTAATACTCCACCTAGGCCCAAGGAAATCACAAAAAAATACAAAGACATATTTAGAAACACATTAGGGGAAATAATTGTAGGTATAAACGAATATCATGACGCATTAATGAAATATCCTGACCCAGCTATTAAAGATAAAGAGGGGAAATCTTTGTTGTCTTGGCGTGTTCAATTACTTCCTTTCATGGGACATCAGGAGCTTTATGAAAAGTTCAACTTAGAAGAGCCTTGGGATAGTAAACATAACCTTAAACTTGTGAAAGAGATGCCCGATTTCTATAGAAATCCCTTTAGCAATGCTGCAACCGGGCATACTCAATTTCTCGCACCGGTCGGGAAAAGAACCATCTGGGAATTGGGGAGAAATTACAATATGGCTAACTGCACAGATGGCACGGGACAAATCATAATGCTGATCTGTGTTGAGGACGAAGCTTCGGTGATCTGGACTAAGCCAGAAGATTTGAATATCGATTTCGAGAAACCGAAAGATGGACTGGCGCATATTCAGTCAAACCATTTTTTGGTACTAATGGCTTATGGTTCTCCTCGTCTAATTAAATCAGATATTAGTAAAGAAGCATTTCAAGCGTTGCTGCAAATGGATGATGGCGTTGTTCTGGACCTCGAAGAATGGGCAACACAAACCACGATTGACGAATACGAGAAGGTTGCTTCTTTAAAGAAATGGGGGAGATATTCAAGACAACGTCCTCCATATTTGTACTCTCAGTTTATTGGATCACAAAACTGCACCAACGATGCTTTGGCTGAACTAAATGAACTATCCAACCATTTAGGAATTGCTGATTTCCACAGTATTACTCTCAATTCACCACGAGTCACAGGTGAAGGCTTAAAGCATCTTTCCAACATGAGCAGCCTTGAAGAATTAATATGCCAGGGAACTAGCATTGCTGACGACGGATTGGTATACATTGCAGAGATGAAGAACCTTAAAAATTTGAGTCTTCGCAATTCTCAAATCTCAGGAGAAGGGCTCGTACATCTTTCAAAGTTAAACAATCTAGAAAGACTAACGCTTTACGGTACCAGTATTTCTGATGAAGCATTAGTTCACCTTATGAGATTAGGTGATCTTAAGGAGTTAAATCTTCTCAAAACGAATATTAGTGAAGAAGGATTTAAAAAATTAAGAGCAGCACTCCCAAACTGTCGAATCTAACAATAATTTGTTTGTTCTATTAAGTTACACGATTCAGATTTCACCTTCTGGTAAAAGTTAAATTCTTATCCATTAAGAAGTTATTCCTCGACTTTCTCTTGCTGGATATCTGAACCAGATAAAACACTAGCTCTGATTTAGATAACCGGCCATCCATGATTTCCCGCCAGCGAATTGAACACGCCTACCAAGATGCTAGAGATGCGTTACTTGCTGAACGCATTGAAGCCGGGCATTGGGTTGGTGAGCTTTCGACTTCGGCCCTGTCGACTGCTACGGCCATTAGTGCGTTGCAGTTGTATCTGAAGAACGCCGATGAGGCCGAAGATTGTGTGCCGGGGTTGATTGAAGCAGGTATTCTCTATTTAGTTGATCATCAGAACCCCGATGGTGGCTGGGGCGATACGGATAAGAGCCGGTCGAATATCGCTACCACAATGCTGTGTGTGGCGGCGTTGACGATTGCTGACAAGACGACATTGTACGCAGAACAAATCGCAAACGCCAATCAGTACATTGAATCCGAAGGCGGTATCCCAGGTTTACGCCGGCGGTACGGTAAAGACAAAACCTTTGCGGTGCCGATTCTGACGAACTATGCACTGGCAGGACTGGTCGACTGGAACGAAGTGAGTCCCCTGCCCTTTGAGTTGGCCTGTTTGCCGCAGAAGTTTTATAAGCTGGTCAAGTTACCGGTGGTCAGTTACGCGATTCCTGCTTTAGTGGCGATTGGGCAAGCCCGATATTTTCATGCGAAGCCGTGGAACCCTGTGATGAGGGCCATCCGTGGTGCAGTGGTCAACAAGAGCCTGGCTGTCTTAAAACGAATGCAGCCAGCGACGGGCGGCTACTTAGAAGCGGTTCCACTCACCAGTTTTGTGGTGATGAGTTTGGCCTCGACCGAGCGAGCCAATCACGCGGTGAGCAAAAATGGGGTTCGGTTTTTGATTGACTCGGTTCGCCCTGATGGAAGCTGGCCGATTGATACGAACTTGGCCACTTGGGCGACAACGCTCTCGATCAACGCCATGGCGGCAGGTGGCGATGACTTGGGCCAGTTGGACTGTTTGGATTGGCTACTGGAATGTCAGCACTTGGAAGTTCATCCTTTCACTGGGGCCGAACTAGGTGGCTGGGGATGGACCGATTTAGACGGCGCTGTGCCTGATGCCGATGATACGCCAGGGGCCATTATTGCGTTGGCACATTTCTATGAAAACGCTGGCCTGAATGAAGAAGAAAAACAAGAATTAACCAAAGCCGCTATGTTGGGAATTCAGTGGCTGATCGATTTACAAAATGGCGATGGCGGCTGGCCAACCTTCTGCAAAGGCTGGGGCACACAGCCGTTTGATCGAAGTGGCAGTGATTTAACCGCCCATGCACTGAGGGCCATTGTGGCTTGGAAGAACATTCTGACCGAAGCCAACTGGCCTAGTGGAATCGTTCACTATCGAAACAGCGAAAAGAAACTTTCGCCGATTCGCAGGGTTAATAAGGTAATTGAACGTGGTTTCCAGTATTTACGAAAAACCCAGTTTGCTGATGGAAGTTGGCTGCCGCTGTGGTTTGGTAACCAAGATCACCGGGAAGAAGAAAATCCGATTTATGGCACGGTAAAAGTACTTGCCGCCTATCGTGACTATAATTTGATGGGGTCAGACGAGGCAAAACGTGCCATAAGTTGGCTTCAAGAGCAACAAAATGAAGATGGTGGCTTTGGTGGTGGAAATTCCGTAATTACTTTGTGCCAAGGGACTTCCGTCAGCAGTATCGAGGAAACGGCACTGGCAATAGAAGCTTTAACGGCTGCGGAAAGTTTACCGGCAGTAGAAGCAGTAATAGACCGTGCTGCGGGGTGGTTATGTGAGAAAATCGACCAAAAAACGCACACGAACTGCTCACCAATTGGTTTTTACTTCTCGAAGCTATGGTATTATGAGAGAATCTATCCGCATGTGTTTACGGTTTCGGCCTTGGGCCATTTATTAAAACGCTTGCAATAGAACCCACCTGTTGTGCATCCTGTAGTAAAGCCACCGCTTGAGTGGAAACAGCATTGAGAGAAGGACACCCGCCTTGGCTATCGCATCTGAGCCCACGAAGTTGACTGATCGCGACGAAGATCAGCCACGACGTAAACGAAAATCTCGACGGCGAAAAACGGCCCATTTGAAGTTGGTTCCCGATACGAAACAACTCCGTTCGCAATTGCGTGCGCGCTGTTATGAAGTGGCCGACAAGCTCGACAAATCTCGTCCGATGCCCAAAGAAGAGATGGAAGTTGTTGCTCGCGAAATTTTAGAGCAAGAAAATCTGGCCGAAGGGTATCTGGGTTGGATGATGGTCATGCTGGCCTCCGCTTTCTGGAGTGACCAAGTAGCATCGGTTCCACACGACCGGCGGTTATTCTTATTGCCCCACTGTTTGAAACATGCCGAAGGCTGCCCGGCCGATTACGATCAGTTTGGTCTCGATTGCAAAACTTGCGGTGCCTGTAGTATTGCCGACTACCGAAGTGTGGCCGAAGAACTTGGCTACAAAGTTTTGGTAGCCGAAGGCTCGCCCATCGTGATGAAAATCATCGTCGGCGGTCATGTGGATGCGGTGGTAGGTGTCGCTTGTTTGAACGTACTTGAGAAAGCGTTCGATAAGATCTTACTGGCCGGGATTCCGTGTATGGCTGTGCCGTTGCTTTCAAGCGATTGCCGAAATACATCGGTCGATGAAGAGTGGGTTCATGAAATGATTCATACGCCCCACCAACAACCAAAACAAAAAACAAGCACCTACGTGCATTTGATGCGTGCCTCTTCTCAAATGTTTGAGAAGGAAGAACTGACTCGATTGATCGCCCCGAAGCGACAGGCTGATTCAGAGAACAATTCCGACGAGCTTGATCCGATTGGTGCCACCGAAAAACTGGCCATCGATTTCATCGGCAAAGGGGGCAAGTATTCACGCCCTTTTACCACGCTGGCGGTTTACGATGCCCTGACTGATGGCAAAGCAACCTCTGCCGCCGATGGCATGGAGCATATCGCAGGTTTCTCTGATGCGGTCAAACGGACAGCGTTAGCGATTGAAACTTTCCATAAAGCTTCGCTCGTTCATGATGACATCGAAGACGAAGACGAGTATCGCTACGGCGAACAAACCATGCACCGCCAATATGGAACCGCTACGGCCATTAACGTCGGCGATTACATGATAGGGCTTGGCTATCGTTTGGTCAGTCGAGAAGTTGGAACATTGGGTGCTGAAAAGGTAGCAACGATTGTTGACCACTTGGCCGATGCCCACATGCGATTATCCGAAGGCCAAGGGGCCGAACTGATCTGGCGTGATTCGACGAACAAAGCGTTGAAGCCGGTCGATGCGTTGAAAATCTACGCACTAAAAACTTCGCCCGCTTTTGAGGCGGCACTTCATTGTGGTGTCAGTTTGGCAGGTACTGAAGAACAATACACGAAAGAGCTGCGGTTGTTTGCCAGGAATGTAGGCGTTGCCTTTCAGATCTTAAACGACCTGAAAGACTGGCAAGGCGATGACGACAACAAGATGTCAGCCGGTGGCGATGTGTTGGGTGGCCGCCCTACCCTGCTTTGGGCCTTAGCACTTGAAAAATTGGATGATGAGTTGTTGGCCGAACTTCGTGGTCTAGTCGAAGATCATGCTACCAGCGGAATTGCGACTTCATCGATTATCGATAGAGTTCACCAGTTGTACACACAGGCTGGTGTGTTTGAATCGGCAGAGAAGTTGGTCGACAAGTATCGAGCCAGAGCCGAAGAAATTGCTGACAATATTGAGCCAGAACCATTCAGAGAATTGTTGTACTATTTGGTCGACACGATTTTAGATCAAACAGTTGCTCCTACGCCCACCATTGTCATTCCCATCATGGATTCACCGTTGCCGTACATCATGCCTCAAGATAAAAGTAAGTCGTAACAGATATAACGGCTTGCAATAATTCCATCAATCACTGATTGTTATCGAGTGTAAAGTTCAACCCGGCGTCAAGGAAAGGATCGCTTGTGGATCACCAGCGCAAGACTAGCCCCGACTTAGAGGAACTAGTCCGCTTATTTTATGACCAAGTCGACGAGCTTGGTCAGTTTGAAGAAGTTTCGGTTGATCAGTTGCCTGACACGGCTCAAACTCTGTTGGCCCATCATTCCCACATGACGGTGACCGTTGAACGGTTTCACAACAGTCCGGTTGATGTTAAGGTGATAGATAGACAGACCAGCGGCAACTATTATTCACGTAAGATTCTGCTAAATCGTCAGAGCGATGGGCAAGTGGTGCAATTTGGAATCGTTCGCCTAAACAGCGATTATCTTGACGATGAAGTTGAACAGGAAATCAAAAGCGAAAGTATCCCACTAGGCAGGGCATTGATTAACCACAATGTGCTGCGAGAAGTGCAATTAGTCGGTTTATGGCGTATCAATCCCAATCAAGAATTACGGTCATTGCTCAATGTTGGTGAAGGGCAAATCGTCTACGGACGAACTGCTTTGATCTATTGCAATGGTGAACCGGCAATTGAATTGCTTGAGATTGTCACGCCTGCTGAATAATGATCTTGTTGAGTTTGGCGGTAGATAATACTGGCTCGGCTCGTGTACTTCGATACCTTCCATCTAAGTAGAATATCATGAAATCTAACTACGACTGCATTGTTGTTGGCGGCGGACCTGCTGGAAGTTCGACCGCTACCATTTTGGCACAAGCTGGCTGTGATGCTCTGCTGCTTGAACGTGAGAAGTTTCCACGATTTCATGTCGGCGAATCCTTAATGCCGGAAGTCTACTGGCCGCTTGAACGACTCGGCATGCTCGACAAAATGAAACAGAGCAACTTTGTCAAAAAAGTGAGCGTGCAGTTTGTCACCAATACCGGCAAACAGTCGAGCCCTTTCTTCTTCAAAATGCACGACCCACGAGAGTCTTCGCAAACCTGGCAAGTTGAACGCGCCGAGTTTGACCAGATGCTGTTCGACAACGCCAAAGAGCATGGTGCCGATTGCTTCGATGAAACGCGTGTTTTGAATGTGTTGATGGACGGAGAGCAAGCCGTGGGGGTCACGGTAAAAACGGCGACTGGCGAAACGAAAGAAATTCGTGCGCGTGTGGTGGTCGATGCCACCGGTCAATCGACAGTGATTGCCAATCAATTGCGAATCAAAGAAGACGATCCTGATCTGCAAAAGATTGCGGTCTGGACTTACTACAAAAACGCGGCCCGCGACGAAGGTGAAAATGGCGGAGCGACCATCATTATGCACACCGAGAAGAAGGACTCCTGGTTCTGGTTCATTCCGCTCTCAAACAATATCACCAGCATCGGCGTTGTAGGCGACCGAGACTATATTTTGCAAAACCAAAGGACGCCGGAAAAAATCTACGAAGATGAACTCTCTATTTGCCCAGGGCTACAACAACGACTGATGGACGCCGAGCGAGTTGAAAAACATCATGTGGCCAAAGAATTCTCCTATAAAACTACACAGCATTCAGGCCCTGGCTGGGTGCTAACCGGCGATGCGTTTGGTTTTATTGACCCGATTTATTCCTCGGGTGTTTACTTTGCGTTAGTCTCTGGCGAAAAAGCGGCAGATTGCATTGTCGAAGGATTGAAGAATAATGATCTCTCCGCAGAACAACTGGGCAGTTGGACGGGTGATTTCAAAGGCGGTTCCAATCTCGTTCGCAAGTTAGTCGACGCATTTTATAACGATAGTTTCAGCTTCGGTAAATTCATGAAAACGCATCCTCAGCATGTAGGCAGTTTGACCGATTTGTTGATTGGCCGCATCTTCCATGAATCAGCCGGTAACATCTTCGATGACATGGACCCTTGGCTGGCCGAAGTTCAAGAAAAGATGAAGGCCATGTCCAACAAATCAGACGCTTAAACTCAACGAAAGCTAGACGTATGATCTCCTCTAGGAAAATTCAATGGTTCGCACAAACAACCTTGTTTGTGATGGCGCTGCTGGCGATGTTCCAATCATCGGCATTTTCCGCGGAACCGATGGAACTGCGAATTCTGACCTACAATGTCCATCACGGCCAAGGCAACGACGGCAAGTTTGATTTAGAACGGCTCGCCAAAATCATTTTGAAAACCAAGCCTGATTTGGTGGCTCTGCAAGAATTGGATCAGAAAACCGGTCGCAGCCACGGCGTCGATCAACCTGCCGAGTTTGCCAAGCTTCTAGGAATGGAATATGTGTTTGCCGAGAATTTGGTTTTCGATGGTGGCCTTTATGGCGTTGCCGCGTATAGCCGCTTCCCGGTAGTCGCCCAAAAAACGTACAAGCTGCCGCAACTCGAT
Organism: Blastopirellula sp.; assembly: GCA_002733575.1. Taxonomy (GTDB): domain Bacteria; phylum Planctomycetota; class Planctomycetia; order Pirellulales; family Pirellulaceae. The sequence continues at coordinate 12,790 of NVWB01000187.1, read as the reverse complement.
GGGCCAGAACCTCGCGGGATTGCCGAAATAACAGTGGAACTACCGAACAAGCAAAAAGTGCGATTTCTCTCAACGCATTGGTGTCATCAATCGGCCGGAGATCGATTGAAATCTGCCAAGTTCACGAACAACCTGTTGAAGAATTCTTCAGACGAATTCGTGATTGTCACCGGCGATTTCAATGCACAACCTAAAAGTGATCCCATTGCCGAACTGAAAAAGAAATGGCGTCCAACGTATACGACCGAGTTATTAACGGCACCGTCTGACAACCCGCGTGTTTCGATTGACCATGTGTTTGCCAACCAAGGTGACACGTGGAAGGTCAAGCATATTGAGGTAATTCAAGAAAAAGTCGCTTCGGATCATTGCCCGTTATTGGTGGTATTAGAGATCGCGAACTGAATTCACCTTCAATCGCTACACACCCGCGATTTGTTGCAGTAACTTCACGATACCACTTCGTTGTTGATTCAACACCGAGAGAGATGAAAGTGCATTCGCTACCAGTTGTTGATTCTTCTGAAGCAGTATCGCCTCTTCCGTATCATTGACGCCATCGATGCTTTCGATTGAATTTTCAATCGATTCTTTGAATCCACTGAGTAACGCCGAACTCGATGCAACCGCACGATCGGCAAACCCATCGACTTGGCCTTCAATGCGAGTCAATTTCGCCAATGCTTCATCGACCACGCGAATGGCTTGCGACGTGTTGGTTGACAAACCGGCCAGTGACCCGCCACTTGCTAAATCATTGAGCGTACCGCTGATTCCACCTAGTTGCGTGGTGCCTACGCCGGATAAGGCGAGTGTGGTGATATCATTGATTTGTGTTGAGAGATTGAATCTGAGTGCGGTTGAGTCATCGAGAGAAATCGTGTCGATGTCGCCCGTGTATCCGGCTTTTAACTCAATCGTAAAGTGAGTTCCATTTCGATTGACCGTGATCTTGTTTCCATTGACAGCAGAATTGTTCGTGACCGCGTCTTTGCCCTGCACTTCGGTGACCGGATCGACTCCATTGGCAATGTCATCGCCATCACCTCCGGTGACGGTAAATGTTCCAGAGATCACATCTAAATCGGCAAACGCATCGACGCCACCTTCTACGCTGTAGATGATCAGATCTTCGCCTTGTACTTTGGCGGCAACGCCTGTTTCTCCCGTCGTATTATTGATATCTAAGGCAATGGCCTCAATCGTATCGCCAGCGGTGATTGAAATCGTACTCGATGTTGTACCATCAAGGCCAGTTAGGTCGATCTCGGCTGTAGCAAAAGCTAGGCCATCGGTCGTGCTGTATTTTAGTTCTGCTTGTTGTTCAGGAATTACATTAGTGGCGGTGGAATTGTCGCCTGCTTCGACTTCAAAAGTGCCATCGGTTACTTCAACATTTACCGTGGAAGTTGAACCTCGGGTCACGCTTTCAAATGTCAGATCAAAACCGTCACTGGAAACCGTGGCTCGAACTCCGGTTGTTCCGGTTTCTAGATTCACGGCGGTTTCAATATCGGTGAGTGTATCGGTGGCGTTGAAGCTGAATGAGTGGGAACTGCCAGAATCACCGATTATGTCAAAGGCGACATTTTCTGGCAACTGGCCCGTTAATTCAGTAAACACAACCGAGGCCGCCGTAGCGGCAGTATTGCCAGAAACAATGTGCCCGTTGATTTCAGCAACCGCGTTGGTTCCTTGTGCGGTGCCATCTTCGTTGCCGCCGGTGACAGCAAAGGTTCCACTATCGACGGTAACATCTAAAGTTGCGTTGGTGCCATAGCCGACTGACGAGATCGTCAACTCATCGCCACTGACACTGGCCACTAGCCCGGTTTTGTGACTTTCTAAGTTGATCTGGTCACGGACATCGGTCAGGTCATCGTTATTGGCAACCGCAATGGTTGCGTTTCCGTTTGCACCAGTCACTGTAATTGTAGCCGCAGCGGTGGTTTGACCAGCTGAACCTGTGTAGACCACTGATGCTTGTGTGGCGGCTTCGATCACTTTGCCACCGATGGATGGCGTGGCTGAGTAGACGCCATCGGTTCCGTTGGCGGTTCCATCTCCGTTGCCGCCAGACACAGCGAAAGTTCCAGAGTCGACCGTGACTGCAACATCCGCGGATGTTCCTGTCTTTGTACTTTTCAGACTGAGTTGGTTGTCGTCCACCACGGCAAACACGCCGGTGGTCAAAGTTCGGGCATTGATTTCATCCGCAACTGACTCAAGTGAATCATCTTGGCTAAGTTCAATCGTGGTGCTGCCGACATCGCCTGTGATAGTGATCACGGCATCTGCTGCCAGTTTTCTATTACTCCCGGTGTGAACTAATTCAGCTTGTGTGGCTGATGACACCACATTACCGGCCCCGGTAGAGTAAACTTGAACGTCTCTCACCTGCGTACTGTTGACGCCGGAAGTGCGAACACTGGTAGAACCATCGAGAATTCGGCGGCCATTGATTTCGGTGGTTGCCAGTTGATCGATTTGTTTTAAGGCGGCGTCGATGGTGGCTTGATTGGCCGTTCGTTCATCGGAACTGAGCGATTGATCTTCGTCCTCAACCAATGCGGCCCTGATCGTTTCTAGTTCGGTTCGTACGAGATCTATATTCAATTGAGCTTCGGCACCTATAGTTGCGGCGATATCGACCGACTTGAGCGTTGAATCAACAACCGACAAACGACTCAGCAAACTACTTTTGACAAAAAAAGCGGCAGGATCATCCGAAGGGCTATTAATTTTGCTGCCCGTTGTCAAGCGAATTGCATTTTGCGCAGCGGCCGAGTTCGCTTGATTCAGCGAGTTGAGCAATTGTCGCTCGAAGCCAGAGAGATGTGCGCCAATGCGGGTCATCGCCTGTTGATCCTATCTGATAGATTCATCGGATTTCCTAGAAGGCGATGGCAGATTTTTCGACGCAAACCAGTCTTGCCACCCTCTTTTTGTAACTTGGCTCGTTGTATCTCGTGTATGATCAATATCATAAGCCATTAAATACGATTGCAAGCTCAGCATGATTTGCCTTGCTCGTTGAGTTCCATCGATTTGTCGACGATCTCGATTTCGGCTAGGTGTGACCGTGGCTTGCACGAATGTGCGATGGGCATTGCTGTCGGGGTCTTGTTCCAGTCGAACTTCTACTTGCAGTGCTGCAATTCGATCTGAGCTACGACGTTTTAATGGCAACGAATCATTTTCAATCACTAACAACAAGCGGGTATCAGTGGCTTCCACCACTTTTGCCATGTGATCAGAAATGAACCCTTTGAGTTTTTCTGACACCAAAGGCATCGGCAATTGAGAGATTAAACAACGCGAGAGCAATACTTCCGGTTGCCCTTGAGGAAGCCATTTTGTCCACCAAGGTCGTCGCTCAACTGGTTTTTCATCTTCTTCTAAACCTGCGCCTAGCTGGATGACCATATCTCGGCCCATCTCTTTGGCATGCAGTAAAGCGCGATCAGATCGATTCAACATGGTTTCAGGCGTATCGCCCGCTTGTAGCTCGGTTACGCCAAAGCTGGCGGTAATTGTCTTTCCATTGAGTACATCGAATGTCATGCTGGCTAATTCTGCACGAACGGCTTCTGCCTTGCGAGCTGCGGTTGAATTGTCACATTCTCCACACAGCAACACAAATTCTTCTCCCCCATACCTGGCGGCAATATCATTGGCAGTGGCATGTCGTTTTAAGAGTGCGGCAAATCGAACTAAGGCTTCATCGCCTGCTTGATGCCCGTAGTTGTCGTTGATTTTCTTGAAGAAATCGAGATCGCAGATGATTAAGCTACAAGGTCGGTTGTTCGTTTTATGCTTTTGCACATACTCTTCAAGTTTTTGGTCAAACTCTGCCCGGTTGAAAAGACTAGTCAGTGAATCGGAAGATGCTTTTTTCTGTAATTGGTGCAGTTTCTCTTCCAATGAGAGCATGCCCGAGGCATCATGTAATTGAATCGTGACACCTTGTACGCTTCCGTTCTCAGACAGCAAAGGAACCACGTGCATGGTTACCGTCGAGAATTGATCGATATTGCAGCGGATATTAAATCGATGGACCGATTGCAGTCCTTCTTTTAAGGCAGTGGCAATGGGGTCATCGGTCTCGACCATCCGTTTGCCAGATTCATCGTGGAGTTCGATTAACTGAAGCGACCAGCGACGATGCACAACGGCATCCGCAGAGATCCCCGTCAATCGCTCCGCGGCATGGTTCCAGCGAATGATTTGGCTATCGGCATCAATGTAGATAATTCCATCATGAATATGACGCACTAAGTTCTCGTGAAAACGAAAAGGCAAACGCGTTGATTCGGATTCCAGTTGTAAATCGGTGTGATTCCAATAGGCATTTGCGTTTGTTGGATTGAGTTCCTTAAGCCAGTCTTTGGTAATCTCACGCTGAACTTTATCAGATAATCTTTCCTGAAACTCATTGAAATCGGAAACCAGATCAGGATCAAATTGTGTACCAGCATAAGCATGAAGTTCAGCCAGTGCTCGGTCTTTAGAACGAGTTCGACGGTATAACTGATCGGCAGTCATCGAGTCATAAGCATCTACGATTGCCAGCATCCGGGCACCGAGAGGAATTTCTGTTCCCTTAGCCCAGTAACCCTGTTTGGTTCCGTTGTACCAAGACCCTTCGTTTTTCACGATTTCAATAACTTCGTGACCAGCGCAGCACTGTTCTAGTATTTCAATTCCATATTCATGATGACGTTCCATCAACATGGTTTCAGATTCGGTGAGTGAACCTGGGGATGCGAGTACAAAGTCAGGTACGCCCACCTTGCCGATGTCATGCAATAAAGCGGCCACTTCCAGTTCGTCACGCTCCGTGTCACTCATCTCACGATAAGCGGCCCAAGCAGAGCATTGCATCGAGACCCTCACACAATGGGCTGCACTGGGAGGATGTTTGCAGCGCAATGCCACAAATAAACTACTAGCGATTCCCAGCTTTACCTGAAGCATCTGGTTTTGATCTGCTTCAGAGGAAGAATTGCCATGCTCTTTCTCAGATCCTTCGAGTAGTTTCGAAAGTGCGTGCAATTGCTCTTCCGGAGCTTCAATTGCTTCGGGGCTGATCTTTTCAATATCGATTTGTTTGTCCTGGCTCATTCGTTCTTAAACTACTTCTCAATCAATATGCTGGTAATCATCTGACAGCGGTTTAGAGGGAATCCCCCTATCTGCCTATAGTTCTACTGTTTAACCCTACGTTGCTATTCAGACGGGTCAAACATGGTAGACTGATTGAATTCAGAACTACTAGTTTCCCCGTAGAAGTCATCCCTGTTTTGAGCTGTAATTAGAAGCATCAAACGCCATGCTGGTTGTTTTTTAACGATTGATCCGATAAGTTGGCTCACATTATTACTTGACCTGTTATTAGAAACTGCCCGAGAATTTTCATGAGATTAATTAGCTACTCAAATGCGTCTGGAACTGGTATTGCTGCGAAAGTAGGCGAGAATTACGTCGATTTAAATCAAGCCGATCCGCAAATTCCTACGTGCATGAAAAAGTTTCTGGAACTTGGTGCAGACGGCCTGAAGTTGGCCCAAGCCGCGATTGAGTCGGGCAGTTCGCTCGATTCCTCGGAGATAAAAATTCTTCCTCCGATTCCTGCCCCTCAAAAAATTATCTGCATCGGTCTCAACTACGCCGATCACGCGGCTGAAACAGGAGCCACCGTTGGAGACGAGCCAGTGGTGTTTAACAAATTTCCTTCCACATTACGAGCCGATGGTGAACCTATTGAACTGCCGCCTGTTAGTAACGAAGTCGATTACGAGGCGGAGTTAGTCGTAATCATTGGCAAGCAAGGGAAGAATATCCCACTCGAAGATGCTATGTCGCACGTGGCTGGCTACGCTTGCGGGCACGATGTATCTGCCAGAGATTGGCAAAAAGGAAAACCTGGTAAGCAGTGGCTATTAGGAAAAACCTTTGATAGTTTTGCCCCACTAGGTGCCGAGTTAGTTACGGCTGACGAAATCGATGACCCGCACAATTTGCGAATTCAATGTCGCATCAATGGCGAAACGATGCAGGATTCTTCCACCAGCCAGCTCATCTTCAAAGTCGATCAACTGATTACCTATCTCTCGCAAATATGCACTTTGCTGCCTGGTGACTTAATTTACACCGGCACACCTCCCGGCGTTGGCATGGCCCGCAAACCGCCTGTGTTCCTTAAACCGGGCGATACGGTAGAAGTAGAGATCGAAAAAATTGGGGTGCTCACCAATCCAGTGATTGCCGGATCATAAAGACCAAAAGCGATAGAAACCGCAATTCATGTCAAATACATTACACGCTTTTGAATTTGCCCAATTAAAGACACCTGAAATCCCAGGCGTCTGCGTTCTATTTGGGCAAGAGTCATTTTTGCATCGAAGCACGCTGGAAGTGCTGTGCCAACATCTGCTGGGCGATGACGAAGACGTTCCGTTTACTCGGCTCGAAGGCAAAACGGCCCAGTGGCGTGATGTCATTGATGAAGTGGGAACGATGAGCCTTTTCGGTTCTGGCGGACGTCGCTTAGTGGTGGTAGATAACGCCGATGAGTTTGTCTCGAAGCATCGTGACCAGTTAGAGCGATATTTTGAGAAACCCAAATCAAGCGGTGTGCTGGTGCTTCAAGTTGAAAAGTGGTTGAAAACAACACGACTTTATAAACGTGCCGACAAAACGGGATTGCAGGTTGACTGCAATGCACCTCAGAAAAAAGCAGGCAAGCGTAACACGTTGGATAAAAAGGCGTTGTGCGATTGGATGAGTGATCGTGCGAAGTCAACGCATGAATTTGTGCTTCCTGTATCGAGTGCCAATGCCCTCATTGATCTCATCGGCCCTGAGTTAGGATTGATCGATCAAGAGCTCGCACGGCTGGCACTGTATGTTGACCCTGGTGCCAAAGTGACCGATTCTTTGGTCCGAGAAGTTGTCGGCGGCTGGCAGATGAAGGCGATCTGGGACTTGGTCGATATCGCACTGGTAGGCAACACCAAAGAAGCCTTGGAACATCTTGATAAGCTGTGTCAGTTGGGAGAAAAACCGCAAAAACTGTACGGTCAAATCGCTTGGTCGCTGCGCAGATATGCGGCTGCGACCCGAATTTATGAAAGGGCCAATCGACGCGGCGAAAGTATGACGCTGCGGAAAGCCTTGCAAGAGGCCGGTTTCCCGAATTGGCCCAAGGCATTGGATGAAGCCCAGGCTCGTCTAAAAAAAGTGGGCCGAATTCGTGCGGCAGCCCTCTATCAACATCTGTTGGAGATTGATATTTCGTTGAAAGGCACACACTCGCACGAACGACGTGGTCGTTTGGCGCTAGAGAAGTTGTTCGCCAGCTTCGCAGCCGAACTTTATCCACGCTTGCTAGCGTCTTGAACTGCTAGCGAATCTTGTTTTTTGTCGCCTTCTCTTCCGACATTGGCCCGGTTTCTATTGTCTTCTGCTTGAGCTTTTTCTACTATCCTGGCCTTGATTGTGGAAAATAGTGATTGAGTTCAGTCGATCTCACCAACTATTGTTCACTTTGTGTACTGTTTTGCCTGTGTCTTTCACGAAAGCATATTCCATGTTGGTTCGATCTCTTTTCATCTTATGCAGCTTTTTGATGTGCAGTGGGTGTGTGAATACATGGAGCGTGCCTGGGGCGAATCAAGATCATCTATTGGACGACCATTTTAATGTCATCAAAAATCATTCGGTTATATGGGGGGATGGAGAAGCTATTGAGGCGACTAAAAAAGCAGCCGCTAAAGAGGGTGAATCATCTGCTCTGCCAGACGAATATCTAAAACGCCTGGATGCACTGAGTCTCTCCAATGAAGATAAGGATAAAGTCGAAAAGATTTTAATTGATGCGACAGCCGAACAGAAAGAAGTCATCATTAATCAACTAGAACTTCGGTATTCTGAAGTAAAACAAGAAGTCGTTAAGCAAGAGGATTCAAAAAATGAGGTTATTGAGAACTTTATTGAACGCCTAAAGAAGACTTCCACGGTCACGGATGTCAAACTATTTCCTCCGGTTACTAGTCCTGGCACATCAAGAACGATAACTTCGGAGCAAGTCAGTAAGTACCCGATTACTCAAAATCAAGACACCAACTACCTGAAATTACTTCAGGAAGTTGGTGTCTTGATTGCATCCAAGATCCCAGTAGCAAATCGCAGTCCCAATGAAGCAAAATCAAGATCTCAATTTCTGGCCTATCATCAAGATATGAGTCCCTCTGCGAAGAGTGAGATTGCTTTGGCCAGTGGAATAATGCCTGAAGATCTCAAGCTGCGTAATGCCGGTTTCTCACAGTATCCTCTGTCTCTCAATCCAGCTCAAAGAAACGAAAATGCCAAACGAAAAGAATCACAGTCGACAGCTACCAACCCGATGCTTGGAGATTTAGATAATGCTGCGAGTCAATTAACACCTGATCAATTGCTCGTGATGGAAGTCGTTTGGAATCGCGGTGAAATCTCGTTTCAAAATATCTTTCGCGAGATCAACCCTAGTTCTATGATGGCAAAATCTACCGACACGCCTGATGGTGGTCTCACCAGTACAACCAACGTACGCCCCCCCTTACTGACACGTGACGAAATTCAAGCGGTGATTTATGAATTGGTAGAAAGCAACTGGTTAGAGCATCAATTTCGCGAAGGCAGTAATAATTACTGGGCCACTCGCAATCGTCCCACACAATTAAGCCAGTCATGGAAAGAAACGCTGGCGACGACGATTCGCCGTTTGGAAACCACCGCCAAGGGAAAACGCTTGTCGCAGGCAGAACAGTCGCAATTGAAAATCTATCTGCGCATGCTCTATCTCATGGCGCAACGAAAAACTGATGCGGTTGAAAAAGTAAAAGGGCTCTCAACTGCCGAACAAGATTTTTGGGCCAATCTGATGTTTGGCATGGCGGACTACTTGCAAGAAACAGGTATGTCAGACGAGCAACGCAATTTACTCGCTCTGCGTTCCATTCGTAGAGCCGTCAACAGCCTGTCAGAAACAAGCCCTTTGGATGTCCATAATTTACACTTCATCGAAAGCGTCGAAAGCTATGGCAGATTCAAAGAATTCCCCAATACACAATTCAAACCCAATCAAGAAGTGTTACTTTATGCCGAAATCGATAACTTAACTGCAACCCAAGTCGACGGCGAATTTCATTCGACCCTGTTGAGCACCTACGAGATATTTGATAAGGCCGGTCAACGCATCGATTATCGTAAGTTCCCAGAAGTCAAAGATACTTGCAGTACCCAGCGACGAGATTTCTATGTGCCATATCGACTCTATATTCCAGAAAACCTAACCCCTGGCGATTATGTGTTAGAACTCACTGTGCGTGATGTCGATTCAAACAAGTTCGGCGAAGCTTCGATTGATTTCACTGTTACTCCATAACTCCTTCTCCCTGCCACTAGCACACACATCTAGGAGGCCTGCAAACGCATGACGCATTACGACGTAATTGTGATCGGGGCAGGCGGGGTTGGAAGTGCGGCCCTGTATCATGGGGCAGCCCAAGGGTTGAAGATCTTAGGAATCGACCGATTCTCTCCGCCCCATAATCACGGAAGCTCGCACGGGCAAACACGCATAATACGGATGGCCTACTTCGAGCATCCCGATTATGTACCGCTATTGAAACAAGCGTATGCCGGTTGGAAACATCTGGAACAACTGTCAGGCCAGCAGCTTTATCATGAAGTGGGACTGCTAGAAGTTGGCCCAGTCGATGGCATTGTGATTCCTGGTGTGCTGCGTAGTTCCAAAGAACATGATTTGCCGCTTGATCAATTCACCACCCATGAAGCACAACGGCAATTCCCTGGTTTTGATTTCCCCGAAAACCATACCGTGCTGTTCGAGCAACAAGCGGGCTACCTGATGGTGGAAGATTGCATCGCCAGTTATCTAGCGGCGGCCCAGCAGCAAGGGGCAAAGCTGAATTGCGAGGAGTCGCTCGTTTCATGGAAACCGCATCAGGGTGAAGTGGAAGTGGTTACCGATAAACAAACCTATCGATGCAGTAAGCTAATTATTACCACAGGCGCATGGACGTCTAGCTTCACCGGCAATTGTCAGTTACCGCTTACACTGTTGCGAAAGCACTTATATTGGTATCGATCTGACAGTAAGAATTACCTTGCCAGTCAAGGCTGCCCGGTTTTTTTCTACGAAGACCAAGGCCGCTTCTTCTATGGATTCCCCGAGCTACAACCAGGCACCGGCGTCAAAGTAAGCGAGCATAGTGGCGGCGACCCTTTGAGCGACCCAAGTGTGCTTGATCCATCGCAAAACCAGGAAGACCGACTTGCAGTGGAAGCCTTTCTTAAAAAGTCGCTGCCTCAAGTCTCCCGCGATCTCGTGCAACATGCCGCATGTATGTACACGATGACACCAGACGAGAATTTCATTGTAGACGTTCACCCCGAGTGTGCAGATGTTGTTCTGGCCGCTGGTCTCTCAGGGCATGGGTTCAAATTTGCTTCAGTATTGGGGCAGATGTTGATTGAGTTGTCTGCAACTGGGAATACGAGTCTTCCTATCGATTTTCTTTCGATCAAGCGATTTGGCTAAGTTGCAAAAACAGTCTGTTTTTACCTGAAAATCGTATCTGATTCCCCGCATTTCCCTGTAGATACCGCAACGGCGACCTATAGTTCAGTGCCCTCTATGCGCATTTAGATCGGCGTTGGTACACATAAGTCGGATAACCGGAATTATCAGAACGAAGGCGTGCGATGAGCAATTTGCTGCAACACAAACAAGTCAAAGCATTCACTCAAAGTCTTGTAGAAAAACGTTGGCTGTGGATCGGTAGTACGTGTCTGTTTACCGTGGCCGCAATCGGCTATGCCATGACCAAAGCGGACAAGTGGGATGCCACGCAATCTCTTCTGATTCGAGACGAAGTCGTCGGCAGCTACAATGCGAAGGGGCGATTTGATAGCTCTGACTCGATGAAAGCGGCCCAAGAGATGATTGTCGAAGTGGCCCGCAGCTCTGAAGTTATCAAGAGAGCCTTAAAAACAGTCGGTCCCAAAGAAAATAGTTCCACCGCAGACTGGCCCACTTTATTAGATATCGAAAAGCTGAAAGGCCAGGTTTCTGTCGGTTCGCCGCATGGAACAGAATTCGGCACTACCGAAGTCATCTACTTGCAGGTGCAGTCGGATACCAAAGAGCGGGCCGTGGCTTTCACCGATGCCATCACACAAGAGCTTGAGCTGGCCATGAAATCGCTTCGTACTCAGCGATCTGCAAGTATTATTGGTGAATTACAAAACGGCATTGAGCTTTCCAAAACAGATTTAAACACCGCGACTACCACTCTCGAACAAATCGAAAAACAAGTCGGCAGCGACTTAGGCGCACTACGAAGCTTGAACGATTCAAGTTCTGGTGAAAGTAACTTACAGCGATCACTTACCGAAATTCAAAGCCGCTTACGTGCAGCCGATTCTCAACATGACACCTTGGTAGAGCAACTCGTATTCTTGAGAGCCGCCATAGAAAACCCGGACCAGTTGATCGCTACGCCGAAACAATTGTTGCTCTCTCAAACTGCGTTAAGACGTTTAAAAGATGGTTTAGTTGATGCTCAATTGCGTACCTCACAACTTCTAGGTCGCATGGACGAACAGCACCCGCTGGTACGTGCAGCCCGAGAATCGGAGCTCGAAGTGCGACAGAGTTTGCGTAAAGAATTAGAAATCGCAGTACGCGGAGTGCAAGCCGATCAAAAGGTCAATGCGACTCAAATTCAATCTTATCAAGATGAAGAAACCAAAGTGACAGACAGAATGAGTGCCTTGGCAGGAATTCGAGCCAGATACCACAATGCATTGGCCGATGTCGAAAAATGCAACACGGTTTACGAGCAAGCATTCCAAGAATTATCCGATGCCCGAGCCGCTCAATTGGCTGCAACTTCAGCCAGTTTGCTGACCAAGATGGATGGCCCTGTGACCGGCAATTATCCCTCAGGCCCCAGCAAAGCATCCATCGCGCTACTAGGAATGTTCGGCGGACTGGCATTTGGGCTCGGATTGGTTGTGGCGATCACCCCGATTGAAGAAAAATTCGGGCGGCGATTATCCGATGGATTCAGAGGCCGAAGATCGAGTGATTCCGAGCAGGCAGGCACCGCACGCGGGGGAATTGAACACAGAACTCGTGAAAGCGATCATCCAGCACAAACGCTCATCGTAACACGCAGAGAATCGGACTCTGCAACTGATCCATCTGAAAAAGTTCCGACAGAACTACGTGGCCGAACGGGAAATGAACGTCGAAGTGATGATCGACGCACAACAGGCATGCCAGCGATTCCAGAAGTAGCTGAATCACAAACGGCCGACAATCCAGCAGCCGTTCTTCCACCAAATCTAGACAGCCCAGCTACTGGTGCGAGTGACCAAGTGAACTCAACACACAGGTAAGAGTTTTGTAGGGTGGCTGCCTTTTTGGTCAGCCGCCTGTCTGTGGGCGTTGTGTCCAGAGGTGGATGAATAAAGTTTTTCCATCCTACGTCACTGGTTGCGGTACTCTGTAGCCGGATTCGTAAGAATTCGGTTTTTCGTCATTGAGGGTTCTCTGAAGTCTAACGACTCCAGCTACGGCTACGTTGGCAATAGATTTCATTTGCAATGGCCGAACATAACAGGTACGATTGTGCATTACTGCAATCCCCCGTTCTACTGGAAAAGTGTTAAATGAAGTGGCTACCTAAAATTCGTTTTAGTATGCGAACGTTATTTA
>NVWB01000186.1 GCA_002733575.1 Blastopirellula sp. | reverse complement strand
GTAGTGACGCGGAGGTAGAGAGTAGGCCACTCGTGGCCTCCATAAACTTTCCTGACATGAAGGAAACATTATGGACGAGAAATTCCATCTTAATCTTCATACTTTGAGATAACCAATGTGGCTATTGCATACTCAATAGCAGCGGCTCGGAGAGTCGCAATCCGTGCTCATGCACTGCATGAGCTTTTATTCACTCACCATAGGAGGAATGCCTATAAGATAAAATGCAGTACCGTCTGATGCAAAAAGACTTTCAGGATCAGCCCCGACAGGGTTCACTGGTTTTGATGACTTTTTAGCCATTCAGGTTTTGAAGGAGTGGTGTCCTGTGACATTTATAACCATTAGTATGGTTATTCTCTATTAGCTAAAACTAATAGACAGTCATCAACACTTACCTATTACCGTACACCGTTATGTTCTGTTACTTAATCGTCTATTTTAAATGGACAGTCCAACTGTTTTAAATGGACGGAGTAAAAAAGGCCACTGTTTTAAACAGACGTCTAACCGTTATAAACGGTTAATTTGAACATTAAAATGAACCTGACTTTTTGCATAGAATGACATAGATAAATGTAACCAAATTGACCTTGGTTATGTGTGTTTTACGTAGGATGAAAATTAACAATTCTCATATTTTGGGACTTATAAAATAATGAATCTACTTTCGGGTAGAAATTCACTTATGTCTATGACTTAGATATTCCCATGATTAGCATCTGCATTAACTCACTTTCGATATTCTGATTTAATTTCACGCTGTTATTAATAAACATTCCTGAGCGTTGGGAAAGTTTATTGTCTCTTTATTCGACCAATTCTCTAATCCTAGTAGCCTCACTAAGGAGGTCGATGATGAAAAAACTTAATTATCAATTAAAAAATCTATGTGATCGTAATCGTGATGGCAGCCATGGAACACGTTCAGAGCGCCACCAAATATTACAAGCCATAGCAAATCAGTTAATGACGTTAGGCTATCGCCGAATGGAAGCTAGCTCGCTAAAGCCAAAACATGTTGAAGCGTTGGTAGCTCACTACCAACAAGAAGGACTAACATCGGGGACAATTAAAAACCGTATGTCTGTGCTGCGTTGGTGGGCTGAAAAAATAAATAAATCCAATGTTATATGTAAAGACAATGCCTTTTATGGGATTGCAGACAGAGTATTTGTAACTAATTCTTCTAAGGCTTGTGAATTAGACAAAGCAATGCTCGCTCGAATAACAAGTCCATCTATCAAAATAGCATTGGAGTTACAAAAAGCATTTGGGCTTAGACGTGAGGAAGCGATTAAGTTTTCTCCAGAGTATGCAGATCAGGGCAGTCATATCAGGCTTAAATCCACCTGGTGTAAAGGTGGAAAGGCGAGAGAGATTCCGATTAGAACGGATGAGCAATGTGAATTACTGGTTAGGGCGCAAGCATTAGCCGGTAAAGGCTCATTAATTCCAGACCACATGAAATATGTTCAACAGCTACGTATTTATGAAAGTGAAACGGCTAAAGCGGGGCTTTCAAAAATGCATGGGTTACGCCACCGCTATGCCCAGGAACGGTATCTTCAGTTAACTGGCTGGGCATCACCTACGTGTGGTGGGCCAAATTCACAGAACCTTACTACTCAGGAACGTAAGCAAGATGCCCTGGCACGTTTGGCAATTTCCCAAGAGCTAGGGCATGAACGTAAATCCATAACTGCTGTGTATCTTGGAACGTAAGGCATTGGAAATAGGTATCTCAAAGGGCTCTGCCCTGGTCGATGGCCTTCCCGTTCTCGCCGACGGCAGAGGGTGCAGCGTTTCTGCATCCCTTTGAGAAAGGCTCTAAAACCAAGATCGTATCAAGGACTACTCGGCGTTGCCTGCGTTCCTCCTTGACACGATGAAAAGCATTTACTGTGGCTATTGCAGATTCAATAGCATGAACGGGCATAAGCAATTTACGATAAAACAGCAATGTAAGCGTGAATTGTTTTGTGCCAGCCCTTAGGGAGAAATTTCCCTCGGGGACGTTTTTCTCTTTTTAATCTTGAAAGATTCGGAGAATCACAATGGAATATTTAGAAATAACCGGAAATGTAACACTGAAAGCGGATTTTGATGAAAACAAAGTGAATGCAATCTTGAGTCAATTATCCAATATTGATTGTGTTCTTGCTGGCTTTATTGAAATTGGACGTAACGGTAATGATCTTAGTATTAACGCCGACGGTGAAATAACTGAGAGCAATTCGATTGAAGCGTTATTTTTAGCACTAGAAGATCAGTTAGCGTTTAATTCATCATTTAAGATATTTAGAGTTCGATGGGAATTCTATGTCATATTAATGACAGCTCCCTTACCAACTAAAATAACACTTGATGAGGTTGGGCTAGCTGCACTTATCTAGTACCCCTTGGCGAAGATCTATTCTAACGGATAGGTCTTCGCCATTTTTTTGATTGAAATAAAGTTTCCCGGAGTTTAGGAAACTTAAATACCGACTTAGAAGTATTCAATCTCTAGTCTATGACCCTTCACTTAATACATGGGAAATAGATAATGAAATTCAAAACCCCTTTAACGATATTGACTCTTACCTTTTGCATGACATCCATAGGGCAGGCACAAGAGAATTCTAAGACTGTACCAATCAGCCGTTATAGTGTCATTGAAATTGGGGCGAGCGAAGGACAATTATCCTTATTGCAGAATATTGTTGATATTGATATTCCCTTATCCATCACAACAGTCGGTGACGGCATTCATTTTATACTTGCTCCTTATGGGTACGGCATTAGTACCAATGAATTTGTGCCTACTAAACAAGCAATATTATTGACTCGTCTTTTGCCTGACCCTCATCGTCATTTGGTTGAAATGACAGTAATTGACGCATTAAGAGTGTTGGGAGGTGAAAGTTTTAAACTGAATATTAATCCTGTCTCTCGCACGGTAAAGTTTGAATTAAAAGAATCCTATCAACACTACGTCACTTCATTAGACATCGAACAAGCTAATTTGGAGTGGCGTTTGCAGCATTCTCAGCGTGACCCATTAGAGCCAGTATCTGTTTCAAGTAATCAAGCTTTACAGTCTGAAACTTATGGACCAATTCTATCGGGTGAGACTCTTGGGAGTATCACTGAAACCATTGGCTTGAATGGTTTGAGTCTCGCGCAGCGAATGATTCAGATTTTCCAACATAACCCTCATACTTTTAGTGGCAACAATATGAATGCGTTATTAGTGGGCGCTGAGCTTGAGATACCTTTTCAAACAACTGCTTCGATGACCCAAAATGAGGCCGCAGAGTTTGTGCGTGTTCAATACAGTCAGTGGTTAGAAGGGAGGGTTGGACAGTGAAAAGATGCCCAGTGATATTAAGGTGTTTGTTTTTGAGTATGTTAAGTGTAAATGCTCTTGGCGCGAACAGTGATGATGAGAATGCTGCCAGTCAAACGTCTATCCAGCAAACCTCCGTCACCCATACTCAAGTAGTGGAAACCCAGGCTGCCTTATGGAGTTTGGATGTGAGTGAGTATGAGCGCTACCTTGAGTTAATGTCAGGGCCATTGGGAAAATGGAACGACAAACTCGACCCGTTAATGGCTTTGGGAATGTTTCCAGACAATCCCCAGGATGAACGACGTTATGCCGAACTTTACGCGCAACAAGAATACGAATTAACTGAACGAGTGCTTAGTTTTCAGCGAGCGTACAGAACAGCCTTTGATCGTTTATACCCTTATGTAGGAATGTTAGATCAACGTCTATTAGCCCCTTACTTTGAGAATGAATTATTACAGTCTCGATCTCAGGAGGCGGCGCGAGAAGCACAACAACAATTTCTAGGCAATGACCGATTGCTAATTTTCGTCCCGCTTGATTGTGGCAGGTGTCTATCTTCCATCAGCCATTTAATGGGATTACTCACTGAGGTCATTAATTCAGGAGTGGATGTCTATATCCGTGAGGCCAATGATGATGAAACCGTGGCGCAATGGATGTTAGAAAATAACATCAAAGAACAATGGATAGAGGATGGCAAACTAACCTTAAGTCGTGATGGTGGTTTGTATCGCCGTCTAGCCACTCATTCTACTGAACTCAATAGAATTATTCTGCCCATTTTCCTCAAGCGCAATGAGCAATATTTACAGTTAGATCCAAGAAACTTAGGCTTATGAACCGTCGCCATTTTACCCATTGGCTAGTGGGTGTTTCATTGCTCAGGGGCAATTTAGCTTTTGCCTCCATACCTTCAGCTTACCAAATAGTTGGCCGTGACAGACAAGTCCCTGCCGATATTCTTTATGCCGTTGCTTTAACAGAAAGCGGCAGTCCTTATCAACATATCCAAAAACCCTGGCCATGGGCATTAAACATTTCAGGTGAAGGGGTTTACTGCGCCTCACAAAGGGAGGCGCAGCAAAAAATTCTCATCGCTATAAATAATAAACAATCCCTCGATATTGGATTGATGCAGATTTCATGGCGCTGGCATCAGCAAAGATTCACTCACCCACATGAAGCACTTAGTCCACTCAAAAACCTGAATGTGGGAGCAACGATTTTACTCGAACAATATGAGCTCGCAGGGGATTGGTGGCAGGCAGTGGGTGCGTATCACGATCCGGGTAAAGATCCGCAGTCACTTCAACAGGCCGAAAATTATCGTCAAAAAGTAAAACAGCATTGGGAGAGTCTTTAATGAAAAAAGTTACAGCATTGATGTTGATGGTGAGTGTATTCACCTGCAACACAAGTGAAGCCGTTACCGTCATTTATGACTCTGGCAACACCTATTCGATTGCGCCTTATGTCCCTGGTCGAGTGGATAGTGAAGTAGTGCGTGTTGCCCCAGAACCGAAGTCATCCATCTTTCATTTGCCCATTGAAACTCCTGCTATGCGCCCAGGTCGTGTGACTCTTACGCCCAGTTCATTACGATATTTACAGCAACCACTGTTCTTAGTGGGCAGTGATCCAGCATCCCAAGCGTGGTTGATTGAAAAAAAACAGTCATTAATAGAGATCAGCGCAGTCGGCTTATTAATTGAAGCAAAAGATATGAGCGATGTCGAAACCATGCTTTCAATCGCCGGTGAGTTACGTTTAGTTCCGGCTTCTGCTCAAGGGTTCTCTGAGGAATTGGGATTAACCTATTACCCGATTCTGCTCTCAAAGGACGGTTGGGAGCAATGACTGATAAATACGAAATAGAAGTATTGTTAAGGCCGCCAGTGGAACTGGCTTCTGCTGCGGTGGCCTTTTGTTCTGCAGCCATTGTATATAAAGCCCCTGAAACCCTAATGATGACGCCATCCGTCGCTATGTTCAGTGGTGGATGTTTAGTGGTGCTGGGTTGTTGGCGAGGCCGACAAGGGTGGCGAATTTTACGTTATCAACGTCATCTTAAACGCAGTCCACGTTATGTTATGTCATCTAAGAAAATTCCGGTGAGTCAAAGAGTCTTGTTCTTAGGCAGGGGTTTTCGGTGGAATCAGACCCATACCGAACGCCTTTATGCCGCGCGAGATAAACGAGCAGAGCATTACCTGCAAATTAATCGTTTTACGCAATGGATTCGCCGCATGGAAGTGACATGTGAAAACACGCCTCTCATCAATAAATTATTCCGTTATACGGCAAAAGATTCCGTTCTGAACCCTGTGCGCCCCGCGCCACCTGTTGGCGGTGATCCCGTATTGCATGGTGTGGGGTTCGGGGAGGAAACCAATGCGACCATGCCCTTGATGGATCGTGTTGGGCATTTAGTGGTGGTTGCTAGAACAAGGCACGGCAAGACAAGATTGGCAGAAATTCTCACCACCCAAGACATTCACCGGGGTAATAATTGTGTGATTGTTATTGATCCTAAGGGGGACGCTGATTATCTCAAACGCATCTATCTTGAAACCAAGCGCGCAGGGAGAAAACTCATTGTGTTTCATTTGGGTTATCCAGAGTTAAGCGCCTCCTATAACGCGATTGGGTCGTTTTCCAGTATTACGGAAGTTGCCAGTCGTATTGCCAGTCAACTTTCAGATGAAGGGGATGCCGCAGCTTTTCGAGAATTCGTTTGGTTATTCGTCAATATTATTGCTGTTGCCATTGCTGGTTTAAATGAAACCCCTGACTTTCAAAAGATTAAGCGGTATATCTCTGATATTGATCCCTTGCTCATTGCCTACGGTAAGCATTGGCTTGAAGAAAACGGCACTGAAAATTGGCAAGTTGAGTTAAAAAAACTAAGAAGAGACCTGAATGTAGCCACACTACCGAAGTCTGAGCAAGGCAAACACCCCGAAGCCATAGCAATCGTGCGATACCTCAAAAAACAGGGAGAACTGGATCAAGTCTTGGAAGGTCTGATTTCGGTGTTTCGTTATGACCGTGAGTATTTTCAAAAAATAACCATTGCGGTTAAGCCTTTTCTGGAAAAACTCACCACTGGCAACATTGCTGCCATTTTATCTCCTAACCCAGATGATGAAGACGGCGATAGTAACCGTTTGGAATGGGGGGATGCCATCCGCGATGAAGCCGTGGTCTATGTAGGCTTAGATGCCTTAACCAATCCAGAAGTTGCCAGTGCAGTAGGCGCTTCGATGTTTAGTGACCTCACTAGCCTGGCAGGACATATCTATAAGCACGGCATTGATAAGCCGGGTGAATCCCCACAAAACAGAAAGAAGCGTAAAACAGCAATCATTATTCATGGCGATGAATTTTCCGATTTAATCGGGCCTCAATTTAAAACCTTAATTAACAAATCTGGGGGTGCGGGGTATGAACTGAATTTATATACGCAGACCTGGAGTGACCCCATTGCTGAGTTAGGCAGTGAAGCCAAGGCCGGGCAGATAGCAGGCAACATTGGCACGATGATCATCATGGGGGTGAAAGAAATATCCACCTGTGAAATGTTCACTAAGCAGTTACCCGAAGTGTCAGTGAGTGAAATCATGGCGGTATCGGGCGTGACCGACACACCAGCCAGTGATGGCAGTTTTGGGTTTACCTCTAATAATCAGGATCGTATCAGTATTAGCCGTGTACCGATGATTGCGCCAGCCGATGTAATTGCCTTACCCAAAGGACAAGCATTTGTGCTGCTTAAAGGCAGTGAGTTATGGAAGATTAGAATCCCTTTACCTTCAAAAACCGATGATGAAGAGCTGCCAGATGACCTTGGGGAAATGCTCCATGCGATGCGCAAGAACTATAGCTCGGTCATTGATTGGCAGTCTTATCATCAAAGGTAAACGAGATGGCGAAACAGGACTATCAAGCACCAAGGCGAAAAGAGCCTGGCATTATCGGCAACAGTTTTTCTGTGTTGGTGCAATTCATTACCTGGCTGGTCATAAGCTTGATTGTGTCTATAGGCATTGAGTGGGTCGGCATGGCGTATTACTGGACAGAGCAAGGATCGGATCATGCTAAAAATGTATTAGCACAAGATCAGTCTTATCTTAATGCGCAATTAGTGGATAAAACCATTCCCATTAAAGCCTCGATCATTGGGTGGACAGAAATCGGAGTTGAGTGGATTGGCGATATGGATTGGTTTGAACCAGACAGGAATAGAATGCCCGACTCTTCCGATGGTGTGCTGACGAATGTGATTGAGTGGGCAAAGGATTTGCGAATTAAATACAAAGAGCATTTGAAGGCAAGTGAATATGTGAGTCAAACCTTTGTGATTCGTTTAGGGCTTATTGTCTTTTCATTGCCGATTTTTATCCTGGCAATATTAGTGGGGGCGGTGGATGGATTAATCGAACGTGACTTACGGCGATGGGGCGGCGGTCGTGAAAGCTCTAATGTATTTACCCTTGCTAAGGGTGCTATCACCCCCTTATTTGTATTGGCCTGTGTCGTTTACATCAGTTTGCCATTAAGCCTAAACCCAGTCGTGATTATTTTACCGTTTGCCATGCTGGTGGGCTTATCTACTCGTATTACATTTGGAAGCTTAAAGAAATATTTTTAATCAATTAACTTTCCTGAGACTGGGGAAAGTTATTGATTAAGTTTGAAGTAAAAATATCAGATCATTCACAAAAGAGGAAAAGATGATGATAAAAAAACTAAGTCTGACATTGCTAATGCTGTTTATAACAAGCTCTGTCTTTGCCATTACCGATGAAGAACGCTCTGCATTATTACGAGCAACGGCTGAAATAATGATTATTGAAACTATCGTAGAAGAAGCCGAACAAGGCGTGAATGTTGAAGATAGAAAGAAAATTCAATATGAAACAATTAAACAAGATTTGGAAAAAATCAGGCAAGGACTTCTGGATGTTATCAATGAAGTTAGGCGCGAACCTAGAATGTTACCTCCTATCAGTGGAGAGTATTTGTAATGGCAATTTCTGCGGCACAAGAGGCAGCTTTTACAGGAGGAACCATTGGTGTACCGATGAGTAGTTTCAGCAACACGATCTTATTCATTTTCTTTTCGATTTTGTATTTATGGGTGTGCTGGGTAATTGTCACACAATGGAAATCCTGGATGCACGGCAAGATCAATTTTTATGATTTTTTGACGCGCTCGGTACGCTCAGTATTTTTAACATTATTTCTTGGATTTATTTTAATTTAACCACAAACCTAAAAGGAGATAAAAAAAGACAGTAATAAACCCATTCATTCGAGCGTAGCGCTCGACCAATTTACCCCTCGTTTTCAGCTACCAACAGGTTAAGGCAACGACCGACATTTTTCTAATAATTTTGAGGAAGAAAAATGAAAACCTTAGCAACAGTAGCAGTACCTAAAAAACGAAGACATGGCCTAAGCAGAGTCTATCAAGCTCTCTGTCTTGGTCTTTTCTCAATGGCGGCGCAGGCGCAATTGCCTACACCCGTCAACCCAACCAATGGCGCACCCAACGGCAACTATCTCTCATTTATGCAGGGGTGGACTGGCGATGCGGTGGACTATATTGCCCTGGCAATTTCCGGCGCAGGATTTCTCTGGATCGGCTGGATTTTACTCTCTAAATTCAATGAGGCGAGGGTCTCTAACGATCCCGATTGGGGATCTGTGGGATTAACCGCAGTGATTGCCGGAGTGCTCTTGGCAATCGTTTCATTCTTCCTGAATGAAGCCACGGGGATTATCTAGCCATGAAGGTCAATCAAGAATCTAACGAATTGTTACCTTTAAGACTGAATGCAGAACCGGCCATTTTTCGGGGATGTAGTGTTTCAGAGTTGATGATGCTGGTCATGGTGGGCGGCTCAGTTTTAGTGCCTTGCAGCATCATTGTGTGCGGTTTGTTGGGTTACTTGATGATGGGCGTTGGCATTGGCTTATTACTTGTCATTGCTTGCGTGGTGATTGGGGCGAGCGTGTTGCAACGACTCAAACGGGGTAGACCACTGGGTTTTTATCAACTCAGATTACGCCTCTGGTTTGATAGTTTGCATCTCGTTCGTTCCCCCTATATTCGTGAAAGTCAGGTGTGGGACATCGGCAGGAGGATTAGTTGATGAATGGTCTCGGTAAAAATAATCAGGCACGGCAGCGACTTCTTGCTGCCAGTGACCATATCCGCAGTTTACGACTGGTCATCATTGGCTTATCTATCGTGGTTATTGCTCTTTGGTGGCGTTCCGGCATTTTGCAGGAAACCCGCCGTTTATATATTCCCCCGGATATGACACAAGGGCTAGTCACCGATTTTGACACGGTGCCTGCTCCCACCATTTACACCTTTGGCCTTTATATCTTTCAGCAGCTAAACCGCTGGAAGAATGACGGAGAAAAGGACTACCCCCAGCAGATTTTTGCCTTACAAGGATTTTTAACGCCCGGTTGTCGGGCGGCACTTGAAGAGGACATGAATCAGAAGCAAGGCCAGGGTGAATTGCGTCAACGGGTTCGCAGCATGCAGGAACTTCTCGGTCAGGCGTACTCACGCCAGCGGGTAGAAATTGAAAGCACTAGCTCCTGGATGATCTGGCTGGATGTCAATGTGGTTGAGTCAATCGGCGGCCATGAAGTGAAAAATGTCCTGCTGCGTTATCCATTACGCATTGTGCGTTTTGATGTTGACCGTGAAATCAATCCTTGGGGCTTAGCTCTTGCCTGTGACAACTCCATGCGTCCTGAACTGCTCACTGACGCACTTATCGAACAACCATTTCAAAGACCTGTGAGGGCATTATGAAAACACACATTTTAGTCTTTTTGTGTGCTTTGACGTTAGGGGGTATCTCTAGCGTAAAGGCACAAACAAGTTCGCCGGAACGGGTGATATGGGATGCACGTCCCATTCCTGTGCATGTACAACGAAACCATGAACGCATCGTTCATTTCCCTGATGAAATTAGGTATTGGTTGCCTGATTCTTTGCAATCGAAAGTCTCGATTCTAGCGGCTAACGGAGTGTTATACATCCGCGCCCTGGAATCGTTTCCACCGACTCGAATGCGAGTGCAGGGACTCAATGATCAACAGATATTTCTATTGGATGTGATGGCCAATGATGTTGCCAGTGTCAATCAGGAATTGATTGTTATGACTGAGCAAAGCGTCATCAATCAAACCGATACTCAATCAAGCGACTCAAGAACTCAAGATTGGCGGGTGCGATTAACGCGCTATGCCGCACAAGCACTTTATGCGCCTGAACGATTACTAAGTGGTGACAAAGAAATTCGTCGTGTGCCATTAGATATTCACCAAGCCATTCCTTTGGTTCGTACAGGTGTTATTGAGGCTTTGCCAATTGCCTCATGGCGTGGTGGTGGTTTAACCGTAACGGCCATCAAACTGCGTAATCTGCAACCCCATTCCTTATCCCTAATCTTTGAAACAGCCAATGACAATCAAACCATAGATTTAAGCCGATTAATCCGTGGAGATTGGCTGACCATGACGGTGCAGCACAGCTTTTTAGGTCAAGGTAATCAGAGTGAAGACACCACCACTTTATATTTAGTCTCAGAGCATCCCTTTATCGAAAGCCTTGGTTTTCCAGTCAACGTACCTGTAGTAGGTGAGGAGACTAACAATGGCTGAAAAAAGAATGAATCCCTTAGTCATTGGCGGTGTGATCACAGGCTTTGTGTGTTTAACACTGGTCATGTGCAGCGATAAACAAAGCAGTTTTGAACCAGTAGAACAATTACCGGGCTTTGATCCTGAGCTTCGCCGAGAAGATGGCGATACCCAAACCGACACAATTAAAGCTTTGCAAGCTTATGCCCGAGAAGCCGTGGAAAAAGCCGATGCGCTTTTGGACTCTACTGAAGAAAACATGACGCTCGTGTTGGAAAATCAACAAGATGTTTCAAGACTGGAGCAAAATAATTCTCAAACGGTAGAAACGCTGCAAGAAACAAATAACTCAATGGATGTTTTAGAGCAGAGTTTGTTGTTATTACAACGTGAACTGTCTGAATTACGTCGAGACCAAGAACAAAACATCAGGCCATTCAATCCAGGAGGTGTTAATCAAGAAGGTCTACCTTTGGGGTTTGGTTTTGATGATGAAGCTTTTCTCGCCTCTAATCCTAATCGTGGCGAATGGTTTGAACCCATCGACCGACAAAGTGAAGCCGATGGCGAAAGTAATCGTTTTAGCGGTTTATTAAGAAGCCCTGAACGTAATCAAAATAATGTTGTTGAACAAAAATCTGTCTTACCTGAGATTACCATTGAGCCGGTTTACACGATTCCGAAAGATGCCACGTTAACCGATGGTGTGGCATTAACGGCGCTGATTGGACGTATTCCTGTTGAGGGACAAACCCCAGACCCTTATCCGGTAAAAATTTATATCGGCAAAGAAAACTTACTTGCCAACGGACATGACATACCTGAAATCGAAGGCATGATTTTCAGCGGTTTAGGCTTTGGTGACTGGAATCTGTCCTGTGTTAGTGCGCGTTTAACCTCTGCGACATTCATTTTTGAAGACGGCACTATCGTTAATCACACTAGCCAAGGGCAACCCCTTGGCTACATTTCTGATCCTAGTGGTATTCCCTGTATTGCTGGTCGCTTTGTGACCAACGCACCTACTTTTCTTGCTCAAAGAGTAGGGCTCGCTGGGCTTGGCGCTGCTGGATCGGCGTATGCCGATGCCCAGCAAGAACGCTCCACTTCGCTTTTAACGGGTTCAACCACCAGCACCGTTGTCGGTGACATTAACAAATTAGCTATGGGGGAAGCAGTGCAATCGGCGACTGACGAAGTGAGTCAGTGGTTGTTAGCCAGACAGCGGCAAAGCTTTGATGCCGTCGTCGTGAACCCTGGCGTGGGTGTGTCGATCCACCTGAATCAAAGCCTTCCTTTAGATCGAATTTCAACAGCCAGGAGAATACGTTATGCGGAATCTTATTCAGATTTCCCTCATTTGCTTGATTAGTCCACTGGTGCTCAGTGGGTGTGTGAGTTCAAAAGACAAAGTGTTTGGCACCGATATGCCGACCATGGTGGAGATTCACAACCAGAAATTTAACCAAGTCGATTCGGATCAAATGGTCTTGCCTGTGCGCGAGATCAATGACGAATTACCGCCACTAAACAGTGAATTTCATTGGTTGCCGAATCCTGTCATGACCATGTATGTCACCCAGCACTTAACCCAAGCGGGTCAACCCGTACCGGGGTACACCACAATTTTCCGATTTTACACGACCGAGCATCTAGCGATGCCAGGCGAACTCAATGGATGGGAACAATGATGTTATTTAAATCCAAGAAACAAGATAAGAATCCAATTACGGTCGGGGATGTAAATAAATTGTATCAACGTCCACAATCAATATCAGATTGGTTGCCGTGGACTGATTATGAGGAAGAGTCACAAACCTTCACTTTAGAAGATGGCTATAGCGCTGCAGCTATGTTTGAGATTACGGGCGTGTCAACAGAAGCGCGTTCTGAAAGTTTTTTATCAGAAGTACAGGCCAATATCCAAACCTGTATTAATCACACGATTCCAGCTTTTGATAATCCTTTTGTGGTGCAATGTTTTGTTAACGATGAAGATTCGTTATCGGCATTGTCAAGTCAGATAGAAGATTATTACGGCGAGCATTGTCGAGATACCCCAGAACATCGAGCATTTTCCAAAAGCTTTCTAGGTCACATGCAACGTCATTTTAAACGAGTGACTAATCCTAACGGCTTGTTTGAAGACACAGCAGTCACCGGTAGCCATTGGCGGGGAAAGATCAGGCGGGTGCGGGTGTTTTTGTATCGGCGACGAGATCAAAATGATCTTGAGTTGCTTGATCCTGTAGAAGAAATTAATCAGGTGGCAGCACGTTTTGTCACACAAATGGTTGCCACGGGTATTGGTATTCGGCGTTGCGACGATCAAGATCTTTATGCCTGGCTATTGCGTTGGTTCAATCCCCAAGCCGAAGTGTGTAACGGTGATCTTGATGCGCTAGTGGCCTTGTTGCCTTTACCTAAAAAAGAAGAGAAACCCTTTAGTCATGACATCTCTGATCTGGCTTTTTTATCTCAATGCGTTTCCGATCAGGAAAAAGGCGTGTGGTTTTTTGATGATATGCCGCATCGGGTTATCACCATTGATTCCATTAGGCGAAAACCACTGCACGGACATTTCACTGGTGAGCGTCAAGTAGGCGATAACTTATACGCCTTATTCGATAAGTTGCCCGAAGGCTGCATTTTGTCGATCACCATCACTATTCAGCCCCAGGACATTGTTGAGAACCATGTGGTGCAAATTCTCAACTCTGCCAAAGGAGAAACTGCCGAAGCGATGGCGGCAGAACAAGATGCTAAGGAAGCTTTGCACTGGATGTCACATGGCGATTATTTGCTGCCAACGGTAATGACATTATTTGTTAGAGGTAAGAGCCTTTCAGATTTACAAACCAAAACTAATGAAGCGAATGCCTTGCTCTTAGCTAATGGTTTGCATCCCGTGAGAGAGAAGGATGAATTGCTGCCACTGGATACTTATATCCATCAGTTACCGATGAACTATGAACCTTCGCGGGATAAGTTAACCAAGAAAAGCAGGCTGATATTTTCCAGTGATCTGGCAAATATGTTGCCCTTTTATGGTCGTAGTCGCGGCACTGGAAATCCTGGTTTAGTGTTTTACAACCGTGGCGGTGAACCGCTGTGCTTTGATCCCTTAAACATTAAAGACCGGGTTAAAAATGCCTTTGGTTTAATGCTTGGGCCACCCGGTTCCGGTAAATCCGCCTGGATGGTGTATCTCTTATTACAAGTGGTCTCTGTCTATGGGGCACGGATTTACATTATTGAAAAAGGCGGTTCGTACAAACTTTTCGGCGAATACTGTAAATATTTTGGCTTAAGTGTCAATCAAGTCACGCTCAATGCCAATGAAGATGTCAGTCTGCCTCCCTTTTCAGATGCCTATGAAATGCTCAAGCGTGAAAGAAAATACCACGCCTTTGATCAAGATAAATCTATAGAGGCATCCGATAACAGTGATGACAATGAAGAGCGTGACTTGTTGGGAGAAATGGAATTAAAAGCACGCATTATGATCACCGGCGGCGACAGCAAGGAAGAAGAGGCGATGACCCGCGCTGATAGGCTCACGATCCGCGATGCCATTATCAATGCCGCCATCGAAAAGCAAAGTAGTCACCCTGATGAGATTGTCTTAACGGAGGATGTGGTTAAGGCATTAAAAGCCTTTTCCATGAATACCGACAGTACTCCTAAACGCCGTGAACGAGCCCAAGATATGGCCGATGCCATGGCGCTGTATTGCTCTGGCACAGCCGGTCATTTTTTCAATCGTCCTGGTCAATCATGGCCAGAAGCTGATGTCACCATTTTGGAAATGGGCATGTTGGCAAACGAAGGCTATGAAGATCAATTAGCACTTGGATTCATGGGGCTGATGAATCAAATCAATGGCATTGTGGAGCGTGATCAATACAAGAAACGTCCTACTTTTGTTGTCGGTGATGAAGCACATTTATTTACCACTAATCCGTTGCTAGCCATTTTTCTAGTCAAAATTGTCAAGATGTGGCGCAAGCTCGGTGCCTGGCTTTGGTTGGCCACGCAAAATCTTCAAGACTTTCCTGATGCCTCTAAAAAGCTGTTGAATATGTTCGAGTGGTGGGTGGCGATGGTCTGTCCTAAAGAAGAAATTGAAGAAATTTCACGCTTTAAGGATTTAAGTGAAGAGCAAAAATCCATGCTTCGAGCGGCTAGAAAAGAAGCCGGTAAATTCACCGAAGGAGTCGTGCTAGCTGACAAGCTGCAATGTCTTTTCAGAAATGTTCCCCCTGCGCTGGCCTTGGCCCTCGCAATGACGGAGAAACATGAAAAGCAACAACGTGCCGCGTTAATGAAAGAGCATCACTGCTCTGAATTAGAAGCCGCTTTTATGGTGGCTGACGCAATCGAAGCAAAAAATGTTCGTCATTAACTGCTTAAAAATAACTTTCCTGAGCCTTAGGAAAGTTGTTCATATTTTTAAACCCTATTTTTTTTAATCATTGTCATTCCACAGATTAGGAGATACGCAGTGACTATTTTAATGAAAGTTTTAATTAGTTTTTTATTCGTGAGTTTGGTGTTGCCTGTGCAAGCGCAATTTGAAACCTATCCTCGCACTATTTTGGTGATCACGTCTGATGAATTAGCCATTACAGGCTTGCCATTAGTGTCAACCGATTCACCTCACATTGATATTTACAGTTTGGATGCTGTCGCCAATGTTGAATCTAGTATGAGTGTGTTGCTTCCACCGGATGAAGATCAAGCCATGGTGGTGATGCAGCAACGGATACAACAATTAGGTAAGGCACGTTTGGAAGCCGATTTGGTTAAGGCATACAAAGCTCTAACGACCGCAATGGCCTACGACCTTGATCGTTATCCCGCCATGATTTTCGATGGGGAGGTGGTGATCTATGGCTTAACCGATATTTCAGTGGCAACAAAAGTGTACCAAGACTGGCTGGCTTCTGAACAAGAGGAACGTACTCATGACTAAATTACTGATTGTCTTCTTTTTCTTATTTCAACTGGCAAACACGCCTGTTATTGCCGCAGAAGCAGAAGCGACTACCATTACCACCACTGAAATTATCAGTTCGGTGAGTCTTGACCCTAGCTGTTTACATTATTGTATTACTGGCATTTGTGTTTGGCTTTTCTGTACTTGGTTTAGCTGCGACATCGAAACCAGTATCCAGGTTGCGCATTACAACCCTGATCTTGTTGTCAGTGTCTTTGATGAGCCAGGGGAAAACCCCTGGACAGTCGTAGAGTCTATTTTTGGCGCATTTGAAAAACAAGCCAGCGATAGTCTTATTGGATTGTTCCATGATGCCGAAGGCGGTGGTGGTCATCGCACCGAAGGGGGTAATACCCAGACCGATCAAAGCTTACGTTTTAAGGAAGTCACTGCTGTTGGTCACCCCTTTTCTCTGTTTGATTCTTTCCTTAGTGAAACTAACCTTTTTTGCCCTTCAGAAGCAGATCCTTTTACCCCTTATTTTTCATCAGCGATTGATTCATTAACATGGCGTTTAGGGTTGCCTGAAATGCTCTACCTCACTAATTTAATTCCAGGTCGTCGACTTGTGGGTTCAGGGGTATTACAGCAATGGGGCGCGGTATGGCCGCGCACTGGGTTTATCAACCAAAAAGATGACGTGAAAGCGGCTGCTGTTGTTGCCCAACGTGCAGGCAACATTGTCACTCAAGGTGGACAACCTCATATTTATATTGCTCTTGATGGCAATGGTTATAACCGTACCAATTTACCCGGTGAACTCATTGAAAATGATCCTAGTACCGGTGTTTGGCAAATGCTTGCCCCGAAGACAGATGACGTCTGTTACGCCTTTGGTGAGAACGATGTCTATAGCCAGTCTTGGTCAACTGATCGGCAATCCGAGGACAACCGTTATGCCTTTGCTCTTTGGCGACCGTATGAGTGTTGTGAGGCCAAAGGAATCTATTTATTTACTGTCGAATTTGAGGTTTGTATATGAAGGTTTTCACTAAGATGATGGGAAATAGAGCCGTTATTTCGGGTGCATGTTTGATTATTGTTGGCATGCAATTATGCAGTTCAAGGGTGCTGGCCGCCGATGTTCCTGATGGGGACAGTTTGTTTTATTATGAAATTGGCGGAGGACGTGACATTACCATCTCTCCTCTCATGAACATCACCACCATAGATTTTGCCTTAAAAGCGCAAGCCTCGCTTTTAAGTTGCAGTGGTTTTGATCCCATGGTGGCGTTAGAAAGCTCCTTAGATAATATAAAAAATGGCGTAGATAATGCCATTAACGCGATTGAATTAGCGGCCACTGCTGCCATCGCTAATCTACCTGGCTATATTCTTCAAAAGGCTAACCCTGGTCTTTATGATCTTTTCCAAAATGCTCTCTTAAGAGCTAATGAATCCTTTTCTCTTGCTACTAAAAGCTGTGAGCGAATACAGAATGAAATCTCGCAAAATATCAATCCATACGCTGAGTGGGCAACGATCAGTTGGGGCGATTCATGGCAACGGTCTATAGGCGTTGGTGGCGCTAACATCCATGATGCTGAGGATGACGCGGAACAAGCACAAGAAGACGGTGTGCAATGGATTGGTGGTGTCTACCGTGGTGGCGCAAACCAAGAGCCTATTTATGTCATCTCAGATGTAGCAACTGCTGGCCTGAATATCTTGTCGGAACGACCACCAGAAACCACGACTGACCTGCCATCAACTGCCGCCTTGTATAAACATTTTACTGGACCTAATGAAGTCGATGCGTGGGTGAACAATGTCCTGGGTGAAATTGTGGTGGGTATTTGTGATGCCTGCGATGCCGGTGGTAGATCAGGTAAAGGCTTGATGCCCTTGATTGAACAAACCACTGATGACCTTATCGTGTTAATTGTCGATTTGGTCTCAGGTAATACCCCAGCTACCCGTGACAATTTAGATGAAATAGAAGCGCCAGGGATTGCGATTACTCTGCAAGTGATTTTAGCTATTCGTAACCTGCCTAATCGTGAGCAAGGGCTGTTTATCAATAAGTTTGCACAAGAGGTAGCTGAGGCTAGGGTTATGGACGAGTCCATGATTATTCGTCGTTTGTTACTGGCTGGACGCAAGGAAGGCAATGTGGCGGCAAACCTCATTGCACTTGAAGAAATCGCGATTGCTTTGGATGAGCTGGAAAGTGAAATCCATAATGTCATCTTTGAAAAAGATACACGGGATAAGTTTGTCACCAGTACTATCGTTGAACTTTTGTTACGCGATAACGCAACCCGACAAGCCTCCGTCAATACCCCTGCGGCTGTACCAACTGACCCAAGACCTTTTGTAAATGGTGGGGTGGTTCAATGAGAGAGACTGTCTCAAAACCTTTCCGGTTTCGCTGGACAGCGACAGGGTTTGGAGTTGCGGGTTTGATTATCGTTTTGCTTTTCTTTTGGTTTGGTGCAGATGAATTAATCGTTGAGAGTCAACAGATCAATACTTTGCCCTGGGGATGGTGGCGTGGCGTATTGTACGCCGTCCTATTTTTCCTCTGGTCGTGGCTGATTAAAGGGGTAGCAAAAAACCGAAAGCTAAAAGTATCAAAAAGGCCTCTCATTATTCTCATTATGTTGTATGAAGGATTGGTTGTACTCAATCCATTATCAACTTTAATGCATTGGTGGAGGTAGGCCATGGCCGTAGATAGCACCCTCGAACTCTACACGACTCTCTTTGGCTGGTTATTTTATAACAGCATTTGGGATGTGTTGGTGGCAACAGGGATGGTTTTTTTACCATTTTTAGGAATTCTTATCGACAGCATTATCAGTGCTTATGCCAGGGAGGATGCAGAAGAGGCAGGCAATACCACCTTACGCATTATCGAGGTGGAGTTTTTTGTGGCCTTCTTTGTAATTTTAATCGCAGCAGTGCCAGCGACTCCTCTGAACGCTGTTGATCTGTCATTTACCCCTAGAGCAATGATCGGCACGGCGGCGCAGCCCGTGGCAACGGTAAACAATTCAAGAACAACCTACGGCGGCAATCTATCTTTTAATCTCTCACCGGTGTCAGTAGATGTGCCCGTGTTCTGGTTTGCCGTGATGAGTTTCAGTTCAGGCTTTAACCGAGCCGTCACTGAAAATGTCCCACCTACATTAAATCTACGTGGTTACATTGAAGAATTACACGATGCCAAAATCGAAGATCTTAAATTGCAGCACGAGATCAATGATTTTTTTAGAGACTGTTTTATTGAAGCCAGGTCAAAATATCTGTCAGAACGCCCTACCAGTGGAGCGATTGCAGCAGTCTTAAACCAATTTGGTGAGGCTGATCCTGAATGGATCGGCTCCCATCTTTATCAACAAATACCGGGTTTTTATAATGTGCTTCGTGCCGACACAGTACGTGAAGGGTACTCCTGGTCGGCGTTACGTGATATCGAGTGGGATATTAACAATCACCCCATTTATGGAAAACCCTATTGCACAGAATGGTGGCAAGGTATTCATGGAGATATCTTAATTGAATTAAACGATCTGGATTTGTTGTCGGCAGCGGCTGAACCGGGTTGGAACCCAGTGCCACGCCAAGATGCAATCATTAAAATAGCCTTGCTTAATACTCCACCGCGTTGGACAACTAGAGGCTATGACTTTGCTTACGGTAATTTTTCGGCTAATGGTAACGGGCTAATAGAGTCCGTCCAAAATGGCTCACAACAACTTCTAGCGACTTATGGCCTGACCAAAGCCAGTGTGTCGTTTGCAGCATACTTACGGGTATTTTTAGAAGGTGCCCCGATGTTCCAAGCGCTAATGTTAATGGGGCTGTATGCCTTGCTGCCATTTTTTATTCTCATTAGTCGCTATAAGTTTTCCACCCTGATTTTAGGTGCATTGATATTATTTTCTGTGAAATTTTGGACAGTGCTGTGGTTTTTTGCGTGGTGGATGGATCAAAACCTGATTCATGCTTTATATCCAGACCCCGGCAGTATTACCACATTGTTCAGTACTGATTTAACCCTAAAGCGCATCATCCTGAATTTTTTAACCGGTAGTTTGTACCTTGTCTTACCACTCCTAATGTCGGTATATCTAGGAATGGCCGGGATTCGTGCAGCGGCGCAGTTAGACGGCGCAACTCAGGCGATGACCAGAGGAGCCGGTGGTGCTGGGCGCGTCAGTGGAAAGTCAGGTGGTCGCCTTGCTGGAAAAATAGGAGGCAAGTTAGCCGCGATGAAAACAGGCGGTAAGAAATGACAACCAATAATCAAATAACCGTATTTACAGTGGCTTTTACTGTCTTAAAAGCAACCTCGCCTGGTTTAAGGCAACACATCAATATCAACGAACTTACGTGGTGTGCAGTGGTTTTTACAAAAACCCTGATTGATTATTTAGTGAACTCACCCAACAGGGAAGCATTAGCCCCCTTTGGGTCTGCTGCGTCTTTTGTTGAAATTAAAATTGAAACAGGAGCAATGCAATGAGTACAGCAACTAAAGAAAATGTAAGTAAAAAAACTACTAAGTCTAAGGCTACAAAACCTGCAACAGCAAATAAGCCTAATACACCGGTAGGAAAAAGTTCTGCCCCAGCAAAACAATCGTCTTCAACAGATGATGATTCTGGATATATCAATCAGCGTTCACATGGTTTTGCCTATATCAACAGTATTTCTGAATTTGTTGATAATGGTAAAAATCGAACTCACCTTCATATGTCGGTACTCCAAGGCCCAGTAAAAAATATTCATTATGAATATCACCGTCTGTTGGTCGTATCGGATTACGCTTATGAAGCCATTTTGAAATATCGAGAGGCAATTGAAACAAAAGGAGTGAAAGTATTTATCAGTTTTAACATGGTTAATCCCCATGTGGAAAAATACATAAAACGATCAGGTGATGATACCGGTGAGTTTGCTGCATGTATTGGTGGAATCTTAACAAGAGTCCTTACAATAAAAGTTGATGGTGAGCTAGTCTTTGAAGACACGCGAACTTTTGATAAACCAAATGCACAAAATCATAATTCATCCGGCTCATCATTTGATGACGATATTCCTTTTTAAAATCTAGCCACAAAGCAGCAGCGTTGAGCAATCAGCGCTGTTGCATGTTTTTTAACCCTACCGGGAACACACAATGTTCCCATAGGGGCTTGTCGTGTTCTTTATAAAAATACATGGAGCACGACATGAATAACATTTCACATTTGAATGGTGAAAATTCAACAGAAAACACATTTGAACGAGAAGAAAAATTAATTAATGAAGTGAAAAATATTTTGTTTAAGCGCATGAGATTAGACAAAGTTGCACTAACCTCTTCGGCATTAACCCGAGATTATGTAAAACTTGAGTTAGGAAGAAGGGAACGTGAAGCATTTTTGTGTCTATTTCTGGATAGTCAACACCGAGTAATTGATAGTCAGGTGTTGTTTGAAGGAACGATTGATGGATCTATGGTACATCCGCGCGAAGTATTAAAAGCTGCATTAAAAGTAAATGCCGCAGCCATGATATTTTCGCATAACCATCCCTCTGGAGTAGCTGAACCAAGCCAGGCAGATATTAATATCACCAGGCGTTTGAAATCAGCATTGGAAGTGGTGGATATCAGGGTGTTGGATCATCTGATTGTAGGTGACAACGTAGTGACATCTATGGCTGAACGAGGTCTTGTTTAAAATATAAAGTGAAGTCGTATCACATTAACGCCTATAGGGAATATTCTATAGGCGTTATTTTTTACCATTGATTATCATACAAACTATCAGAACGTTCGACCGGATCGAGATTACCCGTGCGGTGATCATAATGTATATAATCAGTTGAAGAGTATTCTGAGTCATCATCTATAAAGATGAAAATCAGTATAGACCAGCAAAGTTTTAATGATTGCGTGATAATCCAAAGTACAGAGTGAAAAATTAATTTAATAATAAACATATCCTCACTCCTCTTCCAGTGGTCGTTTAAAAATACAAATAAGTCTGGCTCTACTTTCTGAGCAATCGACTAATTCCCAATGATCTTTGCCAAGGATATTTAATGCATTGGTTAATGCCTGGTCATCACCGGTGAGAGGAAATGTTTTGGTAAAATATTCCCAGGTGGTTTCTGTAAGAGTTGCTGCAAGAGTTGTGACAGAGAAAAGCAGGAACCCAGTAAAACAAAGTGTTTTTGTGATGTGAGTGAATCGCATTTGATATCTCCTTAATATCGCCTTCTTTTTCTATAACGGGCACAGTATACGCCGTTATCTAAAAAGAAGGCGAGTAATTCAGTGAGTAGTAGTGAGAACGCATCATAGGTAAATCTGTTGGTCAGTTAGCTTTCTATGTTATTTTGTTGTCGTTAGATTCGATATGAACTCGTAATGAATTCCATATATTATGTAAATTAAGTCCGCTTTCTTCGGCCAATGTTAAAAATCGTTCATGTTCATTCATTTCACCGTAGGCTTCCCATAAATGCCATAGGTAGTGGTCGGTTTTTTCATCACAAAGCATGGGTCTACCACTGCCAGAATGCTTTAAACATAGAGCATCCCTGCGTCTTGAAAATTCTGATGCATGCATACCAAACAAGCGGCGCATTAGTTTTAAGGGAGCGCCCTGTACGAGAAATATGTCTTCAATTTGTCTTTCTTCTCTAAGTTTGTCTATCAGCTCTAGCTGTCTGTCCATTTCAGGGACATCTAATTTAAATGTAAAGTATCGAGCTGCGCGTTCAACAAACATTTCTTGCTGGGTAAAACTAAGTTCAGATAATTTGTCAATGAGTCTGTCGGGGATGGCGTAATCAGTGAAATCTTCGGAGTGACATTTATTTAAGGAATTCAAAATCTTTTTAATTGCAGCCCGGCAAACCTTCTCTTCTAGCTTAGTCATTGTATGTCCCCATTGCGCATTATTCAAAATCATTCACAGGTAAATACTCAACAAGATATTATCGCTAAGAATGATTGTCCTAAAAAAAGTTTCCTCTGCGCAAGGAAACTTTTATTTATAGGAAAATGTCACGAAATGGAAGCTGTTTTTACAATAGGAACGGGCTAATTATGCTTCTGTGAGCGAGTGCGCGCTTTTTAATGTGTTGAATGTATTATTTAACATGTGGTGATCACTTAGGAGATGTCAATTTTAATAAATAAGTTTTCTGCTTGATAGGAAAGTTTATTCTCGCCCATAGAGAACTCTTATGCCAACTTACAGGTTTTAAATTTAGAATAATGTCGTTGATCTGTATGCTAAAACTTACTCGCTTTACACAAGCAATATTTTGTCTGGTTAGTATGGTATTGACCAGTTTGTTTGCTCTTTCCCTTTCTGGTGTCAATTTGGATTCTTTCAGCCAGCCTGATGACAATGTTTCCACACTGCTTCTTGCCTGTATTTTTATCTTGATTGGATGCTGTATTGATATCGGTAAATATTTGTTTTGGATATTTCGGACGCATAGTCAATATTTTATCATCCTCAGCATCATCTTAATGATATTTTCATGGGTTGCCAGTTGCGCCTTCCTAATTACATCTGAATCTACACTTTTGGACATGGCTCAACTTCAAACAAGTGAATATAAAGCCTTAGAACAGCGTATCAGCAACGTTTCACTTGATATAGCATCTCAGGAGGTATTATTAAGAAATCGCCTTGAGAGCACCTACCACAGCCAATGGGAGGCCGGTCAAGATACTGCTGAAAACCTAAAAGGGTTACGTGAGTCCCTAGCAGTTCTATTGGGAAATCGTACCTTGGTAGGTCAACAAGCTGCTATCAGAGAGGTCGCAACGACCCAGTTCTTTCAACAAATAGGGGGGAGTGTGCACGTCGAAACAAATACAGTTAGGCTCATAGGCTATGGGGTATTAAGTCTTTTATTGGAACTAAGCACACTTGGTATGATTAGCCTAGCTCAATTGATTAAGCAAGAAAATAATCAATCTCTCCAACCAGCAACTACTGATAGTCTTTCTCCATCAATCTTGAAAAGAGAGGTAAATCTGTCAGTTGTTACACTTGTATCCGATATTATGACCGGTAAAATTCCTCCAGTGCTGCGCAAGATACAGTCTGCCAACTACGGCATTGAAATTGATATTACTCGTAATCTACTTAAAGAGTTACTACAAGCTGGCATCATAAAGAAAGATAAAAGAAATAGTTATAAATTATCCCGTTAAGACCCTTTCTGACGTTTTATTATATATCTGCACTTTCAACGGTTTTCTACCACAATTAAGGTGCCTGGTAGATGGTTTAGATTGCCGGGATTGATTAAATCAAGCAGGTGTTTTGTCGAATAAGTCCGCCCTCGCAGGC
Source organism: Blastopirellula sp. (assembly GCA_002733575.1). Taxonomy (GTDB): domain Bacteria; phylum Planctomycetota; class Planctomycetia; order Pirellulales; family Pirellulaceae. Next base: position 6,181 of record NVWB01000186.1, on the reverse strand, counting down.
AAAGTTACTAATCCTGGAGCATACCCTCAGCGAACGCCTAGCTCGATTTTTGGTGATGAAACAAGATATCGAAACTGACCCTCTGAACCTCAACTGCCTCGAACTAGCGCTTGTACAAGGTGTACGCGGCCACGGGTTCACCCATTGATGGTGATCAAAACTCATCCGTGTAAATAGGTGAAAGCTTTAGAGTGTATTGCCTATTCCCCAATATTCCCCTATTCTCTCATACGTTATTTAACGAGAATGAAAATGAACGATGAAATTTTGACCTTGAGAGAGGTTGCGAAATATCTCAAGTTAGCTGAGAAAACGGCTTATCGGCTGGCGGCTGATGGTAAATTACCAGGATTTAAAGTGGGTGGTAGTTGGCGGTTTAAGGCGGAAGACGTTGAGCAATGGATAAAGGAGCAGAAAGCGGCTCATGAAGGCAAGAAAGACCAGAAAGGCTAAGGGATAAAAATACGTGTTACTGGATAATAAAAATAGTGGCTATGTCGGCAATGAGCTTAAGAAACAATCATTTGAAGGCTCAAAGCTGTCTGTTCTTTCCAGTCTGTTTACGATTTACGGGTTTGCCTCACTAAAAAGAGAACTTCTAAAGTTATCGGATGCTCGTGTTTTTTTAACGGATTGGCAGAGGCAAGGTCTACAGTCTTTAGTTGGTTCAGAATCTGAGTTACGCCTCGTCAATCAACTTGACCAAAAGCGCATTGCAAAAGAATGCTCCAAATGGCTTGGTGGTAATAAGATTGAAGTAAAATCCAGTAATCAAATTCAACCAGGTAGCCAAAATCTGTTTCATTTGAATAATACTGAAAAGGGTTCAAGCTTTGCTATTCATGGCAGCGCCACATTAACGCCCACAGGTTTGGGTGATGTTAGATCAGATGCCCTCCAAATGAATACAGGGATTACCGATATAGAAACTACCCGTCAGTTGCTCGACTGGTTTGACTCCGTTTGGGCTGATGATTCGAATGTCCGAAATATAAAGAAGGAGCTTATAGAAAACCTCGATTTCATCGCTTCCGAGCAACCAGCCGATTTCATTTACTTTCTTACACTCTATAATATTTTCAAAGATTTTCTTGAAGATATTGACGAAGATAACATCATAAAAGCCAAGACGGGTTTTAAAGACACTATCGTCTGGAATAAGCTTTATAAATTTCAAAAAGATGGCGTTTTGGGAGCGATAGGCAAACTTGAAAAGCACAATGGTTGCATTATTGCCGATAGTGTTGGCCTTGGTAAGACTTTTGAAGCATTGGCAGTTATAAAATATTACGAACTCCGCAATGATCGTGTGCTGGTTCTTTGCCCCAAAAAATTACGAGATAACTGGACGGTGTATACGATCAATGACAAGCGTAATCTGCTTTCCAGTGACCGCTTTAATTATGACGTTTTAAATCATACTGACCTGAGTAGAGTGAAAGGATATTCAGGTGAAATAAATTTAGAAACTCTCAACTGGGGAAACTATGACCTGATCGTAATTGATGAATCTCATAACTTCCGTAACAATCCAAACAAGGCTGAAGGAAAAACAAGATACGAGCGTCTATTGGACGACATTATTCGATCAGGTGTGAAAACCAAAGTGCTTATGCTTTCAGCAACGCCTGTAAACAACCGTATGAACGATCTGAAGAATCAGGTGGCGTTTATTACGGAAGGCCGGGATGATGCTTTTCAAGATGTTGGTATTAAAAATATCGACAGCACGTTGCGACTTGCGCAGAAACAGTTCAACCAATGGGCTAAAGAACCGGTAGAGAGCCGCACAACGGCGACGTTACTAGACAGCATGAGCTTTGATTACTTCAAGCTTTTAGATGTTGTGACGATTGCTCGTTCGCGCAAACATATTGAAAAGTACTATGGAACCGCAGAGATGGGCGAGTTTCCACGGCGCTTATCACCGATAAATATTTACGCTGATATTGATTTGTCTAATGAATTTCCAGCTCTCAAAGAACTCAATAAAACCATTCGCCGTTTATCGCTGGCTGGCTACTCTCCCTTAAAGTTTGTTCGTAATGACAAGAAGGGTGAGTATGCGCGTCGCTACGATAAGGCCGTTGGTGCGGGCAAAGGCGTATTCAAGCAGATAGATCGAGAAGAAAGCTTGATTCATCTGATGCGGGTCAATTTGCTTAAGCGCATGGAAAGCTCAATTCATTCGTTCGGCCTCACCGCCGACAAGCTTGCTAGTCGGGTTGAAGGCTTGCTTGGGAAAATAGAAGAGCATGAAAGTGGAGACTTATCTCAAGAAAAGATGGAAGCACTCAATATTGAGGATATCCATGATTTTGATTTGGACTCTCCTGAATTAGAGCCATTCATGATTGGCAATAAAACTAAAGTACTCTTACAAGATATGGATTTGATTCGTTTCAAGCAAGAGCTTGAGGCAGACCGTATATTTTTGAGGGATATGGCTGAAGCCGCTAAGAAAGTTGATACCAAACGAGATGCTAAGTTGAAGTTGGTTAAGGAAGCCATTGCAAACAAAATAAACGCGCCATTAAATGAAAACAACAAGAAGGTCATTATATTCACCGCTTTTGCTGATACAGCACAGTACCTCTATGCAGATTTAGCCACTTGGGCGCAGAAGGAATTGGGTGTCCATAGTGCATTAGTAACAGGGGGCGGTACAAATAAAACGACACTGACAGGTGTTGGCTCTGAACTAAATAATATTCTCACTACTTTTTCTCCTGTCTCAAAAGAGCGGGAGAAAATTGATCCTGATGCGACAACAGAAATTGATTTACTCATTGCTACAGATTGTATTAGCGAAGGACAGAACCTTCAGGACTGCGATACGCTTATTAACTACGACATCCATTGGAATCCAGTCAGAATCATCCAACGCTTCGGGCGAATTGACCGTCTTGGTTCAACGAATACTCAAATTCAGCTCATCAATTTCTGGCCGAACATGGAACTAGATGAATATATAAACCTTGAAGCCAGAGTATCCGGTCGGATGGTCTTACTGGATATTTCCGCCACAGGTGAAGAGAATGTCATAGATCAGAATGCCACAGGGATGAACGATCTGGAATATCGCCGTAAACAGCTTCAACAGCTTAAGGATGCGGTAGTTGATTTAGAGGATGTTGCAGGTGGCGTGTCCATCACAGATTTGACTCTTAATGATTTCCGCATGGATTTGTCTGATTACATGAAGGAAAACCTCGGTAAGCTGGAAGATGCCCCATTGGGTTTGTATTCTGCCGTGTCACTTGATGCAGAGCTTGTTGGTGAAGGACTTAAATCAGGCGTAATTTTTTGCCTGAAGAATATTCGAAAAGGCAGACAAGCCGTACAGGTGGATGATAATTATCCGCTCGCTCCATATTTTCTTGTTTATGTGTCTGATGAAACTGTAATTGAGCTTAATTACATACAGAGCAAAAAAGTACTAGATATCATGAAGCGCCAGGCCTTCGTTCATAAAAATATTGATCAAACTGCGATAGAGCACGTTGATACTGCCACAAGAAATGGCAAGGATATGAATCACTACCAGCATTTGTTGGCAGTAGCCGTAGACAGTATTGCAGGGAAGAGTGAAGAGAAAGGCGTGGAGAGCCTGTTCACTAAAGGTGGAACAGTACTCACAGCAACAAGTAGCCAAGGGATAGAAGACTTTGCAGTCGTGTCGTACCTCATTCTTGTTGATGGAGGCGCGCATGAAAATAACTGACTTCGAAAGCTTTCTTCAATGCCTTGGTATTCCGAATAAATGTGAGTTAAACAAACCTATATTCAAAAAGATGTTTTTGGATAATGGTGCATTGGATGCCACAGATAAGAAATGCTTAAAAGATGATGTTGATAAAGTCCGTTGGCTCTATACGTTAAAACCCAGCACAATCAATATCGCGCCATATAATGATAACCAGCGCGAATATCCTGAAGTTGCAGTATTACATGTAGAACTTTTGAAGCCTGAGCGTTTCAAGCGGATTGCCCATTTCATAAATCGTTCCATTCCTTATCCGCTTGTGTTGTTATTTACGAGCGATGTTGAAGGTCAAGCCAGCTTGGCAATCGGTCTAGCGGACAAGCGCATTAACCAGGCTGATAAAGAAAAATGGGTAATTGAAGATAGCATCCAAACAGACTGGTTCGATTTTTCAGATCAATCAGAAGCCGCGACGGAATTTTTGGCAAGTCTCACTGTTAGTAATTTACCTTTCCAGAATTTCTGGAAGTTTTATCAAGCATTAAATCAGCGCGTGATTGCGATTAATTGTGCAAGTCATAGTGGTGAGTTTTCTCTTGGTGGCAGCAATCAAACAGATAAGGCTGATGATAGGCTGGCTATGCTACGTAAGCTTGAAAGTCTGGAAGCAGAAAAGTTGGAAATAGCTAACAAGCTCAAAAAAGAAAAACAAATGGGCAAACAGGTAGAAATGAATACACAGATAAAAGAATTAAATGACAAGATTGCCAAAATCAAAGGCAAGCTTTAAACAGAATGATAAGAGTTAAAGAGTGGGAATAAAAATGAAGCAAGTAAAACCAGAAGATGGGCAAAGTACGGATATAGTAGCCGAGAATATCGAACACTTGAAAGAACTGTTCCCAGAAGTATTTACCGAGGGTGGAGTAAATTTTGACACATTAAGGCAGTTGTTGGGTGATGCTAAAGTGCTGGATGAAGGTGAAGAAAAATATGGTTTGAATTGGCACGGAAAAAAGAAGGCACGTCAAATTTCCCTAACTCCATCTACAGGCACGCTACTGCCTTGCGTTGAAGATAGTGTGGATTGGAATGCTACTAAAAATTTGTTTATCGAAGGTGATAATTTGGAAGTGCTTAAGCTCTTGCAGAAGAGCTATGCTAATAAAGTAAAGATGATTTATATCGATCCGCCCTATAACACTGGAAAAGAGTTCGTTTATCCAGACAACTACAAAGATAACTTAGATACCTACCTCAGGTATACAGGGCAAATTGATGAAGACGGTATAAAGTTTTCTAGTAATACCGAGTCGTCTGGAAGGAAGCATACAAATTGGTTGAATATGATGTACCCAAGATTAAAACTTGCAAGAAATTTGCTTAAAAGTGATGGGTGTATATTTATTTCAATAGACGATAATGAGCAGTCGAACTTGAAAAAAGTTTGCGATGAAATTTTTGGCGAAGAAAATTTCGTTGCTAATATTGTATGGCAAAAGAAATACTCTCCTCAAAATGATGCAAAGTATTTTAGTGACATGCATGATCATATTTTACTATATGCTAAGTCTAAAGAGATTTGGCGACCGATACCTTTGCCTCGGACTGATGAGCAAAATGCCGCCTACAAAAACCCTGACAATGATCCTCGTGGGCCATGGAAAGCAACAGATTCGACATGCAATAAGTCTCGAACGGAGCGACCAAATTTATACTATCCGATTGTAAAGCCTGATGGGACTGAGGTGTTACCACTTGAGACTCGTGTTTGGCGATACTCTAGAAATGTTCACGAAGGAAAACAAAAAGACAATAGGGTTTGGTGGGGTAAGGGTGGGGACAATGGCACCCCTGCTTATAAAAGCTTTTTATCAGAAGTAAAAGATGGAAGGGTGCCAACAACCATATGGTCATATAAAGATGGAGGGCATAATCAACTTGCCAAACAGGAATTAAATGCTTTGATACCAGAAAGCCCTTTCCAAACACCAAAGCCAGTAAAACTAATACAATTGATGGCTTCGATTGCTGTTAAACCAAATGATGGTGATATTGTCTTAGACTTCTTTGCCGGGTCAGGAACTACTGGGCATGCGGTAATGGATTTAAATTTTCTAGATAATGGGAATAGGAAATTTATATTAGTGCAAATACCTGAGAAAACAGAAGAGCATTCCGATGCTTTTAAGGCAGGGTATTCTAGTATTTCAGAGATAGCAAAAGATAGATTGAGACGATTTTCTGTTAGAGCGAAAAATGAGTTAGAAGGCTCTACATGTGATTTGGGATACAAAGCCTTTAAATTGACATCATCTAATATTGCTGTCTGGAATCCGGATAAGGCGGATATTGAGAAAAGTCTTCTAGCTCATGAGGAGCACTTAATTGAAGGTAGAAGCGAGGAGGATGTTTTATACGAGCTTCTTTTAAAACGGGGTGTTGATTTGGCAGTCCCCATCGAATGCCGCGAGG
>NVWB01000185.1 GCA_002733575.1 Blastopirellula sp. | reverse complement strand
AATCCATGGGGCTATTGACGAGTCGGGCAGCCACACCTTTTCCTCATGAATCGACCAGCTTGCTGGCAACTGCACGCACAGAGTTCGGCCGTTTTGGCTTCGATAATGCCCAGGTATTCTTCTTCCGAAGTTTCAAACGCCTGCTTGCTGGCTATTTGGCGTAGCTCCCCTTCGCAAACAATGTTGGTCGCCAGACCAATGGTCATTGCAGCGTAAGTGGTAGGCATGGTACTGGCCAAGTAGAACGCATGTGTGAAAAGAAAGTCACCTAATAGCACACTGGTTTCGTTGTTCCAACGAGAGTTGACCGTTTCCAAATGGCGACGGGTATCGGCCTCGTCTAAGATGTCGTCATGAACTAAGGTCGCCGTGTGAATCATTTCGACCACAGCAGCCAAGCGAAAGTGGTTGTCGGTAATCTCACCAGTGGCTTTAGCAGCTAACAGCAGCAAGGCAGGTCGCAGGCGTTTGCCTCCGAGCATACATCCATAAGAGACAACCTTGTTGACCTGTGGATATTTGGAAGACATCTCTTGTTGCAAGATCTTCTCAACGCGAAACATTTCGGTTTGGATCGGTCCATATAGCTGCGAAAGCATTTTCGCATCGGATGGTGTATGTTTCGTGATGTTCTCGTTGGCAACTTGGCTCACGGTATTCTAGCCTGATGTCTGATAAGTTGAATTAAAAGTGAATTAGACTATGGTGTCATCGGTTGATTTAAAGTGGCCACTTTGACCACCGGTTTTCTCTATCAATTGGGTCGAAGTGATTTGCATCGCTCGATCCACCGATTTACACATATCGTAAACGGTCAATGCAGCGGTGCTCACAGCAACCAAGGCTTCCATCTCGATGCCTGTTTTTGCAAAAACCGAGACTTTCGCTTGAATTCGCAGAGTATCATCTGCGGTGAATTCAAACTCAATTTCGATTGAATCGATCCCAATGGGGTGGCATAAGGGGATGAGGTCGCCGGTACGTTTGGCTCCCATGATACCTGCAAGCCGAGCGACTTCCAGCACATTCCCTTTTTTGCTGCCTCCAGATTGTATCAAATTGGCTGTCTCAGGCTGCATTTTAACTGCACAAGCTGCAATCGCGGTGCGTTGTGTTGGCTGTTTATGTCCAACATCCACCATGCGGCTGGCACCTTGATCGTCGAAATGCGTAAACTCTTTCATAGTCTGTTAGTTAGCTAATTTGATAAATCAAGTAAACTGGGCCATTCATCGTAATATCTATGGACCAATTAATGAAGTGGTAGGTAGCAGTCAACCTAAATTCTAGTTTGAATCGCTATCTACTAAGTTGAATCTCTGTTAGAAGAACCGTCAAGATAATGGGGAACTAACAAGATTCCCTAAGAATAATAAAAAAACAAAAAAAAACGCCGTGGGGGTCAATCCACGGCGCGATAACTTCTTCGGCGATATGATGATCAGTCGTTAGACTAGTTCCTTTTTTGTTCCGATCAATGTTCGCAGACGCTCAGCGAGCAGTGCGGCATCGAAAGGTTTCTTAAAGGTTTCATTGATCGTCGAACGATCGAAACTCATCGTGTTTCCATCATCCGGTAGCAATGCGATCAAAATCGTATCCGTAAACTCTTGATTACGACGTAGATTTTGACAAATTTGCAATGCTTCGATACGACCAATTGAAAAATCGACAATGATACAGTCTGGGTGGAATCCTTCAGCCTGAATACCGGCTTCGAATCCACTTGCAGCGACTGCAACTTTGAATGATCTTTCAGGTGGAAGCTCTCGCTTCAAATTCTCGATCATAACCTGATCTTGAGCAACAATAAGCACCTTGGCCATTGCCTCGTCTTCGAGGTCGCCTAGGGGCATACCATGCTCTTTCAGGAATTTAATCAAATACTCACGCGGAATTCGTCGGTCTTGAGAACCAGGAATTCTATAACCTTTCAAACGGCCCGAATCGAACCATTTGCTAACTGTCCGCGGTGCAACTTTACAAATCTTTGCGACTTGTCCTGTTGTGAAGACCTTCATCACAGGCTCTCCATTACTCTCTTGTTGAGTTGACCTCCACAGTGTTCCAGAGACAGTCTCCAAAACACTTAGAATACCCTAATAATCCTTTGGCATAGGCATAGCTAAACATTCCCTCTTGCCAACTGTGGGTTAGTCGGCTGCCATTGAATTCTGGGTCAGGGTATTTTACGATACATTGCTTCTTGTGGCCCGTATCAGATCCTTCTGATCCGTGCCTTGCATAAATACCGATATCCCGATCCGAAACATGTCATCCAAACAAATATGAAAACATCTTGTTCTCATAATCTATTTCAATGAAATTCTTCATCTCGATCTATCGATCGGCGGTGTTGCAATATGGGAGCCCCCATAAGATAACAGCTTGCTTCACATAATTAGTTTGCATTAATTATGCGGCTGTTTTCTATCCGAGATTTCCCCCCCTTAAGAAAGCTTATTCTTGATTTTACATTCACACTAGGTGTAAAGCTCAAACAAGGAGTAAGCCCTCCGAATGTTATTGTCGAATCATTTGGGGTCAATTCTTAAGAAGAATCTTCTGCGGAAGCTGCGAATACCAAAATTGAATGATTTTCAATACAAACCATGCAACAGGAATTGCCCTCATCATTAGGTCGAAAAGCCTATGACACAAACGATTTATGATGTATTGCTCTAACGGTTAAGGCCGGTTTGATAGATTTTAGGCAAAGCTCTGATTAATTGTGCTGACTTAGCACCAGGAGATTCCGAAAATGCGAATAATAGGAGTTCTACCTATTACTACGCGACATCAGACGACTGGTTCGGCTTTTTCGATTGATCTTCTCGTCGAATCGCTTCCTTCGAGATGTGCCCATCTTCGCTGACATCGTCAAACTTGACAGACACCCTCTTCGAGATGCCTGACTCCTGCATCGTGACCCCATACAAGGTGTTGGCCGCTGACATGGTTGTCTTTGAATGGGTCACAATAATAAACTGAGTCCAGTCGAGGAATTCTTTCAAGACATCAATGAAGCGACCAATGTTCGCTTCATCTAATGGACCATCGACTTCATCGAGAACACAGAAAGGACTCGGGCGAAACTGGAAGATCGCTAGCAGCAGCGTAACCGCAGTGAGTGCTCGTTCACCCCCGCTAAGCAACGAAATGTTTAAAGGGCTTTTACCAGGCGGATTGGCTATGATATCAATTCCGCTCTCTAAGATATCGACACCCTCTTCCAAAATGATGTCCGCCGATCCCCCACCAAAGACCTTGCGGAAGAGTGCCTGGAAATTCGATTTAACCACCGTCAGGGTCTCTTCAAACAGTCTCCGACTATCGGCATCGATCTTATGGATGATTTTTTCGAGAGACTCTTTGGCGTCGGTCAGGTCTTTTAGTTGACCAGCAAGTGACTCGTATCGTTTCTCTAGTTCATCTAACTCTTTCAGGGCATCGGTATTCACAGCGCCGATATTGGAGACTTTTCGACGTAGATCGGCGATCTCTTCATCAATGGCAGTCCGTTGTTCGGCTTCTTCTGGATCCGGTTCTTCTTCAAGTTCGGCCAGTTCGATGCCGTAATCTTCTCGTAAGCGAGTGGCCATCGTTCCGCGTTCATGGCGAATATCGCCCGCAGAGAGTTCTTTGCGATGTATCTTTTCTTCGATCCCACGCAGGTTTTGTCTTGCCAGGTTGGCTTCCGATTGAAGTTCAGATTTCTGCAAATCAATCGTTTGGCGTCTGCTGCGGGCCTCGATGACCTCGCGGTTCTGGTTTTCTCGCACAAGATAGAGCTCAGCGAGTTCTGAGTTCGCGCTCAGTATTTCGCGTTCTAACGTATCGAGTCGATTTACATCACCCGCTAGTTTAATGTGATCTTCAGCTAAGGCCGTTTCTTTTTCTTCGAGTCGTGAACTCGACTGAATCAACTGGCGTTTGAGCGATTCTACTTGCTGTTCGCCCTTGGCTAAATCAACTTTTAAACTTGTGGCTTGTTGTAATATCTGAGAGCGTTCGGACTCCAACTGTTGAATTTTTTCGCTATCCGTTGTATTGGATTGCTCAAGCTCAATCACCTGAAGGCGGGCTTCTTCTAATTGAAGACGAACTTCGGTCAACTGTTCTTCAGAAGTTTTATTCTCTTGCTTAATCGATGTGCGTTGTTTAGCGCGAGACTCTAGTGATAACTTTAAGTCTGAAACACGTAATTCAACACTACGCTTTCTGGCTCGATGATCGGTAAGAATATCGGAAGTATTACGGTGTTGATCCACGATCTCTCGCAGATGATGATCGGTATCTGAAATGGCGGCTTGCATTTGGGCCACTTCAGAGGCTTCAACCGAGATCACTTCGTCTAATTCGGATAGTTCATCACGTAATGCTCGGAGTTCACTTCTTCGCGAAATAATACCTGCGGCATTACTTCGTGGTCCAACGACAATTCTTCCATCAGGCTCAATTAATTCGCCATCTTTTGTGACAAGGCGGTAGTTTTCAGGGAAACGCTTCCGTAAATCCAACGCATCGGCAAACGATTCTACGAGCCAAGTGTTTCCGAGTAAATGATTGGCTAGTGGGCGAAACTGGGATTCACACTGAACATACTTGGCGGCTGTGCCAAGGATCGCTTCTTCGCCTTCTAGCACACTGGCGATAAAGGCGTTATCCGTTGAGTTGATACTGTTGGTTGGATTCGCTGGGATGGATGAAATGTCGATGAATCCAACACGACCCGGGAATCGCACACGTTTTTGGAGAACAGCATCCAGTAAATGGTGATTCTCTAATACCACATAATGGGCTGACTCGGCTAACGCGATTTCAATCAATTCAGCGATTTCAACATCAACTTGAAAAATGTCTGCTACTAAACCAACCACGCTACGAAAGATATGTTCTTTTTCGTCTTGAGATCGGGCCAGAACTTCTTTGACTCCGGCATTCAAGCCTTCATAACGGCGTTCCAACTCTTCTAGTACAACACTTCGTTCATGGGCTGCCGCTCTGCGATGTTGTTTATCGGTTAAGCTTTTTTGTAGTTGGTGTAAATCTTGTCGATGTTGCGATAAGTCTGTTTGTGCTTGGTCGAGCTGATTCTTTTGTTGTTGGACTTGAGTAGTATATTGTTGCTCGTCTTTTTCAAGAACGGCAAATTCAGCGTCTTGAATTCGACTGTTTTCGCGGATTGTTTCCAGTTCTTCTTCTGTAATTGCAATACGTTGCTGGCAAGCTTCGATGGTTGCCTGGATAGATCCAATCGAGTTATCCAGGGTCGAAGTTGTTTTCAGTAGATCAACATGTTCTTTTCTGCGTTGCTCTCGTGCTTCTCGCAATTCCAGCACGCTGGATGAGAGTTCGCTTGAAACTTCTTCAACGCTACTCAGTTCGTCATTGATCGTTTGATGGTGAGATTTGGCTGTCTCTAACAATTCCTCGGTTTGCACTACATCATCATGCAGCAGCCGCAGAGAGCCGCTGGTGCGTTGGATATTATTACGCCGGTTTTCAATCTCAGCCGACTGATCATGCAATTGCCGGTATTGAAGTTGTGTGGCCGATTCTAACGTGGCCACTCTCTGAGTTGCCCGACTGAACTCGGCCTCGATGCCACCAAGCCGATCAACAATTTCTCGAAGTTCCACTTCTAATAGTGCGGATTGAGTTTCCCCTTTTTCAACAATTTGAAGTTCAGCGATGGATTCTTCACGCAACTGCGACAATTCAACTTCATATTCTTCTAGTCTCGAAGTCAGTGCCCGCCAGTCGACGAGCCCAACATAGGTGCGTAGTTCCTGTAGTCTGGAACTATATTCACGATATCGTCGCGCTTTGCCTGCTTGTGCTCTGACGCTCTTTAAGCGGCTTTCGACTTCATCCACAATGTCGGCCAGCCGAATGAGATTCTGATCAATTCGCAAAAGCCGCCGCTGGGTCTCAAGCTTCTTTGACTTAAAACGACTAATCCCGGCCGCTTCTTCAAAAATAGCTCGTCGATCACGAGGCGAAGCTTGCAGCATGGTATCGACTTTACCTTGCTCGATAATGCTGTACGAATCTGCTCCAACGCCTGTGCCACTACACAGATCTCGAATGTCTCGCAATCGACAAGGATGGCGATTGATGAGATATTCGCCTTCGCCACTACGATAAACGCGGCGAGTCAGGTGAACTTCTGGGGCATCGAGTGGCAGTAGTCCATTCGAATTATCGAAGACAATCGTCGCTTCTGCGGAATTAAGTGCTTTGCGTGCGCCAGGAACACTTTGGGCACCTGCTCCTTTAAAGATGACATCCGCCATCTCTTTTCCGCGCATACTTTTCGCGCTCTGCTCTCCGAGCACCCATTTAATCGCATCGACAATGTTCGATTTGCCGGAACCGTTTGGACCCACCACCACCGTAATACCGGGGGGGAATTCAAAACGTGTTTTATCGGCAAAGCTTTTGAACCCTTGAAGTTCGAGGGCCTTGAGCATAAATATAGAACCGCTGGGTTAATCCGAATGAACAACAACGTACAAGATGTTGCCTTCGCTGAGGGAGGAATTTAACAGTTTTGCTGATATTTGCTTTCTCATCACAAAACACGAGTACAACTAGTATAATCCCCCTGGTAGCGAAAGGCTCCTTCTTTCGTATTAGAATAATGTACCAAAGCCAAAGCTGTTTTGTTCAATAGATTCTTCTGTTTCTTCTTCAAGAAAATTGAATTCATCGTCTGCCGAGGCTGTTAAATCAGCAGAATCGTCTTCGTTTTCCACATAATAGACGCGATTGGACGATGGTAATGCGTCAATCTCGACTCGTGCGTTGAGAGAGCCCGATTTTTGCAGTTCAAAACAGATGCGTATCAGATCAGAATACGAGCCCCCGAGGTCTACAATGGCCTTACATACATCGCTTAAGTCTCTATTACAAACAATGTTACGATCATCTTGGCCCGCTGAAAAGTAACTGATACGAAGTCGATTACTATCTAAGGAACGAATGGTCATGCCCCCAGGTCGAACCATGGCAATGGGGCCCTGAACTTGAACTTTTGATCCGAAGATCACCATTTCCGATCTTCCTTCGAGTCGAAAATGAACCAGAGGGTCAGCAGTAGATCGAATTTGATAGGCATCCATCTCTTCGCCCAAGTCAAAAGTTTTTCCCATCGTAAAAATAGTATTTCGTTTTCGCAGCGCGTCAAATGCTCCGTATCGTGCCTCTGCACTTTTGGCATTTAACAACGACTCGAACTCCTCTACCACATTTAGATCATGATTCTTTGTATTGAGTGCCAACAATGCCCAATGACGGAACACACTCTCGTTGCGAACTGCTTCGACGAGATACGGTATGCCTTCTAAGTCATCCAAATAAGTTAAAGCTTCGGCGGAGCAAAAGCGAACTTTTGAGTTACTAGAAGCAAGTCCTTTCTTTAAGGACGCAATGGAGATATCTCCGAGTGCTTCAAGTTTCATCGCAGCCAATTGTGTGGTGTCAGGGTGCAGTAGCTCTTCTTCGATAGTTACGATGCGTTCGGCACGTTGCTGGGTTGTTTCTCGTAAAGGAATAAAGCGAACTACTCGGATGAAGCGTCGAATGTTATTTCTGTACTTAGGATGAACTTTAAGCCCCACATATTTGTCGTCTCTTGGATTGGCAATTCCCTTTTTGATCCCACGATCATACGAGAAGAAACGGGCGTTGATCACGGCTCCTATCTGAGAAGATACTTGAACCGAGACCTCAGAATCTCGAATACGAAGCCCAAGAGGACGATCTTTGGCAACAATGCCTCCGCCGAGAATTACGCCTTCGATCAATAGCTTAGGAGACTCAATTCCTTCACGAACGGCATTCACCACGATAGGACCTCTGGCATGAACTAACGTGCTACCTGATCGTATGCGTCCACCGAGCACTAATTTTTCAGACATGAGACTTGGTAAGACATAGCCTCTTTCTAGGCTAATACAGTTTGAACCTTTGGGAGCAGTAACTTTGATGTCAATGCGGTCTCCCTTTTTTGCACCAGCGGGAATGATGGCTTCTAAGATCACTACCGCAGTCGTAGGCAGTTGAAGTATTCTATTCGGATTTTCGACCTGAAGAATTTTCATCTCGGTCAGAACAATGTCTTGGGCCGGAGAAATCTCAGGATCACCCCCGGTATTGTTTAACGAGTTGGCCATCGCAGCACTAACGGCTCTGGCTTGATTCGTTCCCAGTGGAATCGTCAAGTCTCCAACAGTGACCACTTGTTCCCAATCTGCAAGTGAGTTGTCGAGGAGATCTTCATCCGAACCACTTAACCAATTACTAATACAGCCTGTTTGTGACAGCGTAATCACTAACACGAGCAGTGATAGGAATGGTTTCTGAATTACAACCGAATAGGATTGGGGGAACATCATGTTCTTCTTTCCAGGCAGCAGTAGTCGCCTTGCATCCTTGCAAGGCAAACGAGACCTCGGATTGAGATATTGCGTTAAATCGAGGCCGGTAGAGTATTTATTTGCGATAGCACCGTCAATATCGATCTATTGGAATTAGAAAGTTGCTATCTATTAGTAGAAGAAGTCGATATTCGAGTATTCAGTTACGGCGGATCGTCTCCCCCTTTGGAGAGTGGATTGCAGCGACAAATTCGCCATAGCCCTTTAAAACTGCCGATAATGGGTCCATATTTTTTCACAGCACCAATGTAGTAATGGCTGCAAGTTGGTGTGTACAAACAGTTTCGGCCAAAAATAGGGCTCAGCAAGTATTGATAGCACTTTACCGCACCGATCAAAATGGCAGATAGCATTGCATTGAAAGCTTGCCACAAAAATTTCATGACGCCTGCTCCGCAGAGTTGCGTTTGTTGAGCTTGTTTTTCGCTCGCCGTGCTAGCGTTTCCACTGAACGGCGTAAATCAGAATGCGTTGGATGGTTGCGTGATCTTGGAATTACGACCAAATCTACGCCGGTCGGTAGCCGATCTTTGCCCGTGCGAAAAATGGCCCGGAGCTGACGTTTCCATCGATTCCGGTGAACCGCGTTGCCCACTTTTTTTGAAACAACTAAGCCGATTCGTGAATGAGTGACTTCATTCTTAGCAATATAGACAACCAGATTGGGATCAGCGACCGAGCATTTACCTGCAAACACCAAGTCAAACTCAGCGCTGGTTCGCAATCGATCTTCTTTAGGGAAGCGTTGATCCACAATTATTATCTCGTGTTTGATATCGGGTCGACTCAGTGGTCTTGCCTACCAGTTCAATTCTTCACGTGGGTTCTCAGAATTATTTTCAGCCCACTGTTGCACTAGTTTCTTGGTCTCTTCGTCGATTTCTGCTGGCAAGGTGATTTCTAGTTCCGCGTATAAATCACCAGGTTCGCCGGTGCTGCGTTGGACGCCTTGCCCGCGGATTCGTAAGCGTTTGCCACTGGAAGAGCCCGGTGGAATTGTCAGTGTGATCGTTCCGTGAGGCGTTGGCACGTCGATCTTTCCGCCTAGTACGGCTTCTGCTAGCGAGATCGGTACTTTGACTTCGAGGTTCTTTCCGTTGCGAGTAAAGGATCGGTGGGGTTCTACATTCACGGTAATCAGAATATCGCCGGTAGGTCCACCGTTGGGGCTTTGCTCTCCTTGTTCCTTAAGCCGAATTCTTTTTCCGCTTTCAATGCCCCTCGGAATTTTGGCATTGATGGTTTCAACGCCCCCGTTTCTGCGACGGACACTCAGTTGCACTTCTCCCCCTTCGATGGATGTTTTGAAAGAGACAGTGACTGCATGATTGATATCGGCTCCGCGTTGTGGGGCTGTACGCCTGCGACCACCCCGGGCCCCTTGTCCGCCACCAGCAAACTGGCTGAAGAGATCGGAGAAATCACCGCCGCCTCCTCCTCCGCCGCCGCCGCCGCCAAACAAATCACTGAAGTCCACTTCAGGGCCGCCGCCGCCTCCTTGTCCGCCCCAGTTAAATCCACCGCCTGGGCCTCCTGCGCCCATCGATTCGTAGTTGGCACCGAAGCGATCATATTTGTCTCGCTTCTCTTTATCGCTCAAAACATCGTAGGCATTTTGAACTTCTTGGAACTTCTCTTTGGACGATTTGTCGTCTGGGTTGATGTCTGGATGGTACTTTTGCGCAAGTTTCCGGTAGGCTTTCTGAATTTCTTCAGCAGTTGAACCTTTTGAAACTCCAAGTGTTTTATAGAAATCTTGCGGCATTATTTTTGTTTCTAGTATCAGGAACTTCAAAACCAGAGCGAAGTAACCTAAAACGTAAATCTATACAGGGGAAATGGTTAGCAGGCATAATAGACAACATTTATTGTATTGATTCAACCCATAATCAATCAAGCGGTGGCTCTCCACCTAATGGTAAAACGGCTTGATAACTGGCTCGATCCCAGAACATCCTAGCGTTACTAAGTTCAAGCGTGAGCTATCTTTATAGTAAGAGCTGGCCCCGAATTTACAGTCGCCAAATTGGTCTTCTATTGAATTTTGATCTTTTATCAGTAATTAACTCAGGATCGTTCGTCACCTATGAACAGTTGTAAGGTACATCGCAAACATTTATGGTTCGCATTTTCCAGCTTGATCTTGCTCTCTACTCAGCCAGCTTTTGCAGCCCGAGGCGAGTTAGAGATTCAGGTCGTTGATGAAAAAACGCAAAAGCCACTCGCTGCGCGGATGCACTTGATGAGTTCGAAAGACCGGCGGCAGCGTGTCTCGGGTGTTCCCAATTGGGGCAATCATTTTTCTTTTGTGAGCAAGGTGATACTTGAACTACCACCAGGCGAATACCATTTTGAACTGGAAGCTGGCCCGCAGTACCTGACGCAAACAGGTTACTTCACGCTTAAAAGTGGCGACCAAGACAACAAGACAATTGAGATGCAGCGGTTTGCTCATCTTGAAAAGCAGAACTGGTATTCAGGAGACTTGCATCTCCAGCGTCATCCAACCGATATTGAAACTATCATGATGGCCGAGGATTTAAATGTGGCGGTCAATATCACATGGAACAATCAAAGTGACATTTGGTCGGGCAAACCGTTGCCAAAATCTCCACATGCGTTTGATGGCAATCGCATGTCTGATTTATTGGGAGGAATCGATCAGCGAGCCGGCGGCACTTTGTTATTTGCCAATTTGAATAAGCCACTGCCTGTGCAGAACTTTGGAGCCGAGTACCCTTCGCCACTGCTGTTTCTCAGAGATATCGAAAAATCAAAAGATGCCCATGTGGCTGCGGCTTCTCCTTGGGAGTGGGATCTGCCGCTGTGGGTTGCCCATGATCTGATCGATTCGATTAACGTGGCCAATTATGGGATGCAAAATCATGTCGACAAAGAAATTTCAACCAGCAGATCGAAGCCTGCCGCTGAACTTCCTGGCAAACCGAGAGACCAAACTTTTTACGCTGGCGATTTAGGTTTGGCCCGCTGGGGTCAAGATATTTACTTTCATCTACTGAACTGCGGATTGAGAATTCCACCCAGCGCAGGCAGCGGAAGTGGATTCAACGGCAACCCTCCTGGCTACAATCGTGCGTATGTCTATTGCCCTGATAAATATGATTACGCTAGTTGGCTTGCAAACTTGAAACAGGGTAAAGTGGTAATTTCCAACGGGCCGCTGATTCGTCCATCGGTCGAAGGCCAAATGCCGGGCCATGTTTTTCAATACAAGCAAGGCACCATCAAAGAATTTGAGGTTGGGCTAAGTTTATCGACCCGAGAAAAAATCAACTATCTAGAAGTAATTCAAGATGGAAAAATCAAACATGAAATCTCGATGGACGAGTACGACAAACGTGGCGGAACTTTGCCTCCACTGGTGTTTGACAAAAGTGGTTGGTTCCTTGTCCGTGCAGTGACCCAGAACCCTGACAATTATCGGTTTGCCATGACTGGCCCTTATTATGTTCAGATCGGGGACCAACCCACGATCAGCAAAAAATCGGCCTTATTCTTTTACGACTGGGTGTTCGAGCGTATTGCCCAGATTGAAATTGAAAATGAAACGCAGCGCACCGAGATTATGGAACTTCACCGCACTGCACGCAACTTCTGGCGTGATATTTATAATCGTGCTAATGCCGAATGATTTTAGAAATCCCAGAAACGCTGTATTTCTCAGAGTTGTCTGTCTAATGGCAACTCTTTCCGGGGCAAGTTATACTGAATGCTCCTCTTAAATACCTTTCCTTATGTTCCTGTATTCTGCTACGCACATCTCAAGGCAATTCGATGAAAAAACAAACTCTCGTAGCGTTGGCGTTCCTGACTCTTTGTACATCATCACTTTTCGCGGAATCCGTCAAGGCGAAGAAGAAACCGTACAACGTGTTGTTTATTATTTCTGATGATTTAACCGCTACTGCATTGTCATGCTACGGCAACAAGGTTTGCCAAACGCCCAACATCGATGCCATTGCGGCCAGCGGAACACGTTTCACCAGGGCCTATTGCCAAGGGACTTATTGTGGACCATCGCGGGCCTCATTCATGTCTGGCTATTACCCACATGCAACGGGAGCATTGGGTTACTCGAACCCTCGCCCGCAAATTGGTGACCGGGCCACTTGGAGCCAACACTTTAAAAACAACGGTTACTACACAACCCGCGTTAGTAAGATATTTCACATGGGCGTACCAGGCGGAATTGAAAAAGGCGACGACGGCGCCGATGACGCGGCATCATGGACCGAGCGATTCAACAGCAAAGGCCCCGAGTGGAAAGCCCCTGGTATCGGTGAGACACTGGAAGGTAACCCCGATGGCAAACGCCCCGTGGTCGGTGGTAACACGTTTGTGATCGTTGCCGCCGATGGCGATGATCTAGTACACAGCGATGGCAAAACAGCGGCCAAAGCTTGCGAACTGATCGAGCAACACAAAGACGAAACCTTTTTTCTCGCCGTCGGATTCGTTCGCCCGCATGTTCCCTTTGTGGCTCCAAAAAACTATTTTGATCTCTTCCCATACGGCGAGATGAATCTTCCTGAAAAAATCGAAGGCGATTGGGATGATGTCCCGAAAGCAGGCATCAACTACAAGACCAGCGTCAACATGAAAATGAATGTGATGCGACAAAAGAAGTCGGTCTCTGGCTACTACGCATCGGTTGCCTACATGGATGCCCAAGTTGGCAAAGTGATGAACGCACTTAAAGAATCAGGCCAAGCCGATAACACGATTGTAATTTTCACCAGCGATCATGGTTACCACTTGGGCGAACATGACTTCTGGGCAAAAGTCAGCTTGCGTGATGAGTCGGCAGCCGTTCCGTTGATTATCAGCGTGCCAGGCAAAAAACCAGCGGTCTGTGATTCGTTTGCTGAATTGTTAGATTTGTATCCAACCATTTCCAGTCTGTGTGGTCTTGAAGTGCCAAGTCGCTTGCAGGGAAAAAATCTCGCACCCACGCTCGATGACCCAACCCATCAAGTACGTGACGCCGCGTTTTGCGTGGCCCCGATGCGAAAAGGATTTCTACTTCGCGAAGACAAATGGGCCTACATCCAATACAAAGAAGACGCCTCGGCTGGCATCGAATTATTCGATATGCACAGTGATCCTTTGCAATACACGAATCTGGCTGAAAGCAAAAAACACCAAGCAGTGGTCGCACGATTCAAAAAGAAACTTGCCGCGAAGCTAGAAGAACTTCGTGACAATGATTTAAAGAAAAAGTAGTCGTAGGGTGGCTGCTCGCCAGCCGCCTTATGCCAACGTAATCAACTTTCAATAAAGAACAGAGCGAGACGACATGCATGACCTTGGTTTTTCATCCATCGAAGAAATCTGTGAGGTACTGCACAAGATCTCAGATCAATTCGAGGAAGACTCAGACGAAGTGAGAGCACTCACGGTCGCCGCTAACGCTCTACTGTGTCAAACAATGGAGAGAACTCGGAAACAGTTTGAGGAATTCCTAGTAGAGCACCCAATAGAAGACATAACACTAACTGCTTGGATTGAGGCAAACCCCACCGCACCTATTGGCACTACTACTTTCCTACATGGGGCAATGCATGTCGTTACGGCTGAACCTGTGCCTGGCTCTCAGCTTCAGTTAGTAAGAGTACGAAACGAATGGCTAACTGATTAACTATTACCCACAACTCACCTTGCGAGCAACCAATGTTCAGATATTCAATGATTCATTTTATACTATGTAGTTCACTCCTTACTTGTCTCGCGGCAAACAGCTTCGGCGACAGCAAACACCCAGTTCCTGAAAGCGAATTGTGGTTGACCTATCCTGGTGCTAATGGCCCTGGCAAGGGCAAGCATGTCGTGTTGATTGCTGCTGAACAGGAATATCGAAGCGAACAAGCGATGCCGATGTTGGCCAGGATATTGTCGCAGCATCATGGTTTTGATTGTACCGTGTTGTTCTCTGTGAATGAAAAGGGAGAAGTCGACCCTACGCTTCCGGCACCCTTCAAAGACAAAGAAAAACAGCACACGATCCCCGGTCTCAAATATCTGGCCGATGCCGATTGTGTGATTTGGGTCTCGCGTTTCATGCACCTGGCCGATGATCAAAAACAACTCTTCCATGATTACTTTGATTCAGGCAAACCGCTGATTGCCTTGCGAACTGCCAACCATGGATTTTGGCAAGGTAAAAAATATATGAAAGACGACAAGAGTGTGAACCTGCGTGACATGCTCGGTGGCACATTCATGGGGCATCACGGAGGCTGGCACCGCGAATCGACCAAGGGCATTATTGTAGATGAAAATAAATCGCACTCAATTCTGATAGGAGTCGATGACATCTGGGGCACCTCTGATGTTTACCGCTGTCATAGCGAACGATTTCCCTTTCCCGAAGATTGCAAAGCGTTAGTGTTGGGACAACCACTAATCAATCTTGAGCATGATGCACCTGCCAATGAAAAGAAAGAACCGCTACCAGTGGGTTGGACTAAAACTTGGACAGGCAACAAAGGACTTCCTTCCAAGATATTTCATTTCACCATGGGTTCAGCCGAAGACTTTGAAAATGCTGGCGTGCGAAGACTTACCGTCAACGCAGTCTATTGGGGACTTGGAATGGAACAGGCGATCAAAAAGAACAGCTCGGTCAAGATCATAGGCGAATACAAGCCGCTAGGGCCAGGATTCAACTACGAAAAGCTGGGGGTTCAACCTCATAAGGCCAGTTATTATAAATAGAATGCAGTCTGTGCTGGTCTCGTACTTTCATGTTCATGTTAGGGTTTTCTAATGAAGAATTGCTGTTCACACCTTTTGATTTTCCTGAGTACGCTTTCTGTTTGTGTGTCCGTCGCGTCAGGCGTTGAGCCGCTGCCGAAGGCCCATGCTCACAATGATTATGAGCATGACCGACCGCTCTTGGATGCACTCGATCACGGGTTTTGCGGTGTTGAGGCCGATGTTTATTTGGTCGATGGCAAACTGTTGGTGGCCCATAACCGTGAAGACGTTCGACCAGACCGGACATTGCAAAGCCTCTATCTTGATCCGCTCAAGAAGCGGATTGCTGAGAATAAAGGAAGTGTCTTTTTAAACGGCCCTAGGGTCACTTTGCTGATCGATCTCAAGTCAGAAGCTGAAACCACTTATACTGCATTGCACAAAGTGTTGACTGAGTATGCGGAGATACTGACATCGGTCGACCACGGCAAAGTCAAGCCAGGCCCACTTTTGGTCGTGATCTCAGGTAACCGACCGTTTGAGTTGATGGCTTCGCAGAAGATTCGTTATGCTGGATTAGATGGCCGCATGGGTGATCTCGATTCGAAAGACCCTTCGCATTTACTTCCAATGATCAGTGACCACTGGGGACGTAATTTCAGTTGGAAAGGCGAAGGAGTGATGCCTGCTGCACAGCGTCAAAAGCTCAAGTCCTCAGTCGCCAAAGCACACGCAGCGGGGCGTATCGTGAGGTTTTGGGCGACTCCTGAAAATGAAAACCTATGGCGAGAATTACTGGCAGCCGATGTCGATTTGATCAATACAGATCAACTTGCCCGATTGCAAAAATTCCTGCTAGAACAACGGTAATGTGATGACGTATTCTGATTTGCCTGAAGATAATTCTCCGCTCGAAAATCTTCACCAGTTGGAAGATGACTTACTAGAGCGTTACCCTGAACCTGACACGGCTGAATCGGGTTCACAGTTCACCGATGCAGATAAGAAGCAATCGGAGTTTCGCAACTATCAAGACCCGGCCCGTGACTCAGTGAAGGAGTTTTACCGCCTGAATCATGTGAATCAGACCGTAGAGTTTGTGAAACAAAAGCGGGCCGAATATCTGGGTTTAAACAAACGGAAGCTAGGTGTGTGGCAGGCACTAGAGCATCTCAACACACTGGTTGACGATAGTGACCCTGATACCGATTTGCCGCAAATCGCACACGCCATGCAAACTGCCGAACAAATTCGGGCAGACGGTCATCCTGGCTGGTTTATTCTGACAGGGCTGATCCACGACTTGGGCAAAGTGCTGTGCCTGTGGGACGAACCGCAATGGGCCGTGGTGGGAGACACTTTTCCCGTTGGCTGTAAGTTTTCTGACAGCATTGTCTACTCAGAATACTTTGGCGAGAACGCTGATCACCAAGCTCCCGAATATCAAACCGAGTGCGGTATTTATGAGCCCAATTGTGGACTCGACAACGTGCTCATGTCATGGGGGCACGATGAGTATTTGTATCATGTCACGAAGGACTATCTTCCACTACAAGCCCTGTATATGATTCGCTACCACTCGTTTTACCCCGGCCATCGAGAAAACGCCTATCAACACCTGATGAACGACCAAGACCGCGAGTATTTCCGCTACGTCAAAGAGTTTAACAAATACGACCTCTACACAAAAAGTTCAAGCCCACCTGATGTTGAGAAATTGCGGCCCTATTACCAGGAACTGATTGCGGAGTATTTTCCTGATGAAATTGCTTGGTAACAATAAAAAAAGCCGCTTGATCGAACAAGCGGCTTTCTGATGTTTGGCGGATTGAATTTACACAATCAATTACTTCAACGGTGAATAATCCGTTGGTGTCACAAATTCTTTTTCTACTTTGATCACAATCTTGCCGCTTTCTAGCGAAGCTTTATGCAAGGTTTTCCATTCGGGATCGCCGCTGAAACCTTTCCAGCTTGCCTTGGCTGATGCTAAGTCTTTGTGGGCCACGATGTAGATAAGTGTGTTTTCTTTATCGCTGGGAACAAAGTACATGATGTTGGTCATGCCATGTTTGGTGAACATGTCAAGTTCGCCATCTCGGAATCGTTGTAGTAAGTTGGGCAAGCGGCCAGGGGCGGTTGTGTAGGTGCGTAGTTCAAACAAACGAGTCTCTTTGCCGTTTTTCAGGGCATGTGGCGAGAAATCGGTTTCACTCATGTAGACCGATTTTGGTCCTTTCGACAAGATTCTGCCATCAACTTGTGACTCTTTGTTTACTTTTTTCCAAGCTGGGTCTCCGCCGAAACCTTTCCAATTGGTCTTGGCTGCTTCTCGGCTATCGTGGGCGATGATATAGACCAAGGTGTTGTCTTTTTTGTCTTCGGCAGTTGGGATCCAATAGACGATATTTTCCATGCCATGTTTTTCAAAGAGTCCTACCGTATGATCTTTGAATCGAGCATTCAAGTTGGGCAGCTTACCTTCGTTGGTTGTGTAGGTTCGTAGTTCATACGCCTTTGAAGATGATCCTTCAGCAGAGACCATGGCGGCTGGTAAAGCAAACGAAAGGCAGAGTAAAGCGAATAGGGTATGTTTCATGAGAGTGTCCTTGAAATGAAATGTGTATAAGTTGAGGGAACGAGGTTATCTATTTTGAGATTGAATTCAGTTCCGCTATTGTACCCAAGATGCAAGCCAATTTCTCTACTACTGAACCAGAATCAAGAAAAATGTGTCTGCGGGGTAGAAACAGACTCTGCCCGATAGACAAACTGGTGTGTTCCAGTATTCTAATGTCTACGCCGAAGTGAACTGGATAGCCGCCGGTAGTTGCTTTTTCGGAAGCAATTGCGGGAGGAAAGTCCGGGCTCTGTAGGACAAGGTGGTCGGTAACGCCGACCGGTCGTGAGATTAGGGAAAGTGCAACAGAAAATATACCGCCTAAGTCCCTTCGGGGAACGGTAAGGTTGAAATGGTGCGGTAAGAGCGCACCGCGGGTAAGGTGACTTGCCTGGCATGGTAAACCCCACCTAGAGCAAGGCAAACAGGCAGGAAATCGGTCTTCGGACCGGTTGCGAACTTGTCCGGTTCGCTAGTTACTGCCGGGTTCGCTGCTTGAGTCGACGAGCAATTTTCGACCTAGAGGAATGGCTATCGCTGTCGCCTTGTGTGACAGTACAAAACCCGGCTTATAGGTTCACTTCGGCGTTACTTTTCTTTTTTATTCTTGCCTGATTTGTTCTTTGGAACACGCATTTTTTTGGGCCCTGATGGCTTTTGCTCTCCGTAGGTGGCAACTAAAACTTGGTCAACCACTTTTCGGTTGTCCATATTTCGAAACGCTTTGAGCATCGGGTCGGTCGTTTTCTTTAGGTTCGACTCAAGCATCTCTTTCATCAGTTTTATTTGGTTGGCATACTTTGGTTCGTCGATCACATTGTGCAAACAATTCGGGTCGAGTTCTAAATTGTAGAATTCTTCCGGCACACGGTAACGGAATAGATCAACTCTGGCGGCAATCTGAGAATCTGTTTTGGCCGCTTCATTCATCGCGGCCATGGTTTGGCCTTCGTTGTTGTTGCGATACCAGTATTTGCCATCGCTAAACGGATTATAGATGTAGCCGAATTTGGCATCGTGAATGGCCCGCATCGGCACAGCCGCGCCGCCTGCTTTGGAATCGATTTGCGTGAAGACATGGTCTCGGCCAGATTGCGATTCGCCTTGAAAGAGCGAAAGCAACGAACGGCCATCTAAAGCTTTCGGGGCTTTCGCTCCGGTGGCTTCGACAAACGTAGGGAAGAAATCAACAATCGAAACAAAATCGTGCTGGTTGTGTGAGTTGGCTTTCACCTTGCCTGGCCAACGCACTAAAAGTGGCGAGTGCGAACTGTGGAACCAAGCATTACATTTGGCAAAAGGAACTGCCATTCCGTTGTCGGTGATGAATAGAACCAGCGTGTTATCGGCAAATCCTGATTCATCAAGGGCCTGCATTACTTTGCCGAAAGTGTCGTCTAGCCGTCGCGTGGAATTCAAATATTGTGCCAGTTCCGCGCGAACGCCAGGCAAGTCTGGCAAGAAACCAGGCACTTCCACTTCTTCGGGCGAATAAACTTTCGAAGGCATCGCGGCCCCTTTGGTTAGTTTATTCGGATTGCAATAAGGCCGGTGAGGGTCATGCGAATTAACCATGAAGTAAAACGGTTGATCCTTGTCTTTACACTCTTTGAAAAAGACTTGGCTCCGCTGGTAGTAGAGTTCCGGATTGCGTCCATTGCCTAAGTCTTTTTGATCGAAGTGATAGTCCCACAGCATCGTCTTCTTGGGAGTCGAGTGTCCGTATTTTCCGAGGATACCTGCTCGATAGCCGGCGGCTTGCAGTGTACCGACGATATCCGGCACGTCTTCTCTAGCAGGCATAAATCCCATCGCGCCAGAGTTATGGCTCAAACGACCCGTAGCAATCACTGCCCGACATGGAGCACAAATGGCCACGTTCACATGGGCTCTGCTGAACTGCAACCCTTGATTGGCGAATTTGTCTAAGTTGGGCGTTAAGTCATTCGGTTTGCCACCGTAAACACCGAGGGATTCAGCATGCAAATCATCGGCGGTGAAGAGTAAGATGTTCGGTCGGTCTGCCGCGGAAAGACTCGCAGCAAAGCAGGTGAAAAAGCATATACCGAAGAGTGCTTTGGTGTTGAGTTTCATTTTATATTCCAGTTGAAATAATGTCGTTAAGTTTGTCTCTATCTTAATCTGTTGATCGAACTTTGGCGATTAATACACGATTGTTTTCGCCTTTTCGTTTGCCGTGGCTGATGAGACCTTCGCCACAGGTAATCCAGCTTTCATTGCTGCTGATTCTGCAAACTCCGGAGTTGCCGAGGGTCGCGTGGTTTTCAGGAAATAATGTTTTCTCAGTGCTGCGAATTACTTGCAGTTTAACAGGGTCCACTTGGGCAATAAACAGCGGAGCCCTATGTCGCATAATATGATCATTCGCGGCACCACGTCGGGTGTAAATCAGAAATAGTCCATCGCCAATCGTCACCCAATGTTGTTGTGTGTTGTAGCTTTCTAATGATTTGCCATCGTCGAATGTCCACTCTTGGATCGGGTCAAAGTGGAGTCCATCGGCACTGCTGGTGACATAGGCCGTTTTGTCGTTTCGGAGTGTAAAGAAATAACGATCCCCATGTTTGATGAGGGAAGGCTCATACAGCCCTCGCCCTTCTGGAACTGAGTGTTCAGAACCGTGTTCGAAGTAGGTTAAAGTTTCTCCATCCAACTTACAGCGAACCACCGTGCTGACATAAATCCGTTTGTTGGGATCACGTTGATAGCGAACCGGTAGCAGAATATCTCCATTGGGTAGATCAAAGCGTTGGTTACAACCGGCATTGGGTGTCAAGATGGGCATGCCTGTATGGTCTTTCTCGGGCATCTTTAAGAACCGCATAGGGCCCCAACGATTCGTCGCAGGGTCCATGACGCTGTACGAAACCTTTTCGCGGAGAAAGTTTTCCTTCGTTCCGTCAGCGAAATTAAAAGTTTTACCGGTGGTCAATACCTTTCCAGATTCCGCATGCCAGGCTGGCCATAAGTCGCCAGGTGCTACTTCGTAGCCATCGCTCATCTTCGTACGTTTTAGAGATGGAATTGGCTCAGGCGACGACCAATTCTTGCCTGCATCGGTACTGATGCTTTGATAGATATCATGAAAATATGTGTGCCTGACTTGCCGGTTTCTGACATCGTGGTAATCCACTTCGGCTGCGAACCAGGGACATAAGCCGTACGAACTTGCCACCAATCCCACGTGGCTGTGCCGTGAAACGCCGTGCTAATTTCAATCTTGATTGGTACAAGTTCAGGTGATTCGGCGAAGCACGTACTAGCAATAACTAGAATTAGAGCAGTCAGCGATAATCGTTTTGAAGTTATGCTAATTTGCATTTTAAAATGTGATCCTGAGTGCCACTGGCTTCGCCAGTGTGATGGGCAATTGTTCTATCTGGGCATTATAATTATCGAACTGAATGGGTACTATTTACCTTATGTAACTAATGGATTTTCCTTAATCACACTTCAGCACTGGCGGAGCCAATGGCACCCGAAATCTATTCATCTTACGCAATACGCAACTTCAAAATGACAAAAGTGAATGCTGGAAAGTAGTCGTTTATAATCGAGCAGGGTTAAACGGCGTGGTCGGAATCTTGCCGCTCGCTTTGGCATCTAACAGCGGTTTCAGCCGTTTGATCACAGCAGCCGCTTCGGCATCCGGCTTTACAGCCAAGTTATTGAATTCCATAGGGTCACTGTAATGATCGTACAATTCGACGCCATGTTTGCCTTCGCCCCATTCGGTATATCGCCAACGCTCGGTGCGGATGCTACATCCCATCACTGGTTCCGGCAGTCGATTGTCGGCCGGACGTAATATCTGTGTAATCGCGGTCCCGTTCCATTTTTTTAACGGGTTATTCAATAGCGGTTTTAAGCTTTTGCCAGATGCATGTTTGGGAACTGGCAGGCCGGCAAGTTCCATCAGTGTTGGATAGATGTCAACAAACTCAACGATTTTCAAACACGGCTGGCCGATCCCTTGTGTACCTGGTGCGCGGATGATCAACGGTGCTCTGGCTCCTTGTTCAAATAAGGTTCGTTTTTGCCAGATGCCGTTGTGTTCGCCGAGATGATAGCCGTGGTCGCTCCAGAAAACGACTATTGTATTGTCATCCAGCTCCAATCGTTTTAGCGCACTTAACATGCGACCCACTTGGGCATCCACAAACGATACACACGCATAGTAAGCCAGCATCGCCTTGCGGCAAGTCAGTTCATCTAAGCTATAGTTCGGCACTGGGTTGTTATGGGCGAAGCCCGCGGTCGGGATATCGTCGCGGTCATTCTCAGGAGCATACGGCAATCGCATCTGCTCCAAAGGGTACATGTCGAAGTATTTCTTGGGTGCCACATACGGTGTGTGCGGCCTGAAGAAACCTACTGCCAGAAAGAAGGGTTCGTCCTTTTTTTCTTCCATCAAACGAATCGCTTCAGTGGCAATCATGCCGTCGGTTTGTTCTTCATCTGTTCCATCGGCTGCCAACCAACTTAACGCACCGCTGATTTTACGATGCGGTTCGGCATTGAAAATCAACGCCTCATCGGTTTTGTCTCGACCCTTGGGGTTCACGGTATGTTGCCACGATGGTGGGTCATCAAAACCATCAGTGCCAATACTGGCAGGCACATTGTAATGATAGATTTTGCCAACTCTGGCCGTGTACCAACCGCGTTTCATGAACTGTTGCGAAAGAGTCACCACATCAGGCACTTCATCGCGGAAGTGCCGGTCTAAATCGTAGACCTTGATTTCATCCGGGCGCAAACCTGTCATCACCGAGGCCCTAGTCGGATTGCAGAGCGGCAACTGATTATAGGCCCTGTCAAAGCGAACTCCGGTGGCTGCCAGCTGATCAATGTTCGGCGTCTTCGCTACCACATCGCCATAACAATGGAGCGAACTTGCCAGGTCATCGACCGCGATGAACAGTACGTTCTGCTTTTCAGCAGCATCAATATGCAAGGCTACAAGCAGTAAAGTGGCGAGCGGTAAAAAATAGCGAGTCATGGTGTCGATCTCAGTTGAGGCATATTTGGAGAGTGATTCAAATCAAGTAACGAACTGCTATTTCTGTTTCTTCTTTTTCTTCACATTTTCAGTCAGTTGGTTCGCTTTCAGTTTAGCATTCAATTGCTTCGCTAATTGCTTTTTGACCGCTTGATGTTTATCAGTACCAGCCAAGTTTGTGTACTGCTTAGGGTCATTTTTCATGTCGTACAGTTCTTCGGTCTGATCTTGGTAACGAATATAGGCCCAGTTGTCGGTTCGTAGGGCATAGCCATTTTTGCCAACGGTCAAAGCCCCGTCTCTTACAGTTGCGTTGTGATTTCTTAAGACAGACACCAGTGACTCACCTTGCACTGATGCTGGAATTTCAAGACCGGCTAATTCCGTCACTGTTGGAAAAATATCCATCAATTCAGCCAGCGAGTTACTTCGGCCAGTCGGCATGCCAGGGATCGACATGATTAGTGGGATACGTGTCACTTCTTCGTGCATGTTCGATTTCTGCCAGAAATGATGTTCGCCCAAGTGATAACCATGGTCGCTGGCAAACACAATGGCGGTGCTGTCTCGTAATCCAAGTCGTTCGACTTCATTCACAATTCGGCCAACTTGGTCGTCCATGAATGTGATCGTGGCATAGTACCCGGCCCACATCCGTTTTTGGTTGTCGGGGTATTTGCCAATCTCGTTGGTGATTGAAAGCGTGCCAGTCTTGCCCATCGCAGGAACATCGTCTAAGTCGCCCTCAGGCACATGCGGCAAGTCCATCTTTTGGAATGGATACGGTTTGAAATACTGGTTCGGGGCCACCATTGGATAATGAGGTCGCACAAAACCAGCCGCAATAAAGAAGGGCTTATCTTTATGTTTGTTCAACAACTCAATCACCTTGGTGGCTGTTTTGTGATCAGGTTGATCTGAACCATCGCCATCGTATTTCACCGTCACAAACATGCGGTGTGGCATCTTGGTTGACTGACGGTTCTCAGGGGCATCGGTGAAGATATTCAAATTCAAACAAGCGTAATCGCCGGGCGTATGAGCTTCCATTCCTTGCGAATTAAATCGTTCGGTCCAACTACTTGCAACATCCAGCCCATTGGTTCCATCGATGATGTCGCCGGGAACTCGCATGTGGTAAATTTTTCCGACACGCGCACTGTATCGCCCGTTGTTGATGAAATGCTGCCCGAGATTAACCGACGAGGTGCCCTTGTATCGGCTAAACATAAACGACTGCCGCGAAGGAGCACACCATGTGCCTTGGCAATAGGCTCGGTCAAATACCACGCCCTCTTTCGCAAGTTTATCGATGTTCGGCGTTTGACAATGTTTGTCTCCATAACAACCCAGCGTGCTGGCTTTTAGATCATCGGAGATGAGGAACACCACGTTTTTGATCGCTGGCTGCTTTGACTTTTCTGCTGCAAAGGAACTGGTAGAAAATGTGGTTGCCAACAGGGAAAACGTAAGCAGTAATGTCAATCGTTTCGAGAGGGGCATTTTAGTCGGTATCCTGCGATTAGATTATTTTGATTGCTTCTTGGTTCCAGTAACTCGTTTATAGTCGACTCCGCCTCCGGTAGTCGGATAGGAATCAAGCACGGCTTGAAGTTTCACGCGAGCCGCTTTCGCCTGTTTGTTTTTTTGTTTGACAGAGATCGGGCTCTGCTCTTCCACATCTTCAATCGTATCGTATAGCAGACCACTATCATAGAGTTTAAACCGTTTATCTCGGGCATAACGGACCTCCCAGTGGTTATATTTGTCGTCAAACTTCTTTGCATACGGTCTGGGGAAGTAGTATCCGTAGATCGTTTCTCGTTTTGTGCCAGGTTTGCCCAGGCATTGGGGCCAGAAACTCCAGCCATCGCCATCTGTAATTTTCTTGGGCTTCAATTGGGCCGCTTCGACCATCGTGGGAAAGAAATCGGAGAAACAAATCAAGTCGTCGTTCAACTGAGATTTGGCAATCACGCCGGGCCAATTGATGATCAGCGGTACGTGGGTTCCGTAGTCGTGCGTGTAGCCTTTGCCGCCGCGAAGTGGTTTGCCTTGGAACTCCGAAATAATGTTCGCGTTGGTGCCGTTGTCTCCGGTGAAGATCACTAGTGTGTTTTCACGCAGTTTATTTTCTTCGAGGCAGTCGACAATTCGGCCAACACACTTGTCCATGTAGTTGACCATGTCGATAAAGTTTTGCTTCGCGTCTTTTTCGTTTCGATCTTTGCTGTCAGGTGTCGGGAGAAATGGATTGTGGGGCAAGATCATGGCGTAGTAAGCCAAGAAAGGACGATCTTTGTTCTTCTCAATAAAGTTGATCAAAAAGTCGGTCGCGTGTGTTGGCCCATAGCTATCTTCGGCAACTTCTAACAGTTTGCCATCTTGTAGTAATGAAGGATTCCAATAACGCTCTCGCGCAGTACCGGGGATGTTCCAAACACAGTACGAATCAAAACCGGCTTCGGTCGGAGAGATGCCAGTCTTGCCGGTCAACAGTTGCCACTTGCCAGCGACTGCTGTGGCGTACCCCGATTTTTTGAAGTATTCAGCAAACGTCGGTTCACCTTTAGGGTAGACGCCAAAATCTTGGTAGTTGTAAACATTCGACTTGCCCGACATCAAGTTCACTCGGCTCGGCGTACAAAGCGGAGTTGAATGGCAGTTCTCAAATCGAATGCCCGCAGCAGCCAACGCATCCAATCGCGGCGTCGAATACTCTTTACTGCCATAGCTGCTAAAACATTCAAACCCAATATCATCCGCCATAATCATCACAACATTCGGCCGCTTCCTAGTTTCAGCCGAAGCATGTTGAATGGCCAATGAAACAGAAACAACCAAGCCGAGGGCAATCAGGGGAAATGTATTCATGGTGGGTCATCTTGAAAGGAAAAGAACAAAAGGGCTGCCCAATAGATGCACATGCCGTGTTCATTATTGGGATATTCTTCGGTTACTGGGGAAGAAACCGAAGATTGTGATTGTTCTATGATACCAGGTTTTGGGGGAGGAAGGAGCCAGAAGACACATCGTCCGCTAGACAACGGATCGATTTGAAATCATCTGTCTCACCTGTGACACATCAAATCCCCAAAAAATAATAGTGCATTATACCTAACAATCTGTTACGCTAAATGTAACTAGTCCATCACTGGCCAGAGGGTCGTTTCAGATGAAGTTCATCGTCAATGTGTTATTCGCACTTCTGGGTGCAGGTTTGGGTTTGTATTCTGGAGTATGGTTTCCAGGCATCAGGCCAACGGACTCTGTTATTTTGGCATCCTTTGGATTTATTATCGGTTGGTCGATTGGTGTTGAGGTTGAAGACTATCTCAGAGTATTTTCTACTATCCTTGGCGTATGTACTGGTCTTTTGTCGTCGATGTTTTTTCCGAATATCATTCCAGAAGGATATGCAATTCTGGCTACTGTCGGAGGTATTCTCGGGCTACTTTTCAGTTTCCTCATCGATGGCTATATCAATCTCTTCTTCACACGCAGCCAAGCATTGAGCCGACCCAAGGATAGATTGCCTGATGTTGATGTTCCGCATGATTCAGACTTAGATGTAATTGAACCCGAAGATCGTCCCAGTATTCGTCAACGCTTGGCCCACTATTTCCATTGTGACGAACAGCAAGTGATGACCGATAGTAAACCGTTTCAATCAAAAATGCCGTTCTGGTCGGCCCTCGATTTTATCCGCCAAGCCCCACCCAAGTCGGCATTGTTGATTCGCTTAACGCTGTTGCGTATTCGGCGAATCATTCGAGGGCAAAGGGGGCATTAGCAAATGGGAATGGATCGACTTGAAATGGTGATGGATGTCGAAGAGCATTTCGGCATTGCATTGACCGAGGCTGAGTTGGAATCGATGGAGACTGTTGGCAATATGGTAGAAGTGATTCAACAGCGTATCATAACAACTAGAGCTACTAAGTGTGTTTTCCTTAAATACTATTTAATTCTTCGCAAGCATGTTCGAGAAACCACTGGCGACACAGCATTTCAAATTCATCCCAATCAGGAGATTGTTGATTTACTATCGATAAAGCAACGTAAGCTTCTCTGGAAGCAATTATCCGAAACAACAGATCTTAGTCTTGGCAGTCTTCGTCGTCCACGATTCATGCGTGTGACGCTGATTGTACTCGTGGCAATCATGGTGGTAGTAAGCTTAATTCCAAGTTTCTACCAATGGGAAATTTTTCCTCTCTCAGTTATTGCGACCGTTTGTTTTGGCGTGTTTCTTAATATATGCACACTCGGTTTTAGAACTGAACCGCCCACCGCCTTAGAAACTTTTGGCAAAATTACAAGATATATGGCTGGATTACAGACAGCCACAAACACGACATGCTCGGCAGAACCAGATGCCATTCTGGAAGAACTTCGCCCAATTCTGATCAATGTACTAGGCGTTGATGATACAGAGATTACTCCCACCGCCCGGTTTATTGAAGATTTGGGCGTGGGGTAACCCATTGGTTACTGCAAGTAATTACGTGACTACTCAATCCCGCGTGCCAAGTTGTAAAACTTGTCTTTCAGATCACGGGTAATCGGGCCGGGTCTGCCGTCTCCGATTTCTCGGTTATCGATTCGTACAACCGCAATGACTTCGGCGGCGGTGCCGGTCATAAAGCATTCGTCGGCCACATAGACATCGTGGCGAGTCAACGCTTGTTCGGCAAATGGAATGCCTGCGGCAATCGCCAATTCCATGACTGCGTCGCGGGTAACGCCTTCCAAAATACCAGCATCGGTGGGAGGTGTCAGGAGTTTTCCGTTGCGTACGATAAAGATATTATCGGCAGTACACTCGGCCACTTCCCCTTTGTGGTTTAGCATCAATGCTTCTAAGCAACCCGCTTGGCTGCATTCCATTTTGGCTAAGATGTTGTTCAGATAATTGAGCGATTTAATTCGAGGGTTCAACGCTCCTGGGTGATTTCGAATGGTGCTCGATGTGATAATCTCCAGCCCATTTTCATAATACTCATCAGGGTACAAAGCAATTTTGTCAACGATGATGATTATCTGTGGGTTATCGGTCCGCGCCGGATCGAGACCCAAGGTGCCAGCCCCGCGGGTGACGATCAGCCGAACATAGGCATTCTCTAATCCGTTTTTTGCCACTGTTTTTATGACTGCTGCTTCCATCTCTTCGACACTAACGGGAATTCGCAAGCATATAGCTTTGGCCGATTCGTAAAGCCGCTTGATATGATCCTTCAAACGAAAAACTTTTTTACCGTAAACCCGTAAACCTTCAAAGACACCATCGCCATATAATAGACCGTGATCAAAAACGCTGACTACCGCTTTATCTTTAGAGAAGTATTCGCCGTTGATATAGATATGGGATGACATGTCTGGTGATTCTTCGATGGGTTAGAAGTAAAGTGGCAATTTCTGATCCGGCATTATAGCCAAGAGAGCCCGATTGATGCAGACCGGTTTGGGCAAGTTCTTGCTGGAACCCAAAAAGACTGATTTTTCGCCGCAAAGGTTCGTTTTTTGCGAGAAAAACGGTCAATTGAGGGACTCAAGAAGTGAAGAAGCTCGAGAATTAACTTCCGGTCTTTGCTTGATACTTAGGGTTCGGCTGCGGCATTTTGGCCTTCATCTTCTTCTGCCAGGCATGCAGTTTGCTTTGTAATTGCTTGACCTTCTGTGGATTGGATTGGCTTAAATCATGCTGTTCGCCTGGATCATTCTTCAGATTGTAAAGTTCCACGTTGTCATATTCATAGAACTCGATCAGTTTCCAGTCGCCATGGAGCACCGAGGCCCCTGGTGTCCAGGTACTACCATGATAATGGGGGTAGTGCCAATACAAGGCCCGATCAGATTTGGACGCTTTACCTTTTAAGAGGCTGACCAAACTCTCGCCATCGGCGTGCAGTTTTGGCATGGCTGGCAACCCGGCAAGTTCAAGCATCGTGGGGAAGAAGTCGGTACTAACTACCGAAGTACTAGTTTCAGTACCAGGGGTAGTCACGCCGGGTGCCCGAATGATCATCGGCTCCCGCACTCCGCCTTCATACAACCAGCCTTTGCCGGAACGTAGCGGCAGATTCGAAGTCGGGCCCATTCTTCTCAAAGTGCAAAGGCCGCCGTTATCGGAGAAGAAAATCACCACGGTGTTGTCTGTAATCTTTTGTTCATCAAGCTTGGCTAAAATCGCCCCAACACTCACATCCACCGCATCGACCATCGAAGCATACGCGGCGTTGTCTTGTCTACCGCGTGATTTGCCAAAATGCTCGACAATCTCAGGCGTGTCACCTTGGAAAGTAGCATCGCCTTTTTCCTTAAATTTATCAAACGATTCTTTGTATGGCGTAATTGGCGAGTGAACATTGTAGTACGAGAGATACAGCAAAAACGGTTTCTTGGTGTCTCGTTTATCGATGAATGAAATCGATTCTTCGGTCAATCGCTCAGTGACGTACTCTCCATCAGATTTTGACTTCAAGGTCGGATTCTTCCAAGGAGAATAATATCCCCCAGGAGGCGAGCCTTTCGAGTTGCCGCCGATGTTGTAGTCGAACCCTTGATCGGTGGGCCAGTGTCCTTCGTCTCCTAAATGCCATTTGCCGGCAAAGAACGTTTGGTAGCCACTGTCTTTCAAAACTTCGGCGATGGTCGTTTCTTCCAATGCCAGGTTGCCTCGGTCGTTGACATGCTGGTACTTTGCATCGGCTTTGGTGCCACTGCCGGGTATCCAGTCGGTAATATCTACCCGGACCGGATGACGCCCCGTGAGAATGGAGGCCCGAGTTGGTGAACAGACCGGACAAGCGGCGTATCCATTGTTGAACTTCATGCCCGATGCACACAGTGCATCAATGTTCGGTGTCTCATGAAACGTGCTGCCAAAGCAACCGACATCGGCCCAGCCGAGATCATCGACCAAAAAGAAAACAAAGTTCGGTTTTTGCTTTTCAGCGGCAGATACAGCCGAGCAAGCAAGTATTGCGAAAGCCAATGAAAAAATGCAAGATCGAAGCGAGGTCATCTTAGTAACTTTCAAAGTCGATGTGAAATAACGTATGCAATGTATGCGGAATTATTATAACCAGCAAATCACTTGATTTCGACCTGCTGGTTACAAAAAGACCTGATTGGTACTCGAAGACCCTTATGGTTTAGGCGCCGCGGCCCTAACTCCCTCGCTTACGCCAGACTCGTATTGCTGAAAATTATCAACAAATAGCCCCGCTAGTTTTTTGGCAGTGGTTTCATATTCTTTTTGATCGTTCCAACTGTTACGAGGAATCAATATCTCACTCGGCACTTCAGGGCACTCTTTGGCAACTTTAAAGCCGAAGACGGCGTCTTGCTCAAACTCGGCGTTTGCCAGCGATCCGTCATGGATGGCATCCATAATAGCTCGGGTGTATTTCAATTTGATTCGTGAACCAGTGCCATACACCCCACTGGTCCATCCGGTGTTGACTAGCCATACATTCACATTGTGCTGTTGCATTTTTTTTGCCAGTAGTTCGGCATATTTGCCCGGGTGCCACACTAAAAATGGCCCGCCGAAGCAAGGGCTGAATGTGGCTTGCGGTTCGGTCACGCCCATCTCTGTACCAGCTACTTTGGCCGTATAGCCGCTGATAAAATGGTACATCGCTTCCTCAGGCGTCAGCTTGCTAACCGGTGGCAGTACACCAAACGCATCGCAGGTTAAAAAGATTACATCGCTAGGATGACCGGCC
>NVWB01000184.1 GCA_002733575.1 Blastopirellula sp. | reverse complement strand
GCGCGGATGATAGAAACAAGACCCGGCAAGCTGTCCGCTCTCTGACACCGCCAAAATGCAGTTGCCCGAGTCGATCTGATCATAGACTCGACAGAAAAGTTGCGTACTCTCCTTCGGACCAGTAAATATAGGCGGGCGACCTGAGGCCACATACCAAGCGTTGGTTGAGTCGTAGATTAACTCTCCAACCGCCGCAAAATCTTCGCCAGTTATTGTCCTCAGTTCCATCGACATCAGGGCTCTCCTATCAATTCCTATTGCGAATTTTAGATTAGTCATCACAGGCCAACTGTAGGCAGTTCGATCAAGAGATGCAATTAGGTGAATAAGAAGTGCTGACTCGTTTTCCCCATTCCAGACTCTGCCTTGAGGGGAAATTCGATGAAATTTAAGAATAATATCGCATATTAAGCGCACAAACAGACTCTAGGTTGTTTATAGGTAAGGAGTTACGTGAATTTCTCTTTTTTAGCATACCAGTTGACACCGATTTCTTATTGAGACATAATCTCATTCATATTAGTGAGATTGATTCTCAGTTACAAAAACCTCCGGAGAGAGATAATGAAGACCCGCCCCCAATCGCCCCGCACCAATAAAGCCGGTTTTACGTTAGTTGAATTACTGGTTGTGATCGCAATTATCGGTATCTTGATTGCCCTGTTGTTACCAGCAGTACAACAAGCCCGAGAAGCTGCTCGCCGCATGTCTTGCACTAATAACATGAAGCAATTGGCTCTCGCTTCACACAATTTTCACGATACCTTCGGAGCTTTCCCACCTTCCTGGCATAAAATTGCCTCGGGTGTTGGTGGCTGGTCAGGCCAAGCACGCTTACTGCCTTTCATTGAACAAGCGTCTCTTGAAAGCGAGATTGATTACAAAGTCCCCTATGGTGAATACCACGCTGGTGGAACTATGGCCGGTGTCACTTTCGGCGGTAAACCTTTGCCGAACCTGCGAGTCGATGCGTTTCTCTGCCCATCGGAAGTTAAAGACGAAGAGCGTAATGGAGAGCATTACCCTATCAACTATGTAATGAACATGGGACGCTGGTTTATCTACGATGGACGTAGCGGTACAGGAGAAGGTGCTTTCACTCCAGTTCGTGGAACGAAAATGTCCAGCATCACGGATGGAACTTCCAACACCATGGGTTTTTCTGAAGCGAAAGCCTACTCAACATACTACCGAGAAGCAGTCGCCTTCTCCAACAAAAATATCCCAGCCTCTTTAGACCCAAAACAAGGGACACGCAAAACCAGTGGGCATACCGAATGGGTTGATGGACACGTTCATCACTCAGGCTTCACCTCTTACTTTCCGCCAAACACTGGTTTTGACGACGATGGAAAAAAGAACCAACCGGTTGACTTTACCAATCAGCGTGAGAAAAACGCAAGTCCTTCGGAACCCACCGTTGCCGCCATCACAGCCCGAAGTTTTCACCCCGGCATTGTGAACGTGGCCTTCATGGATGGCTCAGTCTCCACCATCGCCGATACGGTTGACCTAACCACCTGGCGAGGACTATCGACCCGCAACGGCGGCGAAGTCGTTAGCCGCAAGTAAGCAGTTGAGCTAGTCTACAACGATTCAGAAACATGAAACGAGGTTGGTAATCTATTGATGCCAGCCTCGTTTTTTTATTTCGTGTCTCTTTAACCTTCAAGCTTAGAAGATCGCAAAATGGAGCATTGCAACAAGAATCATGGCGGCAAGTATGCCAGCTTTTTGTCGACGTTGCAAATAGTCTCTAGAAGTCAGAGTGCCAACCAAATGGACGAGCAAATAGGCAAGCACCAACGCATTCACACTATGCGTCAAGACTCGTATCGAGATTCCCAGCCCGGTTGCGCCATCAAAGAAAAGCTTAATGCCACGCGGAGTAAACATCATCCATAACGGCAAATTCCACATTACGAATATCTCAGTGTAAACAGTGGCCCAAACAAGTGGAGTTGGCGAAAGCCATGGATTTCTTGGCCTTGACGCTTGAAGCCAAAAACGGCGAATTGGGGTTGCCGGTGGGAACAACTTGGGTGACGTTTTTTTGAGAAGGCTTATGGAGCAGAGATCGAGGAGAATCACTAAAGTCCCAATCACCACGAGAAAAAACGCCAACGTATATCCTCGAACTGCAAACAATGCCGAGAGAACGGTGATTCCTACCAGAAGCAGCATTATGCCAAACTGTGGATACGATAATTTCCTGCGAAAGAAATGAAATGAGTGGTATCGCAAAGTTCCATCCTACCAATTGTGATTCTTTGATTACAACGTGGCCTGATTTTATCACATAAACTATGGTATATCAAAGATTTATACAAACATTGCCCCACTTCTTCTACGATGTTTTGACCCAAATTTTTGTTCCCTTTAATAACATCACAAAACTTCTTCACGACCTGCTTCGTCTAATCAGATGAAGCCAACAGGTGATTGGTTTTGTTGTTTTAGATACAAAGAGGACCGAGTCATGAATTATTGCCCTAGAACTAAGATTGTTGCTTTATTATTGGTCTCGGTTTTTTCTAGCTTTAGTGTACTCGAGGCGAAAGATGCTACTCGCAAGAAGACTGCCCCCAAGGTTCCGCAGGTAGAAGTCTGTTTTGTGTTAGACACCACTGGCTCGATGGCCAGTTTGATTCAAGGGGCCAAAGATAAAATTTGGTCGATTGCGAATGAATTGGCCTCTGCTAAGCCCACTCCAAATATCAAGTTTGGATTAGTGGCCTATCGAGATCGCGAGGATGATTTTGTGACGAAGTCGTTTAATTTGACGGATGATATTGATACGCTTTACGAACACTTAATGTCATTCCAAGCCAAAGGGGGAGGAGACAGCCCTGAATCGGTCAATCAAGCTCTGCATGACGCGGTGACCGAAATGAGCTGGAACAAAAGCAAGCGAGTATTAAAGCTGGTATTTTTGGTCGGCGATGCGCCACCGCACATGGACTACCCTAACGATATTTTGTACCCTGAAGTTTGCAAGTTGGCCCTGGAAAAACGGTTGATTATCAATACGATTCAATGCGGTACCATGGCAGAGACAACCAGAGTTTGGCGAGACATTGCCGATAAATCGGAAGGGCAATTTGCCGCGATTTTACAAAGTGGCGGCACCATTGCCATTGCGACTCCGTTTGATAAAAAGATCGCAGAAATTAATCTACAGCTAAACCTAACAATTGTTGGCTATGGTGATATTCGAGTTCAAAATTCAGTCAGAAGCAAAGTTGCCAGCAATGCAAAAGCCAAACCTGAAGCGGTCGCGGATCGTGCTGACTACTATCGAAACTTACGTGGTGCAGCCGGTGGTCGTTCTGGCGGTAAAGTTTTAGGCGGCGAAGAAGACCTGGTAGAACAGGTGATTCAAAACAAGATCAAGCTTGAAGAAATTGATCGTGAAAAACTTCCTGATGATCTTAAAAAATTGACGCCGGAGAAACAAATCATTGAAATCAAAGCCAGGGTAGAATCTCGCAAAAAGCTACAAACCCAAATCAATGAACTCCTCAAAAAACGAAATGCTTATATGATCAAAGAGAAAAAGAAACAAGCCAAAGCAGGCATCGACGATGGTTTTGATCTGAAAGTCAAAGAGATTATTAGAAAACAGGCCGCCGACAAAGGAATCATCATTGAGGCAGCGGACTAATAGATTGCATCCACTCAAGGTAGGATGATCTTAAAATTCCAAACCA
Source organism: Blastopirellula sp. (assembly GCA_002733575.1). Classification (GTDB taxonomy): domain Bacteria; phylum Planctomycetota; class Planctomycetia; order Pirellulales; family Pirellulaceae. The sequence continues at coordinate 27,523 of NVWB01000184.1, read as the reverse complement.
TCTACTAAAGTTAGTGCATCACTAAGTAGCCACTCTTTAGCAACTGCTATTTCCGAGAACAACTCACTGATTGGCTCCGCATTACTAAACAAAAGAGATTGAGAGAAGCATGCACTAAACTCATCTACTCTCTTTCCTCTTCTGCCGCCAGAGTGCAAGCCGCTTCTTAAATATATCAAAGCGATCCGATTGGCTCTCAGTTAAAGTGGTTCGGCCTAGCTTTGGTATAAGCCTGACAAAAATGTATCCAGAGCGAAAGAAGTAGGGGCGAACCTCTACAAAACAGAGAGCGACTTCTATCGTCTCTTCGTCACCCGTCAGAATCCGTTCGTAAGCCCCCTGAAAACCACCAGGGAAAGCCAACTCATCGTAACGATCATGGAACTCAGCACAAGCTTGGGACCAAAGCTCTCTTTTCTCTGGACTGGTGTCTCTCTCTAGACAAGTCTCATGCAGTCGAGCATGTAGCTGCCGAAGCGTTTGGGCATTCCCCTCAATAACTTGACGATAGTTCATTGTACTCATGGAATGATAAGAAATTCAAACATTGAATTCACTCCTCAAATTCAATCAACGGCGGCGTAGGGCTATCGTCATAAACACCAATCCAGCGGGCCTGTAGATCAGTGTCGTAGAATTGAATCCAGCTTCGTTTGTGGATGTTTCCTTGCTGTAAAACCTGTTTCACAATCGCGGCACCTTCGCCGATATCGGTGAGTGCCAGATCAACGTAGCTGTACTTTACGCCGGTGCCTCCGCCGAAGACACAGCCAATTTTCGCTTCTCTTAATGCCTTATTCAAAGCCTCTTCAATATCGCCTCGTCCGGAAAAATGTTCCTCGTCTAAACCATCCGTTCCATCCATTTTGACATAGCAAAACGTCTCTCCACATTTTGAAAATCGGACTGAATCAAACGACATATTATTATGACCATTTTGCCAGATTTCAGGCAGCATCGAAACACCTGCAATCAAATCCCATTGCTGTGGATACTCTTCGGCTTGCTCTGGTTCTAATTCAAAAGCAGTCCACTCTTCTTCTTGGTAATTTTGATAATAGGGCGTATCGGGCAATTGGCTTTGAATTTCGCTCATCAATTGGTCGACGTGTTGTTTTAGAAACTCGATAGGAACGATTTCTTGCCCGGCAATGGCAGACATCGGAACCACTTCAATTGCGCCGATCCACTTATCGAGAATTTCTTCGCCTAACAAAGTTTCAATCGCTACAAACACATCATTGTTGGCTTGTTCGTTTTCTTCCGAATAGCCTTCTCCGTAGAAGGTCAAATCAATCAGATTGAACTCACCCTGCACTGCTTGAAACGCGGTTTTGCTGATGTTGCCTCCGGTGCGAACTTCCACAGTTTGCAAGGCCATTTCATAATCCTCAGGCTGCCGGTACCCGTAGAATTCCCAGCCATCGATCTTCGGCGCTCGTTGCAAAATAGCGCTAACCAGCGGACGCAAATCGCGTCGAGCTTCTGCGGTGATCACCAGCCGATGGCCTTCGGTCTGAACTGCCGGGCCAAACTCCCACATCAGTTCAGGATCAATCGCATGCAAATGATCGGCCATCCACTGCGGCAAATCCCACTCGGCCTGTTGAGAAAACAGCGCCTGTATATCGTCCGTTTTCGCCTGAAACGCAATCCACCAAGCTTCGATAGGGTTGGGCATAAGAAGAGTTCCTATTCATTGTTCACGGGAAGTAAGATCTCTATGATATAAGATTTCGCCACTCAACGCCAACCAGGCGTGTTACTTATCTTGGCTAGAGCAAAGTAGGGTGGCTGCCTTTTTGGCCAGCCGCCTTTCTGTTCGCATTGCTTCTCATCGAAAAGCATCCATCTTGTATTACCTCTCGATCAAGCGAATACCGAGGCCACTTGCAAGATTTGCCAACTCATTTTCTTCTGATTGAAGAGTAAATTACTAACACCAGTCTCTTAAGAAGCAGTACGCAGAAACAGGCGGCTGGCCAAAAAAGGCAGCCACCCTACGGGATATTAGGTCCAACTTCCGTGGCCGTCATCGTCATAAAGATCGCCATGATTTCATCTTCAGTAAAATCGCCAGTGATCATTGCTCTATCAGTGATAACGGCATTGATATGTGGGGCAACAATCAGGGTATCATCAACAATTATAGCCAGATTCGAGCCAATATTCTCACTCGTAAACTGAGCCATTTTGCGAGCCCCTTCTTTAGTAAATGTAATCGCAATTGCATTACCACCTACATCATTTCGAATTTTCGCAACGAAGGCGATGTCTTTATTCGTTAAAATAGGATTCCAGGCAACGTATATTACGTGCTCCTGGTTGAAACGCTTCATCTCCTCCCAATCATCCTTTGGATGCACAGACGCTTTTCTGAATTCAATTCTGGTGACTTGCGAAACAGGCGTGCCAGGAGAAGAAGAATTGTTGCAGCCTGTGAGCAGGGGCAGCAGTAGTACAAACCAGGAAAGTTGTTTAATCTTCAGCATGCTAGGTGATCCTGTTAGCAAAAGAGCATAAAGTAATACAATAATTGTATCAAAAAAACCAACACTTTTGAACTTTAGCTACTTAAGAACCTCATCGCACTATCGATTGACATATAAATCGAAACAACCATCCCCAACCAGATCCCCCAAAATATCCTTTGCCCTGTTGCCACTGAAATGAAGATGTAAACAAATTGTATCAATGCGAACCCTACTCCGAACAGGGCACCGAAGACCCAAGCAATTTCTGGCTCATCACTCCAGATTTGCATCGCAGCTACTCCGATATACAGAACACACTGCAAACCAATTATCACGGTTGGATCGGCAATCTTCTCTGTTGCAGCATCATACTCATTGATACTCTGAAAAATCATGCCGATAAAAATTAAGCCAATCGGTACAATCAACACTCTTGCCAACAGCCAATAGTCAGGTGAGTTCCATATTAACATTGCGGCTACGAAAAATGGGGCGGAAAAAAGACCCCAAAGAATCACAGTCGTGATACACAGGTAATTGAGATCGCTCTGTGTAGTTTTGTCGTCCTCAAAAGATGCTGAATCAATCTCACTCTGTCTCAATCTTTCCGCCTCCGCTTCTTTGAGTGCTTACTCTTTCTTTGCCTCATCTCCCAGGAGATTTAAATGTTGGTTTAGCTCTGGATTTGCGGTGGTAATGCCAGAAAACAGATAGGAGAGAATAAATGCCAAAAGCCCAATAGCCCCTAGAGAAATTGCGATTAAGGCACAAATAAAATCGCTCCAACGGCATTCAGGCTCACTGATCAGATAGCCAATACCAAATGCTAAAGCAATAATTCCACTTACGCTGATCCCTCGTAAATATCCAACTAGAGTTGATTTAGAATAAAAGGCAACTAAATCAACGCCCTCCCATTCAATCCATCCTTTTTTGGTAATGAGATAGCTGCCCAATGGAAGAAGGGGAAAGTAGAAGAGGTGAAAAAAAGAAGTCGCAATGTAATATCCTTCTGTTGTCTTATCGACTTTTCCATACAACCTCGTTCCAAAAATAATCGTCATCGCAGATTAATCTCTTTGTTCAGGCCCTAACAAAAACGGCACTACTCCAAACCAAAGCAGTGCCGTTCACGTTTCAAATTATCAAAGAAGCAAAGCCCTCTATTTCTCCTGTACCCAAATGTTGCGGTAGATCACGGGGTTGCCGTGGTTTTGTAGGTACACGGGGCCAGGTTCTGATCCGGCTTTGACAGGCGAGGCGGTGGTTCCGCGGTTGCCGGGTAGTTCGACATTGTCTTGAATCACGACGCCATTGTGTTTAACGGTGATACGTGGGGCACTGACGACTTTGTCGCCTTCGTACTTGGCAGCGGTAAAGTCGATGTCGTAGGTTTGCCAAGTGAGTGGCGGAAAGCACATGTTGAAGTCGGTGTCTTTGACCGAGTACAAACCACCGCATTCGTTCATTTTGCCTTCAAGCCCAAACGAGTCGAGCATCTGGACTTCGTAACGACCTTGCAAGTAGATGCCGGAGTTCCCGCGTCCTTGGCCGCGATCTTCTGGTTTGTAAGGCAAACGGAATTCAATGTGCAGATGTTGATCACCAAACTTTTGGTGAGAAGTGGTTCCTTGCACTAACACGCCTTTTTCGACCTTGCCTTTGATCCACGCATCGGCATTCGTTCCGTCGAACAACACAACAGCACCTTTGGGCGCCTTTTTTCCCAAGGTAGGGCTCTCACGTTTGACCTTTTGAATCTCGCCCACTTTGGTGCTGGAATCATCGTAGATGATTAAAACAGAATCACTGATCACGGCCGAACCTTTATCGGATGTGAAAGTCACGGCACCATTTTCAAGTGTGCCATCGACTTCAATCTTCTTTTCCTTGTTCCAGCCATCACCAGGCAATCCGCCAGGGTAGACGACCGCATGAAACTTTCCTTTTCCTAGAGCGATGACTTGAATGCCTACTTTACTATTTTTTTCGCCAACTTCGCCGCTGTATTCGCCTTGAAATGCGTAATCGGCATCGACTTTTTCAGGGTCGGTATAAGTTGGCCCAGCTTGAGCAGGGACGCAAGAGAACAAAAAGGCGGATAGCACGATTAGTGAGAAGTACGGCAAAATGCCAGTTATTTTCCGGTTAATCATCATTGAATCAAAACTCCAGGGGCTAAGTAGGAAACTATTATTAAGTGTGAATCGTCTATTTTGAGGTGTCTCAGGCGGTTTTGCAAGCGATTGACGGCCTTAAAAACTAAATCCTTCGCAAGACTTGGGTTCACCAACCCGCAATAAGAGTTAGAATAGAAGGATGGATTTGCCCTCCCAACATCAATGCCCCACGGAACATGGAACATGCATAACACGTTGAAATTACTCCTGCTGTTTGTCTCAACCCTGTCATTTCTGATCACAGGCTGCGGTGAGAATGTAGAGTTCCAAAACCCGTTTGCCAAGCAGAAAGCAAATCCTGCCACGCCGGTTGTGACCCAAACAACCCAAGCGGCTGCACCAGTAAAGAAGAAACAGACCAAGGAAGAAGAAGCCCTGGCGATTATGTTCCGCTCTGCGAGCATGCGAAAAGGCTCACGATCTCTCACAAAATCTGGCGGTTCCACTGCGTCTCGGATGAACGTATCGGATGCGATGGGGCGAATTAATACCGAGTTGAACAACAGTGTCGACTTTGCACCTACCTTGGTTGTGTGGATGGTTGATGCGACCGAAAGTGCCAGCAGTTTAAGAACAGAGTTCACTAAAGCGGCCACCAAGATTTATACCGAACTCAAAACCAACGGGTTTAAATCAAAACCGAAACAGGAAGACGTTTTAAAGACTGCGATCGTATCTTTCGGAGAAACCACAACATTTTTGACAGAAGCCCCCACTTCAAGCTTTGATGAAGTTCTGGCTAAACTCGGCGAAATTCCATCTGACCCTTCTGGCAAAGAAACCACCTTTGCTGCCGTTCAAGAAGTGCTCGACAAGTATGGCGACTATCGCACTAAACAAAACCGCGAAATCATGATTGTGATCATCTCAGACGAAGCGGGCGATGATCAAACGAAATTAGATGCAGTGGTAACATCGGCCAAACAAATTGGCGTGCGGATTCATGCCATTGGTGTTCCTGCCCCTTTGGGTCGTAAAGCCCCGGATGCACCTGCGACGGAAAAAAGATCGGATGGCATGCCAGCCATTGTGCAAGGGCCAGAGACCCGTCATCCACAACGTGTAGGGTTGAAATTTGGCGCCAGCGGATTTGCCAACGAGGAAATTGATTCTGGATTTGGTCCGTTCGCTCTCAACTACTTATGCCGCTCCACCGGCGGTGCCTATTTGATGGCCAAACCTTCGAGCATTGGTTGGCCCGGCAACGCCATGCGTTTTGACGATGACAAAATGCGTAGCTATGCTCCCCAGTACCTGACTGACCAACAGTATCAAACGGAACTCAGTTCAAACGCTGCACTGAAAGCCTTGCACGATGCCTCGGCCCGAAAGATGGTTTCAGGACTCGCTTTTCCTTCCACGCAATTCACGGTGCGTGATGAAGCACAAATGAAAAACGATCTCGATGCAGCTCAACGAGTTGCTGCCGTACTAGAGCCACCTACCAGGGATCTCTATGAGATGCTTGATCGAGGCGAAAAAGATCGTGACAAAATCACCAATAAACGATGGCAAGTCAGCTTTGACTTGGCCTATGGTCGGGCCGGTGCGGCCAGATCAAGAGTCGAAGGTTACAACAGCATGCTGGCGATCATGAAAGGGGGCCGTAAGTTTGAAGACCCCGATAAAGACACCTGGTATCTGGAGCCAGCAGACACGCTAAAAGAAGCAGGAAGTAAGCTTGAAAAAACCCGTGCCAAAGCTCAAATGTATCTAGAGAGAATCGTCAAAGAACATCCGGGCACCCCTTGGGCTCATCTGGCTGCCAGAGAATTAGAAACGCCATTCGGTTGGGAATGGAAAGAGTAACCTAAGCACCCTTTCAAGTTGACATACCGCTGAAGGATCGATTCCCTTGAAGGTTCTCTTATTTCCAGTCGGCAGTTACGGAGACGTTCATCCTTACACCGGACTAGGGCTAGAACTAAAACGGCGTGGCCATGAAGTCACGGTCGTCACCAGCCAATTCTATACCGAATTAATGGATCAAGTAGGGCTTCACTTGGAGCCCATTGATTCACTGGAAGAACACGAGACTATTCTCAACGACCCGCTGTTGTTTCATCCAACGCGCGGGTTTGCAACCGTTGCCAAACATATCATCTTGCCTTGGCAAATGCGTCAGTACGAATTGATTCAGCGATTAATGACGGATGACACGGTAATCGTTGGACCCTGCATGGCAATGGGCCTGCCGCTCGCTCACGAAAAACTGGGCGTTCCCTGGGTTACCATTCACTTGCAACCGTCGGTGTTTTGGAGCAACATTGATCCACCAAAACTCAAAGCGGGCATACCCACCGGCCCTGGCTACCCTCAGTTTTGGAACGCCGCGTTTTACTGGCTGGCGAACAAAATCATTCTTGACCCAGTGCTTAAAAAAACAACGAACGCCAATCGCGCATCGTTAGGCTTGCCGCCCGTCAAACGAGCATCCACACTCTGGCACTCCCCGCAACGCTCGCTCGGCTTCTTTCCCGAGTGGTATGCCCCACAACAACCAGACTGGCCACCGCAGACGCAACTCACCGGTTTCCCGATGTGGGACGAATCAAGCATTGAACCGCTAGATGACGGTGTGCTGAAGTTTCTAAACCAAGGTGACCCACCGATTGCCTTCACCCCCGGCTCAGGCATGGTCAACGCCAATCAGTTTTTTGCAGAAGCGGCCAAAGCTTGCCAGCAAATGGGCAGACGCGGAATTTTGCTCACCCGCTTTCCCGAACAAATCCCTGATAACCTACCGAAAAGCGTGCGGCACTTTTCGTTTGTGCCACTCTCGCAATTACTGCCCCACTGTGCGGCCCTCGCCTACCACGGCGGCATCGGCACACTCTCCCAAGCCTGCCAAGCCGGCGTGCCCCACTTGATCATGCCGATGAGCTTCGACCAACCAGATAACGCCGCCAGAATTAAACGGCTCGGCATTGGAGACTGGCTGCTGCCCAAACATTTCAAAGCAACCCAAGTGGCCCAAAAGTTGACCGCCCTGATAGAGAGTGCGGCGGTGAAGAAGAACTGTGAAGCGATAGCTGAGAAGATGCGAGAGAATCAATGCTTGCCAGAGGCGGCGGATGCGATTGAGGCTGTGGTTGAATAGATCAGCTATCAAGATCAAAAGAAATTGAAAAAAACAGCCTCGATTGCACGCAATCGAGGCTGGAAACATCTGAAAATGTTGTCTACTTTCATTGATTAACCAATAACCACTTGGCCATTTGAATCAATAGTCAATGTTTTCCCCTTAAGCAGGGCCAATGCATTGTCCGTCACTTTAAGTTCAACAGGAGATCCAGGCATTCCCGTTCCTGCAACTTCAAAACCCAACTCCTGCAAAGCACTTGATACCGCAGATTGTATTTGCGTCGCCATTTCTACCATTCCTTTCAAAATTATAGTTGATTAAAAAAATCCTCTTTTCGCAATCGAATTTCTATAGACTGCGCACTAACCTGGAACTGCTTTCCCAGATCTGTACTAATGTAATCAAGGCATTCTCCTGGATAGCTCTTCGGGTCAAGCCCTGCAATTTTTACTTTGTCAATTGCTTCTTGAAATCGATCCTCTAGCTGCTCCTGTGCAACCAACAAAGCATTGGCAAATGTGTTTGCCTGATATTCTAAGATCCCATATTTTTTTTCAGGAATCATTGTTACATAATGTTTCCACTCTTCTGCAGATTCAAAAGTACTACTTGCAAGAATTTCTTGATGCAGAACTCTATGTCCTAGCTCGTGAGCAAGAGTGAATCGATATCGATTTATCCGATTACTATACACGTTTTCATCAACCGTTACGGCATTCATATCTTTTGAGATAAACGCATCGATTTGAAATGCTGTTTGAAGGCCAGGAATGGGAATAATATCCATTCCATAATCCTTCTCAAGAATCAGTTCGATCTCAACCGGAAATTGATCACTGAAACTGGATTCATTTAAAACAGCTTCTGCGCGAGCTTTTAGTTCTTGATAGCTCAGAAATGGGACATCAATCAACTTCGCTTAATCCTTTCAATGAGATCGTCCAAGTCGATATTCCCAGATTGCTGTTCAGACCTAATTGTTCGGAATAGCACAGGCAACTTATCCACGATATCTTCGTTAGCCATGATATCACTAGGAATCCGTCCTCGCTCTGCTGCTGCTGCATCAAAGAGCGTCATCCATTTATCACTCCCTGGAGCAATTCCAAGAGCTTCAGCATAAAGCGTTACCCGATCTTCATTTTCTGGAGGAGCAAATCGACCTCTCTCCAGCTTACTGTGATTACCAGCATCAAATCCATGGATTTGACAGAATTCCCGCAAAGAAAGCTCTGCCTCTAATCGATACTGCTTTAATAACTCCCCAAATTTTGACATTGTCTTAGCCTCCAGATAATAGCTGTTGTAATCAATATACAACACTTACTTGTATATGTCAAGTGTTGTTTGAAATTGTTAACTCTAACGTATTTATTAATCGTCTTATTTTTCCTTCTTTAATGGAACACCAGATTTTCTGCACAGTTAATTCTTAAGTGGAATCATTTGCTGCCTACCTAGATCCGCACTAAAACACACAGAGTACAATTTTCATGTAAAGCAAGCACGCAAATTTACCTACTGACTAATATTCCAACCAGCCCCCAATATCTACACCCCTGCCCCATAAAATACCCAGCAAATTGTGGCAATTTGCACTTGCAATAACTACTGTACTTTTGTACACTATCTCTATCAAGTTAATAATTCCTCTTCAGCCGGGGTGCTGCCGGGTGTGATCGCCGAATGATCGCAATTCTTTCCTATTATCGCGCTTATTAATTCGCCCATTCTTGTAGCGCAAGGCACTCGATTAACATCACTGCTTTCACGTAAATGCTGCGCGCAAGATGCCACCACACACACCACAAGGTTGACTCTAATGCTGAAATCACAACGCCAGGGAAAGCGTACACGACTTGCATCTCATGAAGTTCGAGAAGTGAAAAAACTATTAGACCAAAAGGTTTCTCAAGTTGAAATTAAGAAGATCACCGGCATATCACGCATGACCATTTACAAAATTAAAAACGGGCTACGCAAAGAAACCACCGACGATCATTTTGCCGGAAACCCCGAGCATCGGGCCTTTTTCAATGGGCCTGTCGAACGCTGCCCTGGCTGTGGACGCAAGGTTCACATGCCCTGTTTGGCGTGCAAAGTTGATTCGCTGAAACGGCTGGAACGTGATCGGAATTCCGAGAGAGATCGTCGGCAAAAAGTCGATTCGTTCAAGTAATTTTCTGTTCCGTGGGCCAGTTTGCTTTAATCTGGCCCAGCTTCATGCTATCCTTGAAGTGCGTTAACGATGCACCCGCTTGTTTGACCTACCCATTTATTGCCCCGAGGACACCATGAGAATTCATCGATTCTGTACGTCACTTGTCATCTTGTTGTTGATGACCTTGTCAACATTCGCCGCCAAACGCAATGTGGTTTTGTTTGTGACAGACGACCAAGGCAAAGACGCTGGCTGCTATGGCAACCCGGTGATCAAAACGCCCAACATGGATGCCCTGGCCGCCGACGGAACGATTTTTGATAAAGCCTACGCGACCACCGCTTCGTGCAGTGCCAGCCGGAGTGTGATTTTGACCGGCATCTTCAACCATGCCAACGGGCACTATGGGCACCAACACTCGTATCATAAATTCAGTGCTTACGACAGCGTGAAAAGCTTGCCCGTTTATTTAGAAGCGGCCGGTTACCGCACGGCCCGCATTGGCAAATATCACGTGGCGCCAGAAGAAGTCTTCAAGTTCGAAACCGTGCTCAAAGGAAATGGACGCAACGCTTTCGAGATGGCCAATAAAAGCATGCCATTCATCAGCGAGAAAAGTGTCAAGCCGTTCTTCTTGTATATATGTACAACCGATCCTCATCGCGGCGGCGGCGTAGTGCAAACCAATCCGAACAAGCCTGATGCTTTTGGCAACAAACCAGAAGGCTACCCTGGCGTTACGAAAACCGTTTACGATGAAGCCAAAGTGATTGTGCCGCCGTTCCTGCCCGAATCACCAGCCTGTCGGGCAGAGTTAGCACAATACTACCAATCGGTCTCACGCATCGATCAAGGGTTCGGCCAGTTAATCAAAAACTTGAAAGAAGCAGGCGTCTACGACGACACGTTGATTCTCTATATCTCCGATCACGGGATTGCCTTCCCAGGCGGGAAAACGACCACCTACGAACCAGGGTTGAATGCTCCTTGCATCGTGCGAAACCCGTATCAAGACAAACGTGGTTTACGCAGCCAGGCGATGGTGAGTTGGATTGATTTGACGCCCACCATTTTAGACTTTGCCAATGCAATGCCTAAAAAATCGGCCATTCAAGGCAAGTCGTTTCTCTCGATACTTGATCAAGAGTATCCCAAAGGCTGGGACGAAGTTTTCGCTTCGCACACGTTCCACGAAATCACGATGTACTATCCGATGCGAGTGGTACACTCTGGCAAGTACAAATTAATCTGGAACATTGCCCATCCCCTGCCCTACCCCTTTGCTTCCGATCTTTGGGCCGCACCGACCTTCCAAAACGAATACAAAAAAGGGCTCGATAGTTACTACGGTAAACGAACCATAAAAGATTACATCCATCGGCCCCAGTTTGAACTGTTCAATCTAGAATCTGATCCCGACGAAGCCAACAACTTGGCCGAAGTCGAAAAATACGCAGACGTAATGACCGAAATGAAAGAGAAACTCAAAGCATTCCAAAAGCGAACCAAAGACCCTTGGATTATGAAGTGGAATTACGAGTAGGTTATTGATGCACAAATCAGAGAGTGATTGGAATTTCAATCGCTCTCTGGTCGTGTTCTATTACTCCAATGCCCTGACGCATCTTGGCCAGAGACGACCACGCCTTTTTGATTCCAATCTAGATGGGCCTTCACATCGGCGGCACAGTACCGCAATGTTAATGCACAACGGCGGCGGGTTGAATTGTTGGCTTCCGAGCCATGTAGCAACAGGTCGCTGTGAATGGATAACTGGCCAGCTTTTAGAGGGTCGTCTACCACGGTGCCATACTGCTCAGGGTTCTCAATGGTTTGATTCAACACGTTGTGTTCGCCTGAGTCACTAGGACGGTACGTCAAATGCCCTTGATGGTGTGAACCTTCAATAAAACGCATGCAGCCATTTTCTAAATCGGCGTCATCAATCGCCAGCCAAACCGTAACCGCTTTCGAAGGTGTCAACGGCCAGTAGCTGGCGTCTTGATGCCAGGCCACCGCTTTGCCATCGCCCGGCATTTTGCAAAAGAAATGCGAACCCCAGCCGATTACGTTCTCGCCCAACAAGTCTGTCACCAAGCTGACAATTCGCGGATCAGTCAGTAAATCAAAGACGCGTCCATGTTTCAAATGGGCCGAACTGATCGAATAACTATCTCCACCAGCCGCTACGGTTTCATTGAGCAACTGGTCAAAGTATTTTCGAACTCCAGCGATCTCAGTTTCATCAAAAATCGAAATCGGACGCAAATACCCGGCATGATTAAACTGCTCGATTTGTTCAACACTCAGAGCCTGTGGAGAAGCATTCACCGAAGGATAGAACCGAAGATCACGCTCCAGCGTATCGAGTTCATTCCCATCGGGGATCATCTTGAAATCAGACTTGTCTTGCATGGTTTATCCTCTCTTATTTTTTCTATTCATTCTCTCAAGCGCGAAGCGTTAGCGAGGACGAACCGCAATTAAACTTCGTCCTCGCGTCACGGCGTGTTGATTTAATCGTCTCGAATTTTGGTGGATTGGGTTGTAAGGAGATTGTATTTTATGGATTGGGCGAAATCAAGTGAGCGGCGTGATCAGTTGGTTTTATTTCCGACTCGGTTGGACGATGCGATTGCTGGATGAGATTCTTGGCCAGTTGGATTGGTCGAAGTGGAAGCACATTTACACTTCGTCCTCGCTAACGCTTCGCGCTTGTGATTATTAAATAGAAACCGCTTAAACCTCTAATCGACTCTCGTCGAACATCCATTCATGCGTTAAACTGTTGGTATGAATCAAGCCGAAACCACATCGACACCGCCAGAACTTCAGCAAACCGAAACAAGTTTGCTTCGCCATAAATTGCTCTATCTGGCACTGGCAATCACCATTATTGTCCGCATTGCGGTTTCTGCGGTATCGTTATCGAAGTTAGAAGACGACCCCGATAGCTATCGCTTGTTGGCTACCAATTTAATCCATAAGCAAAGCTTTACTTTAGATGACCCGGCAGAACCGACCGCCTTTCGCCCGGTGTTGTATCCGTTGTTGCTGGCGGCCACTTCACGCTCCGGCAGTGTCTTACCCGCAGAAGTTGCCGCGTTGCACTTAGTCTTGGGCGCTTTAACCGTGGCCGGCGTGTATGCCTGGGTATTTCATTTGGGCTATCGCAAACAGGCTTTTGCGGCGGCGGTGCTAGTGGGCATTGACCCGGTGTTGCTCAATCAATCGACGCTAGTGATGAGCGAAACCTTTGCCGTGTTTCTCACTGTTTTGGTGCTGATCACAATCACCGCATTGCATCAAACATTGATTGCAACTTCCACGGAAGAAAAAGACTCGACAACCAAGAATCAATCGGCTTCAAAGAATGACTTGCCGATCAGGGCCATGAATGTGGCCGGTGCGTTGATGCTGGCCTTTTATTGTCGCCCGTCATTTTTGATTTGGTGGGCACTCATTCTTTTAGCCTTTGTAGTCGTTCGGGGAGTTGATTGGAAAAAGCGTATGTTGGCCGTTTTTTCGATCTGCTTGGTTAGCATCTTTATGCTGCTGCCCTGGGTTGCACGTAACTATTTGGTGTTTGATGCACCGGTGATTGCCACCACGCATGGTGGGGTCACATTGTTGTTGGGTAACAATCCAGAGTTCTACGAGTACCTGCAAAATGGCGATTCGCCCGTCTGGGACAGCACTTCGTTTCACGAGCGACTCGATGACGACTACCCGGCCGCTTTTAGTTCCCAGGGAGAACTGGCCCGTGATAAAGAGCTGTCTGACGAAGCGGTCGAAAACATCCAAGCGAGCCCTGGCATGTTTGCTTATAGCAGTTTGATTCGTTTCGGCCGGCTCTGGCGCCCGATGCCCCATCAACTGAGTGAGCAGGAATCTATCCAACGCACTTCGGCCAGATATCTGGTAGGTATCTGGTACACACTGCAATTTATATTCGCGGCAATTGGATTGTGGCAGTTGCGGTCGAAGCTGTTGTCCTCGCCGTGGTTGATGATTGTCCTGCTGCCGATCAGTCTCTCGCTGGTCCATTCGGTTTTCTGGAGCAACATTCGGATGCGTGCCCCGGTGGTCCCGGTGATAGCGTTGCTGGCAGTGCTAGGAGCCACGCATCTATGGCAAAAGTATGTTCGTAAGCAGAGACCAAGTGTGGCTACTTCCACTGAATCACAGTGATTATTGAGCGATTCTTGATAAATTGTGGCCCAGTCTGAATTTCGGTTCATAAACTTTAGACAAAATCACCAGTTTTGCGAAATTGTCTTGCCTGAATCAGGTCTGATCTCTATACTCCGCCCCGCGTCTATCTAGGCTCAAAATGCGTATGCGATTTATGAAGCTGCGTTATTAAGCAGAGATTTTGCGTGCCACTGGCTTCGCCAGTGTTGAATAGTAGTTAGCCATAAAATCATTTTTCGTTGAAATCGAACAGTATTACAGTAAGAAATGGAAACGGACTAAGATCAGCCGATCCAGTTCGAGATTTTTTATTCACACACAGATTAATTACACTTCACACTGGCGAAGCCAGTGCCACCCAATAGCGAATTACTAATAAATCGAATACGGCAAGGAAGCCCAACTCATTTTCCCTTATCGTGATAACTCGAAACTCGTTTTTCGGAATCAACCGAAAGCGAAGACAATGCGCACGGGCCGGGTGTCCGCTCGGCGGTGCCTGTTCTTGTTGGCACTTGTATTCATTGCGTTGTGTACTGCCCAAGATGTACAAGCCGAGATTGATTTCCCGGAAGGTGAATCAAGTCTGCCGATTCAAATTGAAGCCACGCATGCTACGTTTGAGCAAAAAGGGGATCAAGAAGTATGGCAACTCAGTGGAGCGTGTCGCATCTCGCAAGGGGGCACGGTTGCCACGGCCGAGGACGCCGTGCTGTGGATTGATTACTCCGAACCATTTTCCGCTTTACCGCATAAGGTAACCGTCTACCTCGAAGGCGAAGTGGTTGTTAGTTATACCGAAGCCCCAGCGGCTGATGACAGCAAACCGAATCTCAATCCAACCAAATTCACTGGTCCAACCTGGATGGGTTACTTCTTTACTTCGGATCAGATCAAGTTTCCCAAAGACCGTTCGACATCTGCCCAAGCGGTGTCGCAAGCAATTTATCAACGTGGATCAAGGGCACTGCCGACTGCCAATCATCTGGCCGAATCACAACCGGCTCCGATCACGAATATCCAGTATCAAGAGAATTTGCCGTCCGCCAATCCGTTGCCACAGTCAGGGCAACCGAATCGCCGTGTGCAGATTTTCTCGCGTTACTCGACCGGATATCAGATATTGGCCCAGCCGAATCAAACCGAAGCAGGCACGATATTGATGCTTGACTCTGGGGTGAACATCCTGATTCAAGGTCTGTCAGAACTTGACACGGTCAATATCTTGGCCGATAGAATTGTGCTTTGGTCAAAAAATGATGTACGTGGCTTGGCCCAAGGAACACAACAAACTGGAACCGTTCCGGTTGAGCTTTACCTGGAAGGAAACATTGTTTTTCGCCAGGGCGATCAAGTCGTCTATGCTGACCGAATGTATTACAACGTGGCCGATGAATATGGCATGATTCTGGATGCCGAGTTATTGGCGCCTGTGCCTGGTCACCAGGGATTGTTGCGTTTAAAAGCAGAAGTGTTGCAGAAAGTGAATCGGACCCAATATCTAGGGTACAAAGCATCACTCACAACCAGTCGTTTGGGCGTGCCCCGGTATTGGTTTCAATCGAATCAAATTGAATTTGAAGATATACAAACGCCGATTGTCGATCCGTTTTCTGGGCAGCAAATGTACGACCCGATTTCTGGCGATCCACTGATTGATCACGAGCGTCTAGCCACCTCGCGCGGCAACTTGCTTTATTTTGGTGGATTACCCGTTTTCTACTGGCCTACGATGGCGGCAAATCTGGAAACCCCTGGCTTCTATCTTAACAGTGCAGGATATGGGAATGACGATGTCTTCGGCACGCAAATTACCAGCGAATGGGACAACTACCAACTGCTAGGAATTCGTAATCCTTGGGAAGGAACCACCTGGGACACTTCGATTGATTATTACTCTGAGCGTGGACTGGCCCTGGGAACTCATTTTGATTTCAATGACACCTATTTCCCATTAATGCGAACGCCAGCGACAGGTTATTTAGATGCCTGGGGAATTAACGACGATGGATTCGACAACCTGGGTCGGGGCCGTCGGATGTTAACACCCGAGGAAGATATGCGTGGAAGAATTTACTCGCAATATCGCCAAACATTCCTCGGAGATTGGCAATACAGTAGTGAACTAGGTTACATCACAGATCGCAATTTCCTAGAGTCTTATTTTGAATCTGAGTGGGATAATCGCAAAGACCAAACGACAGGATTCGAACTAAAACGTCTACGCGGCAACCGATCATTCGCGATGTCGATGGATTCGCGGCTGAATGATTTCTTTATGGAAACCGAGTGGCTGCCGCGAGTGGATCATTATTGGCTGGGCCAATCATTGTTGTTTGACAAGTTGACCTACTATTCACATGCTTCGCTTGGCTATGCCCGCTTATTGCCTGCGTCGACACCCACGGACCCTGATGACGCGGTCGACTTTGATCCACTTCCGTACGAAGTAGAACGCGAAGGCGTGCGTGCCGTATGGAGACAGGAAGTTGATCTGCCGTTTGAGATAGGCCCAACCAAAGCGGTCCCTTACGCATTAGGAGAGCTTGGCTATTGGGGCCAAGATATCGATGGCAACGATATCAGCAGGGCGTATGGACAACTGGGCGTGCGAAACAGTTTGCTAATATGGTCTGCCGACCATGGGCATCAAAGTCGGTTATGGAACCTTAATGGCTTAGCCCATAAGGTCACGTTCTTCTCAGATATATCCTATACCGATTCCAGTCAAGACATGGATCAATTTCCGCTGTACGATAACATCGATGACAACGCACAAGAACATTTTCAACGCCGTTTGAAGTTTAACACGTATGGATTGCCTGCTGGCACCAATGTACCCCTGGAAGTTGATCCTCGATATTTTGCAGCCCGATACGGAATGCAAGGTTCGGTTGCTTCGCCAGTTGCTGAAATCGCGGAAGACATGACGGTAGGGCGATTTGAAATTCGTCAACGATGGCAAACCAAACGGGGCCCCCGCGGCGCCGAGCGCATCATTGATTGGATTTCATTCGATGCCGGTGCATCGGTGTTCCCTGATAGCGACCGTGATAACTATGGCGAATCGCTGGGTCTCGTAAACTATGACTTCAATTGGGAAGTTGGAAATCGATTGACGGTCGTCTCTAACGGTTATTGGGATTTCTTTGATGGTGGATTGCAAACGATGTCGGTCGGCGGCTTTATCAATCGACCTCAAGTCGGCTATTTCTACTTGGGCTACACAAATATCAATGAACCCTTCCAAAGCCATATTATGACCGCTTCGCTACAATATCGCATGACCGAAAAATGGCTTGCCGGACTTGCGTCTTCCTACGACTTCAATAACGTGGGCGATCTCGGACAGCGACTTTCCTTAACTCGCATTGGAGAGTCGTCGTTGATTTCCATGCAATTCAATGTCGATCCTTCACGAGATAACGTGAGCATTGGACTCAATATCGAACCACGATTCTTCGCCAGGAGTCGCTACAGCACAATCAACGGAGAACCGCTCCCACCACTGGGTGCCTTTGGAATTGAATAAGAGAGTGCATTATCTTTGTACAAAAATACGGATGCGTATTAGGCATCCGTATTCCCTTGCTTTACAAGATTTCAAAAGAAGTCTGCAAGTGCTCTCAGATCATAAGTTCATTGTTTAGTAATCGCTCACAACTTCTCCACCATTGCGTGATCCTAATGCACGCCAAACATTTACTAGGTCAACCGTTTCGGAAACAAACTTGACGCTGCCATCAGCAAGTACAACATTTGCACCACCTGAATGATAGCTGCTGAAAGCAATCTCTCTCTCAGTCGAATTGTGTGCTGCGTCCTTTGGATTGATTTTGTAATAAGTTGATCCCAAGGATTCCGAAAAGTCGCTGCCGCTGCCACTATCATAATTCGGGTGATAGAACAAAAAACGGTCACAGATAGTGCAACCTTGATCTTCATCAATCGAGTAAATGGCTTCGCCTACGAGCACCGTTGATGTCAATCCATCAATCACATCTCGCATTTTAAAAATGCGGCCTTTGGAGGAAGAACTATTCATCGTCACCGCATGAAATAACCCGTTCGATTCATTCATACCGTTGGCACCCAGGTTGTCCGTCTGCGCGTTTCCTCCTGCGTTAGCGAGGTAACTTAACATCGCTCTTCCTGCTAGCCCATTGACGCTTCTTGTTTCAACTGGCCCTTCTGGCTGCGAGGGACAAAGAAAAGTGGATACCGGAGTTCGAGATATTTCTATGATCCCAAGACTACGAGCGTCGGTTCCGCCCCAATAGCCACTATCATTCGCCGGGCTTGGCATCACCTCATAGAGTGCAGACTGTTCAACATAAGGCAAAATGGCCCAATCCCATGAGTGCCCCCATGCGGCATAGGCACCAATCGGAAAACTATTATTCGTGTCGTGATAAAGGTGAAGGGCGAGACCTAATTGCTTTAAATTATTTTTACACTGAGCTCTTCTGGCAGCTTCGCGTGCTTGCTGAACTGCGGGCAGCAGCAAGGCAATCAGTATGCCGATAATCGCGATCACAACTAGTAATTCGACTAGTGTGAAACCTTGTCGACGGATCGATGGTTGGAACATTGGTTTTCTTTTCATTTTTAATTCTGGTACGTTGAAATTGATTGATTGTGTAATTAGCAATTGAAATTAAATTGATGTGTTTCTAATTCCTTCTATGGCCCTTCCTCTGTTAAAACTGGCTCACCACCCTTGGCTGGAGTTTTCCATGCTGGCTTTTCTGCTGATGCGGCCTCATCCCCTGCCGAACCACAGCCGACGAATAGAACTGCAATGAAAGTAAAAAACATGCAACGACAAATTAAGTTTCTCATCTGCTCTCTCTGTAATGTCAAAAACGAAATTAGAATTATTAACAAACATTCTCTATTGACGATAAAGCACTTAGATTACATCCTCTTCTGGTCAACACTCTATCCTCAACAACCTCTTGTGAGTACGCATTGATTTTTGAATACAGGTGTTAAGAACTGATGAGCAGCAGGTAAGATAAAGATGAAAGACAAAAGAAGATGTCTTCATAAAAGAAGAAACGGGAAAACCCAAGTTTTTAGAAATAAGAATGCTTCACAGCGTTGCCCAGCGGGGCGACATCGGGCGAATTAAGGATACTTTGACTTCTAATGGCCGATTTGTAGTGGATCGATCTTTGTTATGCAGTTTGAAAATGGCGTATAGAATCAACGTCACCCCAGGCCGGGATTTTGAGCATTTGGAATTGCATTTTCCTGGTGCTAAAGCCAACCAGGCTAGGTGACGTCGTCTCTATCGGGACTGAAAAATCAAACTCAATCTGAACATCACCATCCAAGGAAGATCTGAAATCCATGGAAGCAATTTTCGTTAAAACTCGGCCTAGCGAATTTTAAGATGCTCTAATTGTGGTAGGGGGCAAGCAATTATTTCCTTACTCTGAAATACAGTATAGATACTTGATCCCGCGAAGAAATAACTGATTGCCGGCCAACGCAGGCGATGCATTGATGCGGTCGTCTAACGAATTGGTTGCTAGGATCTTTAAATCTTGCGTGCGTTGTAATACCAGTGTCGTTCCATTGCGACCTGTCACGTAAACATGATTGTCTGCGCCAACTGGGGAACAGTAGATGTTCGAAATTCCGTTGAGCCGAGTGCGGTCAATAATTGAATCGCCGGTCTTCGTATCAAGGCACGATAAAATAGCTTGGTTCGATTGATTAAAATAGATCATGCCATCGTACAGCAAAGGCGAAGGAATGTAGGGCGTCCCTTTGTTTACGCTCCAGATGATTTCATCTGATTCAGAAATGTCACCCTTTGACGAGAGTGGTATCGCCAGCAAGGAATAGCCTTCGTATCCGGTCATGCAATAAACCACATCGCCTTCGACGACAGGGCAAGGGATCGAGTTGCCGGTCAGTCCACTGCACTGCCAGATGATGTCCCCGGTATCAAGATCGTAACTACGAATGAAATTCGATGCGGTGGTGATCACTTGGGTTTTGCCGCTATGCTCGATCACGCGGGGAGTGGCCCAGGCGTTTTGTTCGTCCCGATCTTTTTCCCAGAGAGTCTTACCTGTTTTTGCATTGAGTACGGTGATAGTCGATTGACGAGACTGATCACGCACGATAACCAATTTGTTTCCATGAAGCACTGGCGAACAACCTTCGCCGAGACTGGCCCCGATGTGTGCCTGGCCGAGATCACGCTGCCAGAGTTTTGTTCCGCTGAGATCGTAGCAAAATAAGCCAGCTGAACCAAACCAGCAATAGAGCCGCTTGCCGTCGGTCGTAGGCGAAGCCGAGGCGAAGTCGTTATCGTTGTGTGTGCCTTCGTGAGGGATCGCTTCGGTGGCAATGTCTCGCCAAATTTCTTTGCCGGTCTTCCTGTCGAGGCAAATCACCACAAATTGGTAGAGTGTATTCGGGAAAGTAATGCCAAAAATTCGTTTCGGTTGATCTTCAGGTTTCGCCAGTGAAGCATCCACTTGGCCGGTATTGATGGCGGTTAAGATAAAGACTTTGTCGCCCCAGACGATGGGAGTTGAACTGCCTTTGCCATCAATTTCCGACTTCCATTGGATATTCTTTGTTTCACTCCACTCGACAGGTGGCTTGGCAGTTCTGGAGACTCCATTGGCTTCAGGGCCCCGCCATTGATGCCAATTGTTGTTGGCTTCATTCGGTGATTGGGCTTGTAGATTGAAGGCCGAAAACGCCACGCAGAAGAGAGCGAAGCCGAGAGTTGAAATGATTTTATTTGACATGGTTGTCTCTCTAGGAATGGAAGTAGGGGAGGTCTATCTCTATTGTAACTACCAACTCAGCTCACCAGAACTGGTTGCGAAGGAATCTGTCTCGATTTGCATCTTATTCAACATATTTACATACAAGTTGCACAGTGGCGTGTTGTTGTTCTTGTCGAGGGCCACATATTGCCCATGTTGATAATCGCCGCCAGCCATAAAGATTGGCAAGTTGCGAGGGTCATGGGCGTTCGCGTTTCCAAGATTGCTACCAAACATCACCATCGTATTGTCAAGCAAGCGGTGCTCGCCTTCTTGTTTTGATTTTAGATCTTGAAGTAAGTCACCGTAGCAGCCGACGAGCGATTTTTCAATGGTTTTTAGTTGTTTAATTTTAACAGGGTCTTGCCCATGGTGTGATAGGTTATGGTGTTCGGCCACCACGCCATCGATTTGAGGTACGACTTGATGATCTTGAATCATGATGCTGATGACTCGTGAAGAGTCGGATTGCACAATCAGCGGAATCAAGTTCATTAACAACTTAGTACGACCGACCAAATCGGCCTTGTCGTAGATATCGCTGGGTTGCTTCTGTTTGGTTTTTGACTTGGGTTCATTGAGCCATGCCTGAGCTTGGGCGAGGTCATTCTCGGCAGTGCGAATCGATTCAAAATATTCGTCAAGCCGCTGGCGATCCGCGGCACTCGCTTGTTTGCGAAGTGCCGTGGTTTGGTTCAGCAGTTCATCTAGAATACTGCGGCCTTCGGTAAGTTTCTGCTGTTGACGGCGTACTTCTTCCGCATTGCCTTGCAAAAACATTTTGGAAAACATCTTGGCCGGGCTGGTCTCGGCAGGCACCATCACGCCGCTAGAAGTATAAGATTGGCTAGAAGGCCCGTTGCTGCTAAGTACCACGGAAGGAAATCGTGTGACATACCCAAGTTGATGGGCCGCGTATTGATCGATGGAGACCGAATTCCGAAAACCATCTTGGCCAGGATTACGTGCGGCACTTAGGAATGTCATCTCAGTATAATGTTCGCCCCCTTGGTCGGGATGAGATAGGCCAGAGATCAGAGTGAAATCTTTTCGATGGTCTTTAAGCAGATCAAGATATTCGGTCGACCCATACTCTGCACCAGTGTTTTTGGGATATAAGGCAGGCGAATGCAGACCGAGCGCCGTACAGATAAAAACCATCCGCTGGGGCGGCGATTCGATTGCACGCCCCAAGGCAGGGTTCATGGTTTCTAACAGCGGCAGGGCCAGCGAGACGCCTGAGGCTTGTAGGAAAGTTCGTCGATTAATGGGTTTCATGCTTTTTGGTCCAAGCGAGATCTATTTATTTCTAAATAAGGGGCTCTGAACAATTTGGTGAATCATGGTTCGGACGGGGTAATCTTGGTCTTTTGTTTCTTGAACGATCCGCTCAATTTCGTCTCGATCTGCAAACTGAATATCTCCGCCGGTTGAATAAACCATTAGTTGCGATACCAGGTTTTTGGCAACCTGATCGGTTTGTGATAGTAGAATATTTTTGAACTTGCGAATACCGGCGAACTGTTGGCCATCGACGGTAACGCCGCTGGCATCGACCGGGAGTCCGATACGATATTCGTGGATGTTACGACCGAGTAGCTGTTTAGTTGGCCTTCTCCCCTTTTCGGTGGATCGGTAATTCGTTCGATAACCGCCAATGGGGTCAAAACTTTCTAACGCAAAGCCAGGCGGGTCTATGTGTTGATGACAACTGGCACAACTGGCCACGTTGCGATGTTTATCTAGCGTTTCTCGAATCGTCGTAGCACCTCGGGTATCAGGATCAACCGAACCGACATTCGGAGGCGGGGAACTTGGCGGCGTGCCGAGTAATTTGGAGAGCACAAAACTGCCACGCTTGACCGGCGAAGTGACCGTGCCGTTGGCGGTGACTTTTAAGATGCTGGCCTGTGTGAGGAGTCCGCCGCGGACCGAAGTTTTGGGCAAGTCGACACGGCGAAAATGTTCGCCCACGATATTGGGGATTTTATAGTGCTCCGCAAGTTTCCGGTTCAAAAAAGTAAACTCGGAATCGATTAAATTGCTGGCACCAAGATTATTGTCAATCAATGCACGAAAGAACAATCGTGTTTCTTGCAGCATGGCCTGACGCAAAATATCGTCATACTCAGGGTAGAGGTTTTTGTCGGGTGTGGTGGCATCAATATCTTGCAGGCCGAGCCACTGGTCAAGGAAATCATGAACAAACCGGTCCGACTTCGGATCGTCAAGCAACCGGTTGACTTGTTGGCGGAGAACCGCCGGGTCGTTTAGCTTTTTCTCTTTTGCTAAGCGAAGCAATTCTGCATCGGGCGTGGTTTTCCAAAGGAAGTACGAGAGCCGGGTGGCCAGTGCATAGTCGACAAGTTGACCTGGTTCAGCAGAGTGGAATAGAAACTGGGGTGAACTCAACATGGCTCGCAGCGGAGCACGGATATTTTGTTCCAGCGGTTGTTGGTTGTTGATCGAAGGGGTCGCTAGGTTCAAAAACGATTCAACTTCCCCTTTCGCCAATGGCCGACGAAAGAGTTGAGGGCCTAGATGTTCGATGGTTTTTTTGATGTGTTCATGAGGAGACTGCGTTAATTCGACATCAAATTGTTGTGCGGGTCGATATCCTGGCCGTCGTTTGAAGGTAGCATCTTTTAGAATCTGACGAGTGCTTTTTGGTGGCCATTGGGTTTCAAGTGGTCCTTCGATCTTAAGCCATTTCACGGCCAGTCCTTCGCCTTTGTAGAATTTTGAACCGAGGGCAGAGTAAATATTGCGTCCATCCGCCTGACTGTCGTGATCGGCTGGTGATGGGTAAAAATAATCACCAGGGGTAAAGTATCGAGTGATGCTAATCGTGCGTGATTTCCCAACGGGAAGATCGACCGCTGAGATTAACTCGGCATTTCCTTGAAGGTTGCTGCTGCGATAGATGCAAAAGATCACTGGTGTCTTTGCTTGATATCCATAGGCTTCGGCGGTGATACGATATAAACCAGGCGTGCGGAAATGGAAGCCTATATGATTCGATTGGGCCACATGCTGGCGGGTTTCATAAGTCACAAAAGCATCGTCGAGCATTTTACTGGTACTGCCGCCGCTGAGTAGCGGACGCTCGGTCCACATGTTGACATATTTTGAGTTCTGATAATCGATGAGCGTCGGTGCTGGTTTGGGGCTTGGACCGAGTTGAATGGCCTCGTCTAGTGCAACGTCGGCCGCTTGCAAATAGCTTTGAATGTGAACTGGCGAAATGCCTTGATTACTGCCTACGGTATCAAAGGCCGAAGTGGTATTCTCTGGCGGTAAGTGTTTGGCCAAATCACCTCGGATATGGAGCAGATCGTGCAGCGTATATTCGTATTCCAGTCGAGTCAAACGGCGGCTGGGAACTCGCCCGTTGGTCTTTTGTGATGCTAGATTCGTTTCGCGTAACTTGGTTTTGAGTGAAGCGAGGGCCTGGTTGAGTAGTTCAGCTTCAGGACGTGTTTCGTCCTTGGGGGGCATTTCGCCTTGGTGGGTTCGGTCAAAGATTTTTTCCCATTGACGAAATGTGTCGGGGTTCGAAAGATCGAAATCGAGTTCCTCGAAGTTGAGCCCGGTTTCGGTGGATTCATCATGGCAAGAAATACAAGACGACTCAATCAGCCGATTGACCTGAGACTTCCAGGTTTGCGCATACGCAACATTGGATGCGAACGCAAGAATCGCAATCAAGAAAAGTCGGTGTATCTTGTTTGACGTCAACCGTTTCACTTGCTCTCCTTTTCACCTGACTGAAGAAATGCCAGCAGCGAAAGAATCTCTTCTCGCTTAATCGTATTCAGCAAACCATCGGGCATCATTGATACGGTCGATAATTTTCTCTCTTCAATCGTGCTCGTCACGATGTTTACTCCAGTAATTGAAGTGGCATGAGATGTATTATTCAATATCATTTGTTGTGTCTAGAACTGTTGCTTTGAGGATCAAATTACGAAACTGGGTGTCTGAGACATCGTTGAGCGAACCGAGAAAGGCCACCAGTTTCTGAATGTCTTGGTCATCGATCTTGATTTTCGCATAGGTTGGATCGACGTTTTTCGACGTGTTTGCAGGGTTGTGTGTGCTTTTCAGTTTTGATTCTATCAGCTTTTTTAACTCGGCTGGGTTTTTCTTTAAATTTCGTAACGTGGTGGTTTTGTTGTCTGCCAGATCTGGAAGAGAATGACATGAAACACAATGGCCCACATTCCGGTTGCCTTCGGTTTCTAGAAAGGTTTTGAAACCCAGGTAAGCTTGTCGGTTCATGTCGGGCGGAAGTTTTAAGAGAACGCGACCTTCTTGATTGGCCAAGCGTCCAAAAATACGGCCAGCTAAACTCTCGGCCGACTCACCTTCTTCTGGCTTCTCGGGAATTCGATTTAAATAGACAAACGCATCAAACGGAGAGCGTCTGGTACTCTCTAACCGATGAATTTTGGTTTTCTCTTCCATCCGTTTCGTCTCTTTTGTGGTGGGGGAATTGGCGTTCTTCTTTAGAAAGTCTGGATTAGGATATCGGGTCCAATCAGGGGCATCGGCCATGATGCTGGCGTTGATTTCAAGCAGTTGCTGTTTCATTTGTTGGAACACTTCAGGGTGCTGATCAATAATGTTTGACTTTTGCGAAGGGTCTTTCTCTAGGTCATACAGTTCAAAGCGTTTGTAGCCGCCAGCAATGATTGATGGAATCCAAGATTCTTGAAACATGTTTAAGCGAATGAATTGCCCACGAATTTTTTCCGTTTCTTTGTCTTTAAACCCTTCGAAGACTTGTTTGTCGAACGTGCTGCCACGAATTTCTTCTTCATAGGTTCCGTTCTTGATGAGGGTATCTTTCATTTGTTTGCGGAATGCGGCCAGAGCTTTGTTGTCTCTGGGGAATTCATAATCTCGTTGCGCCACAAGACAGAACTTGCCATCACGCATAGCCACCGTAGGGCCAGCGGCAGGTAGTAGCCAAAACAGCGGTTGATGCCGGACGAACTTCGACTTGTCTGCGGTAAGCAGCGGCGAAAGATCAGAGCCATCGAGATGTACGCCTTTGGGTTTTTCGATATCCAGCAATCCACACACGGTTGGCAACAAGTCAACGAGGCCTGCTGGTTCGGCTTCAACAGTTCCTTTTGTGATCGTGCCGGGCCAGTAGAAGATTCCAGGAACCCGAATGCCCCCTTCGTAGTTCGAGCCTTTGGTGCCACGCAAATGCCCAACGCGGTCGGCCCTGTAGCTGCCGTTGTCAGACGCGTAAACAATCAGTGTGTTCTCCGGGGAATCGACTTCTGCCAGTTTCTTTAGCAGGCGTTTGACTGCCAAATCGGTGTTGTCGATCGTGCCAGAGTAAATCGCCGCTGGATCTTTTAGTTCCCCGTAGTTGGAAACAATGTTGTCTGGTGCGGCAATCGGGGCATGCGGTTCGTGGAACCAGATGTTGAGGAAAAATGGTTGGTTGGGATCTCGATGTTTGTCGAGCCAAGTGATTGCTTCGTCGACAACGATTTGACAAGCGTAGCCTTGCATCTCTCCGACTGGTTTGCCATTGCGAATGAAGTTCGATGGGTTCTTATGGCTGGGCTGAGCATTGTTGCCTGTGGCGAACCAGTAATCAAAACCATGATCGGCAGGCGTTGGTTTTTTGCGTTGTGAAGTAGGCAAGCCAAGATGCCACTTGCCGAGATGAACCGTTGAGTAGCCGTTCTCTTTCAGCACTTCAGCCAGCGTGACTTCCCTGGGAAGCAAGTGGGAGTTTTGATTGAAGTCGCTAATCCAACTATAGACACCGGCCCGAATATGATGCCGGCCGGTCAATGTAGTAGCACGTGATGGGGAACAAACGGCTGCCCCTGAATGGAAATCGGTAAAGCGAACTCCCTGGGCCGCCAAGCCATCAATCGAAGGCGTGTTGACCGGGCCACCATAGCAACTGATGTCTTTCCAACCGAGATCGTCGGCCAGCAGCACAACCACATTCGGGCGTTTGGCAGCCAATAAATCTGAAGCGAATAATACATGGCAGGTGATTGCAATGCTCGCAGTTATTTTCAGGAAGATTGTTCTATTCATGTTCTGATAGTGCTAGGTGGGATATCTTGAATTCTTATTTGAATTTCAACTTTGGAGTGGAAGCTTATTCCTGTGTTTCCAGTTCAGGTTCAGCAATCAACTCAATCGAATGAATAGCGAGTCCTGCTTGATCGTACAGTGAGTGACACCAAACCGTTTCGACAACCATTTCATACGGTTCGCTAGGTAATTTATGTTTTATGTTCTTAAGTGAAGGGTCGAGATGATAGTCGGCAAGATTTAGTAGAACGTCAAATGCTTCACCACTTTTAAAATACTCTGCAGATTTGATGGTTTGGACGCGCCCAGCGAATTCTCCATTGGGGTGACGCAAAGTGATCCCAAACCAGACTGGATGGGGTGTGGAAATGTGGCCTCGAACGCGAAATTGTGAGTTGGGTTGAAGCACGACGGGTGGATTGTCTCCAAACGAAACCGGAAGGCCTGAGGTGTAAATGGTTTTTCCCGAGTCTAAGGTGTAAGGAACTGTTTTGAGATAAGCGGGCTCTGTTTCAGTGGCTGGAAACCACTCGCCATGCATGCGATCTGGGCCACGA
>NVWB01000183.1 GCA_002733575.1 Blastopirellula sp. | reverse complement strand
CGTTCGGTACATACTGTGATGCAAGAGAAAGTAGCACAAGGCGACGAGAGCCAAGCCAGTATCAGCCGCCCGTTTGATAAAAATCGAGCTGGAATGCTGCTCGGTGAAGGGGCCGGTTCGTTGATTCTTGAATCGCTTGAGCATGCCGAAAAGCGTGGTGCCAAGATTTATGGAGAAATTGTCGGGCACGGAATATCGGCCGTGATTAACCGAGATGGTTCGGCCGGTCGGTCTTTGGCGTTGTCGAATTCCATGAACCAAGCGATCTCAGAAGCAGGAATGGATGCCAGTGAAGTGGGGCATGTGAATTCCCATGGGCTCTCTTCGGTTGAAGTCGATAAAGAAGAGTCGGACGCAATTCACAGGGTCTTCGGTGATCGTGGATCAAAAGTTCCCGTGGTCGCCACTAAGAGTAATTTTGGCAATCTGGGCGCCGCCAGTGGTACGGTTGAGCTCATCAGCAGTGTGTTGGCCCTTGAAAATGGGAAGTATTTTCCGAATCCTCACTACCAAACACCAGATTCTGACTGTGATTTGGCTGTGGTCACCGAAGCCTCAGATATCGAGACCCACTCATTTCTATGCTCGAACGTAACACCACAGGGTCAAGCAGCATCTATTTTAGTGCGTGGCATCTAAGTTCTGATGGAATAATTTAGACTACTTAGTAAAGGTTTGTTGCCCTTTACGTCTCGGCCATGTGTCAGGTTTCGCCTGATTCTTACTATGGAGTGAAATTGGCCCTCTGTTCGGCTTGCCCTAGCTTGACACTAGGCCGCTAGCCCGGTATTCTGGCTGGATTGTGATTTCCACTAAGTAGTGTACATGAAACAGTTTTCGGCATACCTGCCTCGTTTCACGCGGTGGAGTCTGGGTTCATTTTACCAACTCGTTGGTCTTAAGTATGGCCAAAGTAACTTTAATACGAGTCAGTAAGACCTACTCAGGCAATAACCATGCTGTGCGCGAACTCAGTTTGGAAATTGCAGATCGAGAGTTTCTCGTACTGGTTGGTCCAAGTGGCTGTGGTAAAAGTTCCACACTACGAATGATCGCTGGCTTAGAGGAAGTTTCATCAGGAGAAATTCATATCGGTGATCGCGAGGTCACAGGTGTGCCTCCTAAAAACCGAGACATCGCCATGGTGTTTCAAAACTATGCCTTGTATCCACACATGACGGTATACAAGAACATCGCGTTTGGGTTAGAGCTTCGTTATGGAGGCAATTTCCTAGAGCGATTTTTAAGACGCCTGATGGCACCTGCCAAGGCTCGTGAGCTTGAAAAACTTCGTGCTGCAATACCAGCTCAAGTTCAGCAAACGGCCCAAGCATTGGGGATTCAACACCTATTGGATCGGAGCCCCAAACAACTATCAGGCGGTGAACGCCAGCGTGTTGCCTTGGGTCGCGCTATTGTTCGAAAACCGGCGGCATTTTTGTTTGATGAACCTTTGTCAAATTTAGATGCCAAACTACGAGTTGAAACTCGGTTGGAGCTCCGTAAGCTTCACCAACAACTCAACGCCACAATGATCTATGTTACGCACGACCAAGTCGAGGCGATGACACTCGGAGATCGAATTGTGGTGATGGATCAAGGAGTGATTCAACAGGTCGGTACGCCACAACAGGTGTATCATCAACCGTTGAATCGTTTCGTAGCTGGCTTCCTTGGCTCCCCGCCAATGAACCTTGTGCCTGGAAAATTGATCAATCAAGATTCCAGT
Source organism: Blastopirellula sp. (assembly GCA_002733575.1). Taxonomy (GTDB): domain Bacteria; phylum Planctomycetota; class Planctomycetia; order Pirellulales; family Pirellulaceae. The sequence continues at coordinate 29,564 of NVWB01000183.1, read as the reverse complement.
TTAAGTTTCATCGGCAGTGGGCTCAGAATTGAGCTAGAGAAGACATATCGCTCAGAGGTTTTACTCGATAACACCGAAGAGCGAAAAGTGGAATTAGGCATACGGGCTGAGAATGTAGTAATACTTGCTCAAAACGAAACGCCTAGTTCTTCCGATGTGAGTGTGGTAGCAAAGGCAACCATTGCCATGATCGAATCACTGGGTGATTCGGAATTGGTGCATTGCCGACTAAATGCGACTACACAAACAACGGAAAAAGAAACAACAGAAACCAACGAAATCACGCTGATTGGTAAATTGCCTATCAGCGACTCAAAAAGTAAAGCTGTTTTTAAAGAAGGCCAGCAAGTTCAGATTGGTCTACTGCAAAAGCATGTTCATCTTTTTGATTGTGATTCAGGGCTTAATCTACAAGAAGTAGAGCAAAGTTCTTAGTCACATAAACGTACAATTTGGTCTTGGGCTCAATCTCCCCATGAAGATTGATTAATACGACAATTCGGCGAAAGTGAAGGAATTTATGAACCCGGCTGAGGTTTTAAGAATCGTTGACGCGATTCACCGCGACAAAAACATCGCAAAGGAAATCGTCTTTTCGGCGATTGAGTCTGCGTTGGTGTCTGCTACGCGGAAATACCATCATGAAGACGCTGAGATCATGATCCATATCAGTCGTGAAGATGGTTCAATCACCGGGCACATCGACGGAGAACCTGTTGACCCTGAAGAGACGATCGGTCGAATCGGAGCCCAAACTGCCAAGCAAGTGATCATCCAGAAAATCCGTGAAGCAGAACGTGACGCGTTGTACGAAGAATACAACGAGATGATTGGCGAGATGGTCAACGGAACCGTTCACCGAGTTGAGGGTGGTGCTACGATTGTTTCTCTAGGAAACGTCGAATCCATTCTGCCTCGATCCGAGCAAATACCTGGCGAGTCCTTTCATGCCAACGACCGCGTACAAGCGATTGTTTATGAAGTGCGTAAGCAAGGTTCACGCATTAAAGTTGTGCTGAGCCGTACCAATCGTAAATTCGTGTTACGCCTGTTTGACCAAGAAATTCCTGAAATCACCGATGAAGTTATCTCGATTCGAAGCATCAGTCGAGAACCCGGTTATCGCAGCAAAGTGGCGGTCGATAGTACCGATCAACGCGTCGATTGCGTGGGTGCCTGTGTTGGTGTTCGCGGGAATCGCATCAAAAACATTGTCGACGAACTCTCAGGTGAGCGAATCGATATCGTCCGTTGGAGCGATGATCCACAAGATCTGATTCCCAACTCGTTACAGCCGGCCGAAGTCGAAGAAGTCATTCTTTGCGAAATGATAGGACGAGCGATTGTCTTAGTGCGTGAAGATCAACTCTCGTTGGCCATTGGTCGACGCGGCCAAAATGTTCGCTTGGCAAGTAAGCTTTGCGGGTGGGACATCGAGATTATGTTACGTTCGGAACTGGAAGACCAGATCGAGCGTGCCATTACCAATTTTTGTACCATCGAAGGAATCACCGACGAAGTTGCCGAACAGCTTGTGGGTGAAGGATTCCTTTCCTTTGATGACCTTTCGGTGATCGAAGACGAAGGCCTCATGCAAATGGGGGAATACACTGCCGAGGCAGTTGAAGAAATTCGTGACATCGCCGAGAAACTGGGTGAAGAGTCTGAGGCTGCCATGAAGGCCGAACGACGTAGAGCGAGAGAAGAAAAAGAAGCTCAGAAAAATGCTGAGAAGAAACCTGATGATCAAAAGTCAGGCGAATAATTTTAGACGACGAGATCGCATCTGCAACTCTCTTGATTTAACTAAGAGGGAAAGCAGTATTTGTGATATAAATAAAGAGTGTTGTAAAGAACCAATCCACTCCTTGAAGGTTGCCCAAGGAGTTCCTCCCCAAACGGAGACAATAGGTATGATATAGCGGTAACCGAAACCGCCTTGTTCCATTAAATTCTAACGGGTCACAGGGTAGGTAGAAGAATTAGGATGGCCACGGTGCCAGTAAGAATTTACTCTTTAGCTAAAGAGCTACAGGTCGACAGTAAACAGTTGGTCGAAATTTGTAATCGCGCAGGCGTTACAGGTAAGGGCTCTGCGCTGGCTAGTTTGAGCGACGAAGAAGTCGAAAAAGTCAAATCCTTCATCGCGGGTGGCGGGAAAAAGCAAGGCAAGAAAAAATCGGTCTCCGATTTGAAAGGCCCTTCTGGGGATGAGCCTATTCGTCCTGAGCGTCCTGAAAAGAAGGCTCCCAAAGAAATCAAAACGCTACGCACCAGTAGCGGTCCTTTGGCTGAAAGACTGCGGAGCAAAGCCGCGGAAGCTGAACAAGCGGCGATCGCAGTTGAGCAAGAAGAGGCCGTTGAAGTTAGCGAGTCGATCACCGCTGAACCTCAAGAGGCGCCTGCCCCTGTAGAAGTCGAAGCCCCGGCAGTTGGCGAAGCCCCGACAGTTGGCGAAGCCCCGACAGTTGGCGAAGCCCCGGTCGATTCCGAAATTACAAGCCCAACTGTTGATGCAGCCGAAGAGAGTTCGGAGCCAACAGAAAAGGTGGAAGAGGTCATTGAGGAAGTGGCAGCAGAGCCAGTTTCTCCCCTTGGTGCTTTCAGGCGTGACCAATATATCTCTCCCAATGCAAAATCTGGGAAGATGCGTGTCCTCGGTGGTAGAAAAAAATCGACTCCTACCGAAGGTGCGAGAGGAACCGAGAAACCCAAACCAGCCAAACCTAAAAGGGCAACTCCTGTAGTTAAATTGGCCAAGATGCCTAAAGTTGCTCAGCCTAAAGCCAAAGCAAAAACGGCTTCAGGGCCTGCTCCCCAAAAACCGATCATGCAGCTTCCCAAAGAGGCGATCAAAGGTGCAAAAGCTGGTCAAAAGGCCCCGCTTGAAGAGTTCACCAAACAGCACGAGAAAAAAGGGAAAAAGGGCAAGAAAAACGCCAAGCTTGGTACCGGAGTGCAGGGAACAGAACAAGAAAGCGGCAAAGGAAAAGGCAAGGCCGGAGTCGCAGGCATGGCCGGTGGCCGGGAAGCGAGAACCCAAGGTCGAAACAAATCACGGCGTGGCGGCTCGGGATTCCAGAATTACGATGGTGATAGACAACGAAGACGTCCGAGAAGACATACCCGCAAAGGGACTAACACTGCTGCACCTCGTAAGACCGAAGTGGCACTCGAACTCCCATGTTCGATCCGTGATTTCTGTGAAGCAACAGGTATCTCGAACGCTCTAGTTCAGAAAACCCTGCTTCAAGTGACTGGTGAATTGGTCACAATCAATGCATTCATTGATACTGAAACCGCCGAAATGCTGGCAGCAGAATTCGAAGTGAAGATCACTTTGAAAGACGCTCAGTCCATCGAAGACACCGTAATGACCGAATTGGATGCAGTTCAGGATGATCCTGATAAGCTGACAACTCGGCCTCCTGTGGTCACTTTCCTGGGCCACGTTGATCATGGTAAGACCTCGCTATTGGATAAAATCATCGGGCTCGATGTCGTCTCTGGCGAAGCGGGTGGAATCACGCAGCACATTCGGGCTTACTTGGTAAACAAAGGCGAGGGCAAAAAGATCGCGTTTGTTGATACACCAGGCCATGAAGCGTTTACCGAAATGCGGGCACGTGGAGCCAATGTCACTGATATCGCAGTGCTCATTGTAGCTGCCGACGACGGGGTAATGCCTCAGACAGAAGAAGCCATCAGCCATGCAAGAGCGGCAAATGTGCCGATTGTGGTTGCCTTAAACAAAATTGATGTGCCAGGTGCCAACACGGAACGAGCACTGCAACAGCTTTCCCAACATGGCCTATTGCCAACCGAATGGGGTGGCGATGTTGAAGTCGTGAAAACTAGTGCGATGACCGGAGAAGGGATCGATGATCTACTCGAAACCCTCTTGCTAACCGCTGAAATTCACGAGTACAAAGCTGACCCTTCACGAAAAGCTATGGGCGTCTGTCTAGAAGCCGAACAAGAGTCAGACCGTGGAGTGCTGACGAAAGTCATCGTTCAAACCGGTACGCTTAAGGTAGGCGATGTTGTGGTCTGTGGCACCACACACGGACGTGTCAAAGCAATGTATGACACGCTGAACAAGAAAAAACGACTCAAAGTGGCCCTGCCATCGACGCCTGTGAATATCACCGGTTTAGATAAAGCCCCTGAAGCTGGCGAAAAGTTCTATGTCTTAGATAACATCGCCAAGGCACGCGAAGTGGCCCAACTACGAGCCGACCGAACTCGTGAAGAGAATTTGAGCGGACATCAAGTTAAAGTTTCCCTTGAAATTTTCCAAGAACGCTTACTGACGGGCTCTTTGATCGGAAACGAAGGCGTCTCCACGCTCAATATCATTCTTCGTGCAGACACACGCGGCTCTATCGAAGCACTGCAAAAAGAACTTGAAAAACTAGAGCACCCTGAAGTTAAAGTGAAACTACTACAAACTTCAGTCGGTGGAATCACCGTAGCTGACGTAACTTTGGCTTCTGCATCAGATGCCGTGATTGTTGGGTTCAACGTCATTCCAGACGAAGCGGCTCGATCATTGGCAGATGAACGTGGCGTCGAAATTCGCCGTTACGATATCATCTACAAAGTAACCGATGACATCCGACTGTTGCTTGAAGGTAAACTTCAGCCAGAGAAACGCGTCAAAGAATTGGGGCGTGCCTTGGTGCAACGTGTCTTCCATGTGAGTCGATTAGGATCGATCGCTGGTTGCCGAGTGCTAGGCGGAAGCATCGAACGAGGTTGCCGAATTCGCTTAAACCGTGATGGTCGTGGAATTGGTGAGTATCCTCTCGATTCGTTGAAACGCGAAAAAGATGATGCCAAAGAAGTACGCGAAGGCTATGAGTGTGGAATCAAGTTATCAGGTTTTAATGACATAAAAGAAGGCGATATTCTGGAAGCATTCCGAGTGGAAGAAATTGCTCGAACTTTGGATATATAGTCCCAGAAATCACTTTTTTTAACAGGAGAAACTTGAACTATGGCTTCTCGCCGGACCTTAAAAGCCGCCTCTGCCATTCGTGAGGTCGTCAGCATGGCGATCTTAACAGGCATTCGTGATCCTCGCGTTTGTGATGTCACCGTGATTGGTGTCGAAGTCACTGGCGATATGCGTACCGCAAAAATCCATGTATCGATTATGGGCGATGAAAAGAAGCAGGCCCTCTGTCTTCATGGTCTCAAACGATCCGCCGGTTTTATTCAATCTAGAATCAAAGATCGCATCGATACGCGTTTTATCCCCAAAGTAGAATTTAAACTCGACGAAGGAGTGAAGCACTCTGTTGAAATCAGTCGAATTCTACAAGACGTGCTTCCCGATTCCCAAGACGATGAGGCAGACGCCGACAGCCTTACTGCCGAAGGCTCTGATCACGAAAACTACGATCACGAAGATCTAGAGAATGAGCAGGAATCAGAATCACCTCCCAAAATAGATTCCGATACCTCGGAGTCAACTGAGGATTGATTTCCTCGATATCCTCAAACCATTTTATCTCATTGTAGATTCCCTTAGACCCAAATAGCATCTCCGATGGCCGCTCCGAATCGTCAAGCAATTTTAACCGCTTGCCATAAAGTTGTAAAAAAACATTACCAGCCTGCCGAGCCTGATACTCGCTTGTTGTTAGATCAAATGGCATACGCTGCGATCTTAGAAAATTCTCCGCGTGAATCGGCCGACCTCTGCTTTGAAGAGCTGACCAAGCGGTATTACGACTGGAATGAAGTTCGGGTCACCTCCATCGCTGAACTCTGCGAAGTGATGACCAAATTGCCTCAAGCAGCTTCGTCTGCTCGTAATTTGAAAAACTTGTTTCAATCGGTTTTTGAGACGCTTTATTCTTACGATCTAGAAGGTCTGAAAAAACTAAACCAAGGAAAAGCAGTCAAACAGCTTGAGAAATTCCGCGGTGCCACACCGTTTGTCATCGGTTATGTAACCCAACACGGGCTGGGCGGGCATTCAATTCCCATCGACAATGCTTTGCTAGAGCTAATGAAAGCCCTCGGCGTTATCAACGACAACGAAGCACGGAAGAAATCAGTTCCCGGCATGGAACGTGCCATTCCAAAGACCAAAGGAATTGAATTTGCTTCCTTGATTCATGAATTGGCTGTTGGGTATTATGCCACTCCGTTCTCCAAAAAGTATCGAGACATCATCCTCGAAATTGCACCTGATGCGAAATCACGTTTCCCCAAACGCAGCTCAAACAAGGACGACTCGGAGAAGAAGAGCACCACCAAAAAGAAAGCAGCAACCAAGAAGAAAGCAGCGACTAAAAAAGTAGTAGAAGAGAAGGAAGTTCCTGCTAAAAAGAAGGCAGTCGCTAAAAAAGCACCCGCCAAAAAGAAAGCTGCTGCACCCACCACCAAAAAGAAACCGGCAAGCAAAAAAACAGCGAAAAAGGGTTCTGCCAGTATCACAAAACGCAAACCCAAATAACTGCGTTGCCACCAGGGCGAGTAATTCTCGCCCAGTACCTGCTTTAATCGAAAAACTTCCATTGGTGGCAGACCTCTTCTTAGGCTAGAATAGAGCGGAGTCGTGCATCCGGCAAATACGTTGGACTGCTCAATCTGTTTTTCTCTAAATTCAGGAGAGGTATTATGCTTGGCCGATTTTCCCACTGGTTCGCCTTGCTGTTGCTATCCATTCATTGTGTCGTCGCTGATGCGGCTCCTACTGAGCGTGACCCTTTTTCAGGATTGCCCGAAGTTCTAGAGCCCAAACAAAAACGATCCGAACGCGACTTCGATCTGGTCGAGGCCACTAGCCTGCTCACGTATGCCCGATTGCTAGAGCAACGAAACCAGCCAGAAAAGGCCATCCAACAATATCAACGTGCTCATCGATTGTCTCCCGATACCGCTGGCATTCTCAAAGACATTTTGCGGTTAGAGTCTCAACTGAAACGTGCCGCCGAAGGCACACGTTACATGCTGATCTTGAGTGATCATGGGGATGAATTGAATGCCAAGCAGCGTATCTCACTTGCTGCGTTTGCCGTGCAGCAAGATCAACCTAAACGTGCCATTGGCTTGTTGAATCAAGCGCTGATCACCTTGGACCCTCAAAAGAATATCGCCGAACTTCTTAGTGTTCGACTTCGCTTGATGGAACTTTATTCGTCACAAGACATGCACCAGCCGGCCGCTTTGCATGCCGCGAAAGTACGAGACCTGTTAGTCAACGGCAACACCAATGGACTTAAGGAAACGATTGATTCCTTCTCCGACAAGAACTTTCGATCAACGTATGCAATGATGGCCAACTTGTTTGTAGCGGCCAAACGCTATGACGAAGCCGAAGCCATGTATCGCCTGGCAGACAAGCACCTTTCAGTCCAAGGTGTACTCGATCTACAACTTACGGAACTGGCCCTGCATCGCAATTACAAAAATGTGGCCACGCGGCATCTGGATCAATATCTAGAACCGAACCTTACCGTCGGAGGCCGTCAGGCTTATGTTTTGTTGCAACGCCTGACGCAGCTTCAAACCCAAGATGAAACGAAAACTCGAAAGCAGTTAATCGAAAAGCTGCGGCCCCTGTATGATGCCCAAAGCAAGAATGTCGCCTTGGGTTACTTTCTTGCAGAAGTCTATGCCAATGATCAAAACTGGGATGAAGCCCTGCAATTGGTGGCCAATCATCAAGAGAAAACAAAGTCCGCCGTCGGCAAGCGTATCTTGATTTCCTCCGCTCATCATCAAAAAGATTGGCCTGCTTTAATGGAAGCTCTGGAGAACGCATTGTCTCCTCAGTTTGATCTGTCACGTGCCAAGTCCGAATCTCAGAAACTGATTGACGATACCGCCAGCTTTGATCAATTAATCGAATATGCCGAACAGCAGCTATCTGAAGGAAAAGGCATTTCCTCGTTGGCAGCAGTCGCAATTGCTCGCTTGTTTGAAATGAAACAAGATTACGATGCCACGTGGAAATGGATGCAAAGAGGGGCCGCCGCAGATGAAGAAAAACAGGCGGCTCAGATTTTAATGAGCTGGGCACTCGACATCTTCCCCAACGATCAACTAGATCTTGCCGAAAAAGCATTGCTCGCAGCAATCAACCATAAACCGCCCAAATCACAAAGAGCGTTGCTTTACTTCTACTTGGCCACGGTTCAACAATTCTTAGAAAAACATGACGAGGCGTTAAGCTCTGCCAAAAAGGCCGTTTCACTGGAAGATAAATCTCCGCTGCTGCAAAGCCGCGTTCCTTGGGTCTATTATCAAAGTGGAGACCTCGACCAATCGATTCGATATTACAAACGCTTATTGGCAAGTTTTGATAGAGATCGGAATGATCCTCAAACGCGAGAAGTGGTGAAAGAGGCCAAGTCAATCTTATCGAGCATTGCCGTTCAGCAAGGAGACATACCGCAAGCCGAACAATGGCTTGAACAAATTCTGGATGAGTTCCCCGAAGAAATCGGAACCCACAACGACCTCGGCTACCTTTGGGTCGATCAAAATAAAAACCTGCAACGTGGCTTACGAATGATCGGCAAAGCAGTCGCGGCAGAACCTGAAAACATGGCCTATCGAGACAGCCTCGGCTGGGCCTACTATCAATTGGGCGATTACCAAAATGCCGTAACGCAAATTGAAAAAGCGGTCGAACTGGCAGAAGAACCAGATTCCGTCGTACTCGATCACCTGGCCAACGCCTATCTCAAGCTAGATCGCAAACAAGACGCCATCAAAACCTGGCAACAAGCGGCCGATCTTTTCCAAGCGGAAAAAGAACACGACAAAGAAAAATCAATCCGCAAGAAACTAACCGAACTCACCAACCAAGCCGCCATCAAATAACCCAAAAAAGAAAAAGCCGCAACCCTTTGCAGGGTAACGGCTTATCGGTATAGGCCAGGCAGGACTCGAACCCGCGACCAAGGGATTATGAGTCCCCTGCTCTAACCAACTGAGCTACTGGCCCGAAATTTGGTAAGGGCTTTTTGTTAAAAGACGCTTACTTTCTATTTCAGAAGTGGTTTGAACTGAAAATGTTCACACAATTCTAGGTCATAATTCCACATAGCACGTTGCGGCAGCAGAACTTACATCAACCTAGAGCTACTAATTTAAGCCGCCAAACGGATGCTTACAAGGGCCACCAGCGGTGTAGAGGCGTTCTATTTCAGATTGATACGACTTCTGCCTGTTATCTTCAACGGCCAACTGGCATTAACGATGGAAACTGCTGCCTTGTTCGCAGATTAATTCTACACAAAGTTGCTAGCAAAATTGCTGCGTGCTTTTATCTTCTCTATGTAAATAGATGTCACTTGAGCTTTCCATCAACTGGAGTAAAGTAGCGACTGTGATAAAACAAAAGGTCCACCAACATCGAATCGGCTACGATTTGTTTGGGTAGAGGATGGGCAATTTATAAAAGAAGCGTTCGCCGATTTTGATTGACACCGCACAATCAGATGGATGGCAGCCAAGCGTTTGCGTTTCGATTGAATCAACTGGTCGTGGACGATATAATCGATTGGAAAGTTTATTGGTGTAGAGCATCCGTCCTACTTCGCTTAACTGGCAAATTTAACTTGCCATCTCAACCCAGCCCAGCGAAACTTTACGTTCCGTCATGGCCATAAGATCGATTGACCGCGGCAATATATTTCATTTGCATTGGCCCAGCATAACAGGTACGATTTTGCATAACTGCAATTCTTGTTTTACCGGAAAAACGGACAATGAAGTGGCTGCCTAAATTTCGATTCAGTATGCGAACGCTATTTATTATCGTCACGCTGCTTTGTGTACTACTAGTGCCGCTGAGTGTGAAGCTTTATCAAGCCCGTCAGCAACGATTGGCGGTCGAGTGGTTGCTGGCGAATGGGGGAGGTGTTAAATATGACCATCAAGTGGACGCAGAAAGAGCTATGATTTTTTTAGCGTCCCCGCCGACTGACAATCGATGGTTAAGAAGAGTTTTCGGCAATGATTTTTTTGATGCGGTTGTTGAGGTTAGTATTACAAACCCTAATGTCACTGATATTTCTCAATTAACGCATTTGAGATCTATTGAAAATGTCTTTCTCAACAATCCTCAGAATGTCGATTTATCTCCACTGGAATCACTCAAAACCCTTGATTCTCTTAGTATCAATTTTTCCTCGAAGAAGAGTTTTACGTTAAAGAATATGGCAGAGTTATCGAAACTCAACTGTCCATTAACTGTCATCCTCGAAGGCAAACTCATTGATGATTTAACGCCCATTCAACCATTGAGCAATATTCATAACCTCTTGATAGAGGAGCCGCAAGTCACGGACCTGACCCCTTTGATTCACCTCGATCAGCTTGAAAGTTTATGTATCTCCTTTACTCCAGTGAAAGATATCTCGGCATTGTCCAATCTAAGCAGACTTAAGGATCTCGGACTTTGTGGTACCCAAGTCAATGACTTTTCACCATTATCCAATCTCGCACAACTCGAATCCCTGACTATTTTTGCTCCGAATACCACAGATATCATGGATCTCACATCCTTGGGCAAGCTCACCAATCTGCGACAATTATCGCTTCTCACCTCTAAGATAAATGACCTTTCTCCGCTAGAAAACCTCGTCAACCTTGAACATTTGACTTTCTCAAACCAAGTTTCAAAAGCAGAGATCGACAAGCTTGAAAAGGCATTGCCCAATTGTGAAGTTAATGAATATTTAATTTTCTGATTGACACCGCTTCAATAAACTGCTTCGATTGTCAATCAACGCACTTCTTTTGAATCGCTGATCATGATGTCGGTTTTGGAGACTTCTCTAGCCTATCAGGAAGTGGCGGACGAACTTCAATTTAAGGAAGTTCTCTATTATCCTTTGCATCTCCGTTGTATTTGATACCGCGAGGCTAGTATAATGGTATTGCCTCAATAATCATGCCCTGCCTTACCTCGAATATCTGATGAGTATGCCCTATGCGAATCTGCTTGCTGCTCCTGTTCTCCGTACTAACCTTGCAGATTGCTGCGGCGGATGATCTACACGATGAACAATTTGGTGAAATTCAATCGGTGATGCGTCGGCTTTGTCTCGATTGCCACAACAGCAAGACCAAGGAAGGTGAACTTGATTTGCAACGCTTCACCTCGATCAAACAGGTGCGTGCAGATTTGGAACCATGGCAAGCGATGACTTTGCAGCTTGAGTCTCTTGAGATGCCACCCAAGGACCAACCGCAACCGACAGACATCGAGCGGCAGAAGTTGATCGTTTGGACCAACAAGTTATTACGACTGGAAGCGATAGCACGAGCAGGTGACCCTGGCTTTGTCCCTCTGCATCGACTCAGCAATACAGAATATGATAATACGATTCGTGATCTAACAGGCTTCGATCTGAAACCAACCAAGACTTTCCCAGCCGAAGGTGCCGCAGGAGAAGGCTTCACCAATGCAGCCGAGGCTTTGTCGATGTCTCCGGCAATGATGACAAAGTATATCAAAGCCGCAAAGCAGTTGAGTCAGCATGCCGTTTTGCTGCCAGATGGATTTCGGTTTTTCCAATCTGCAACGCAGCGAGATCAGACAGACGAAAGCCTTGCTGAACTAAGGAAATTCTATCGCCAGTATTCTTACGAAGGCAGCCTGCCGCTGAAACCCTATATCACTGCGTTGGTAGAGCATCGCAATGATCTTCAATTGAATCGAACAACGCTTGAACAAGTTGCCCAGGACAGGAAACTCAGCCCTAAGTACCTCAACATAATTTGGGCTTCGTTGAACGCAGAGAATCCCTCGTACCCCATGGATCAAGTCTGTAAGCTCTGGGATGAGAATAATGTGGATGGAATTGTTGCCGAAGTTTCTTCATGGTTCGACCGATTGTGGGAGTACCCTAAGATCGGCAGCTACGTCAACTCACATCGACAAAAGCCGAAAGATCCGGCAATTGACGTCTCACAAAAAATCACGCTCAAACTAGAGCCCAAGCCGGGCGAAACCGAAGTCACACTTTTTCTGCAAGGTCAAAGCCTTGATGGCCCTGCTGCGACGGTCCGTTTTGGAAATCCGCGATTTGTGAACAGTAATGGTATGACCCTAATGCTTCGCAACTACCAAAACTACGGCTCGCAGTACGAAGTCAATTACGCTGAAATTTTTGCCGAGACCGAGAGCTATCTTACGGCGGCAGTTGAGCTTGCAAATAACGCGTCTTTGACACAGGATCAAGTCGCGGCAAAACAGAAGATTCATCCCCTCTGGTTGGCCCAATGGATCAATCTGCTTGATGTCAAGCCAATGCATCCAAACGCATTGCCAGTAGAGCCAGGTCGCAAGGTGCCGCCAGTCAAGTTGCATTTGCTGACCGATCTTATTACCAACACAGAGCATAAGTCGATCAATGGCTGGAGTCCACAAGCAGCCGATTTGCCGGTTGTTCAATCCAATGCGTCTGATTCAACCGAACACGTACCAGGACGCATGTCACCGCATGTCGTCGCAATGCATCCCACGCCCACCGAGTTCGTCTCGGCAGTTTGGAAAAGCCCAATCAAGGGTCGTGTTCGCGTATCGGGAAAAGTTGCCGATGCACATGCGAATTGTGGAAACGGAGTCCGCTGGTGGGTTGAACTTCAAACAGCAAAGAGATCTGCGATCTTGACCGAAGCAGCAGTTGAACTGGGAAAGGAATCTACACTGATTGCCCAGGAAATCAATGTTCAACCAGGCGACCGCATCATGCTTTCAGTTGCCGCGCGAGATGCCAATCACGTTTGCGATTTGACTGAAACCTCCTTCACGATCACTGAAATAGAATCGAAGCAAACGCGTGTCTGGGATCTCGCCAGCGATGTTGCTGACAATATCGCAGCCGAGAATCCTCACTCAGATCGATTGGGTAATCAAGCGGTCTGGAGTTTTGTCAGAGGGATATCGAAAGATCGCCCACCTGCATCGGCGACCGATCTTCATGGCAATAACTTGCTAGGGCGGTGGCGTAAATCTGCTGCTACGCCCAATGGTCAATCTAATGCGACGAACTACGCGAAGCAGTTGCAAGCCTTATTAACTGGTCAGCATCAGGGGCAAGACAACGAACCGAATCAGAGGCTCTATAAAGAGCTTGTTTCGCTCAATGGTCCGCTGCTTCGTGACATCGATCTCGCTGAAATTACCAAATTTTCTCGTGACCGAAATAGTCGCCCAAAGACAAAGGCTCCTCGGTTCGGGCTGCCTGCCAAGATGTTTGAGGGAGATGACATGTTGCTGGCGGCCGATAAGGTCATTGCTATCCGATTGCCAGCGGCCTTGTTTCGTGATCATCAATTCGTTGTCGATTGCAATTTAATCGAGACCACCAGCCCATCGGCAGTGCAGTTCAAAATAACAACGACCGAGCAGCAGGGTAAATTCGAGATGGACGCATCTGCTCCAATCATCATGTCCTCTGACTCCACAGCGAGGCAAAAGTTCCTTGATGGCCTCGCCGCATTTCGTGATGTCTTCCCGCCAAACATCTGCTATCCACACATTATTCCACTCGATGAAGTCGTTTGTTTAAAAACGTTTCATCGTGAAGACCAACCGCTGATTGATTTATTCTTAACAGACGAGCAAACTTCAGAACTGGACCGATTGTGGCGAGAGCATCGGTTCATTACCAAATTTCCCGTGGTCGAGAACGAATATCTGCCGCTGTTCATCGGATTTGTCACACAAGATCAACCGAAGACGCTGCTGGAATTGTTCGAGGGAAAACGACCTGAGTTTCAACAGCGGGCCGATGCGTTTGAAGCGGAGTTTAACGAAGCAAGTGTGAAACAGTTGAGGCAGTTGCAAGAGTTTGCTTCACACGCCTACCGCCGCCCGCTGCTAGAATCTGAAGAAAAAGGGCTCGAAGCCTTGTATCAATCATTGCGAGATAAAGGCGTCGGACATGAAGAGGCATTTCGCAGCCTCATCGTACGCGTATTCATGTCTCCATCGTTCTTGTTACATATAAGCACTGCGGAGCCAACGCTGCCTGCTACAGAATCAGAACAGAAAATCAGCCCGCTCGATAACTGGGCACTTGCGAGTCGGTTGAGCTATTTCCTCTGGTCATCGACGCCTGACGAAGAGCTCCGGCAACTGGCCAACGCTGGCAAATTAAATCAGCCCGAAGTGCTTGCTGCACAAGTGCAGCGAATGCTGAGTGATGATCGCGCGCGATCGCTGGCCATCGAATTTGGGTCACAATGGATTCACGTACGCGGGTTTGATTCGTTCAACGAAAAAAACGAGACCCTATTTCCGACTTTTAACGCCGCATTGCGGATGGACATGTATGAAGAAGCGATTCAGTTCTTCGAGCATTTGTTTCGCAACAATGCCTCTATTGACGACATCTTGAACGCTGACTACACGTTCCTGAACGAGCAATTGGCCAACCACTATGTTATCCCTGGTGTTGCGGGTTCTCATTTTCGTCGCGTAAACGGTGTCGGGGAGTTTGGTCGTGGCGGGATTCTGGGTTTTGCGGCAGTGCAGTCAAAACAAGCAGGTGCATCGCGTACAAGTCCAGTATTGCGAGGCAATTGGGTCGTGGAAACATTGCTCGGCGAAGAGCTGCCTTTACCACCGCCGAATGTTCCCCAGTTGCCTGAACAGGAAGCCGACAATAATGGTCTGACGATGCGACAGGTGACAGAAAGGCACACGAAAGACAAAGCGTGTTCGATTTGCCATCGTCGTATCGATCCGTTCGGTTACTCGCTTGAACACTACGACGCGATCGGGCGATTGCGTCAGGCAGACTCTGCCGGGCGACCAATCGACGCACTCGCAAAAATCCGTGATGGTTCGCAGTTCACAGGAATCGACGGCTTGCGTGATTACTTGGCAGTGCAGAAGAGAGATGTTTTTGTTCGCCTGTTTTGTCAAAGATTACTGGGCTACGCATTAGGGCGATCCACCACCATTTCTGATCAACTTTTAATCGACGATATGGGCAAGAAACTGGAGACCGGTGGAGTGGCCGATGCCGTATTGCTGATTGTGCAAAGTAAACAATTTCTAAACGTCGCAAACCAAACTGGAGACTTGAAATGACAATCACACGACGAACCATGCTGCGTGGACTAGGCGTTTCGGTGGCTCTCCCGTGGCTAGAATCGATATCCGTTTGGGGCGACGAAGCGAATCCAAACAACAACACCCCGCCTGTACGCCTGGCGTGCCTGTTTGTAGGTAACGGTTTTCACAGTAGCGAGTGGTGGGCAAAGGGTGAGGGGGATCAGATGGAACTCGGCAAAGTGCTTGAGCCGCTGTTGCCGTTTCGCGAAAAACTTCTATTCCTGCGTGGGCTTTACAATGAGGAAGCCCGTATCGGTGGCATTCACAGTTGTCAAACAGGCAACTTGCTGACCGGTGCCCACTTGGCCAACGGCGGAGAGATCCGGTCAGGGATCAGCATGGATCAAGTCGTCGCGCGACACTATGCCGACCAAACCAAGGTCGATAGTCTCGTACTTGGTTGCGAGCATTCCATTGCTGCTTTACACAAAAACTATTCGATGATTTATAGTTCGCACATTTCGTGGAGTTCAGCAACCACACCCACGCCGCTGGAACTCTATCCGGCCCTTGCTTTTGATCGATTATTTCGTGATGAAGTGAGTCGTACAGATTCAAGCGTACTCGATGCGGTGCTTGAAGAAACCAATGGTTTGCGAAATCAAATTAGCCAGTCAGATAAGCGTCGTCTTGAAGAGTATCTAGAGTCAGTGCGCGAAGTCGAGCGGCGAATCGAAGGTGCTGGAAAAGAGCGTCGCTTACAAGGCTGGAGACCCACGCTAGAAGCTCCCGATATCGCTCGCCCGGCAGATGGTATTCCGCAAGACATTGATGAGCACATGCGTTTGATGTGCGACATATTGGTCCTTGCATTTCGTACCGATACAACGAGAGTCTGTACGCTGAAACTGAATAACGACCATTCCTCGTTACGATTTCCGAATCTGGTTTCTGATCGCAGCCCCACCCAAGGGATCGACTACATGATCCACCATTTGCTCTCGCACACCAATAACGGAGACTGGTTAAAGGTGAATCGTTTCTTTACCGAACAACTGGCCTACATCGCCAAGAAAATGGACGCAATTCAAGAAGGCGAGCGAACGCTATTGGATAATTCGATGATCTTATTTCTCTCCAGCATGATGACCGGCGGCCACAACAACGATCAATTGCCCCTCGTAATGCTCGGCAGTGGTGGTGGCCAAATAAAAACAGGCCGCATCCTCGACTACCTCGGAAAACCCAACCGAAAAATGTGTAGCCTGTATCTCTCAATGATGGAAAAATGCGGAGTAAAGCTCAACCAGTTCGGAGATTCCAGTGAACCGTTAGCGGAAGTTTGAGTGCTAATTCAAGGATCATAAAAGTGTAGACCTCGCAAATATTCTCTCTTTCAAGAAAAATTATTTATTACCACGAAGACACGAAGACACAAAAGATTTGAATACCAACTTCTCCTTCGTGTCTTAGTGCCTTGGTGGTAATATCTCTCCCTCTTTTCTTCTTCCCTGGCCTTCTTAGCGGCTTCGAGGCTTAGCGTGAGGACTTTTAGTTTTTTGAAAAAACGCATTGTTATCAATCCAGTTTTTGTAGGTTGACTACTTGCCAGCCGACTTTAGAAGTGCAGGAAATGTATTTCACGCCAAGCGACTGTGTCGCAAAGAAGGAAGGAAAAGAGGATGGTAATTTCCCGAAGATGAGTTTGTCGATGATGAATGTTCGGTGTTGGTGGACCTTTTGTTTTAGACCATCCATCCTACGCTTGCTGAATTATTTATGAGAAAAGTGAATTATATAAATCTTTTTCTTTCTGGCATTCGTCTTGCCTATACAATCCCTTTCTAGTGTTATTGATACACCACAAAAGACGAGGTAAACACCAACTCTTTTGTAATACTGCAATATATTTAAGTTTCACTGATCCGTACTAGACCGTTATGGTGCGGCATTAAATTACCGCATTTTTGTGGTCTAATCCCTATCATGTTGCTTCGAGGCTTTGAGTATTATGCCGGCGTCAAATAATTATAAATGGATCGGTGTGGCAGCAGGCCTACTGATCCTAAGTGTTGTTCTCTGTGTAACTCTATGGCCCTCCGAGCCCCACGAACCTCATCCTGGCTCCTCTGATCCCAATGCGCGTTCAATAAACATTGATGTCGACATCCGTCTAATGTGGGAAACGCGTTCAATGGGAAAAACTCACGATCCAAGTCACGGCAAGAATCCTCATTCATCACCTGATCATGCAATCAACGCCGCATCACGCGTGTTCAACACTGTCGACCTTGTCGGCAAATCGACTAAGGAAGTAATCAAATTACTCGGTGATCCAGTCGCATCGAACAACAGCATTTATAATTTCCCTTTTTGGCCCCCGCCTGAACACGGATTAGTTTATCGTTTTGACACCGGTGCGTATGGTTGGCAATTCAATGTCGAAACCCAAAACGACATAGTAGTCTCTGTCGAGAAGTTGTGGATTCATTAATTTTCACCAGTGCGTATCTTATCAATCGAGCAAGCTCTTTGTGATGAATGTTCGGTGTTGGTGGACCATTTAATTTAGGCCATCCATCCTATACAACTCCCATGTTTGCCTCAAGAAAATGCGAACAGGTTTTAGAGACCGAATTTTTGGAGTCTAGTATGGATGCGTGAATGTCGATATACCAAAAGGTATAGGCAGCTGCGATAGATTGCTAGCATTGTCTTGCTGCACCGCAAAAGAGTCGGCACTGTGCCGCAAATGCCCGTCTCTATTTTGGTTATCAACAATCGGTATTGGCACACCCCTTGCAGGACTGTACAGTCCCGTGCTTAATCACTCATTCAGGATCACAAATGAAAATTAAACTGCCATGGATGGCGATAATTCTTGCCGCATTGATGTTTACCGGTTGTTCTGCTCGATCAGTCCTGAAAACTGGCGATCACGGTATTGTTGCTATCCCTGGGAATACAAATGCTTGGCCATTCCGATATCGAGATAAAGCCCATGAGATGATGTCGAGTCATTTTCCAGATGGCTACGAAATCTTTCAAGAATCAGAAGCGGTCACCGGTGTGGTCGTTGAAACTGACGAAGAAGTTGTGGAACGTGATCTTATTACAAAAGGGCCATACTCTGTTTCGACGGTTTCGGCTAATGTTACAACGACCACGACCGATAAGACAGAATGGCATATCCACTACCGCCGTCAGCCTGGCGGCATAAAACCGGGTGGTAGGGCCGAGTATAGCTATTTAGATAATGTGAGCTATGAACCCCAGTAAAAAACCAACCCTCACAGTCAGGTAGGGTGGATGAAATCTTTATTTTCATCCACCTTCAATCGGTTTTCTATTGGGATGAATTGTCATTTTACCCGCATGTTAAAACGATCATTCTGAGTGATGGAGAATCATTCCAAGGTGGATGAATAAAGATTCATCCACCCTACGGCTCTTTGATAAACCAGCGTATTGAGTCCCAGTATTGCTGGCCGTAGGCGTCGTGTAGGTTGTTGTGATTTGCGCCGTCGATTTTTACGAACGTCTTTTTACCTTTGGCGTGATCAAATATCTGTTTGCCCATTGCATAGGGGATGACGCGATCATTGGTGCCATGGATGACGAGCAGCGGAGAATCGATATTTTCTATTTTTGAAATATTATCAAATGAGCTTCCTGCCAGCGACGATATGGAGCCTAGCCCAGTTGCTTTCGCTTGATCCTTTCCACTAGTTAAAGGTGTCACCAAGACTAGCCCACGTAGCCGTTTGTTTTGCGCGGTGTTTATCGCAACGGTGGTCCCAATTGAACGCCCGAAGATGATGATATTTTCCTCAGCGAAACCCATGCGCTGAACAGCATGTTGGAATACCGCGTTTCCATCTTCATTGACTCCATACTCTGATGGCCGGCCTTCGCTCTTTCCATAGCCCCTGTAACTTACTCCGATTACATGGACGCCGAATTCATTGAGTTGAAGCAAACTGGGGATTCGATGATAGATATTTCCCGCATTCCCATGGAAGTAAATCACGAGCTTATCAGATTCAGGTGCCGGAAGATAAAGGGAGGTGATTTCTACATCATCTTCCGTCGTAATGGTCAGCTCTTGCACTCCATAAGGCAATTCGCTTGTGGCGATGACATCTACATTATCGGGGTGAAATGCAAACTTGTTGACCACCGTCTTACAGCCCAATAGCGGTAACCCAAGCAAGAGTGTAATCGCTAATTTGTTTATGACTCCCATGCTTGCCTCAAGAAAATGCGAATAGGTTTTAGAAACCGAATTTTTTGGAGTCTAGAAAGGAGCCGTGAATTTGGATAGATCAATATGTAAAGTTGAGCAGGATGAGTAATCTAGACTCAAAAAACTCCCTATGATAATCATGTTCATGGCCCATCAATTCAATCGAAACCCAAACGCTTGGCCGCCATCCATCTCGAATTGCATGGTGTCTATCGGCGTTGATACAAAGAGGGATATGCCGTTTCATACGGCTGCTGTTGAAGGGCTGTCGGCATTCTTTCAACGGCTTCTGCCGATGGCATCGCTTCATAGTAATTCGTCAACTGGAAACTAGAGTCTGGCGAGGCGTATTTCGTTTCAGTTTTATAGACCCAAGAGTGATTGGTCTTCTCAAGAATATGTCCGGTAACCGTACCGCCAGCAACTAGAAGCGGATCGATGTTTGGACCTGGGATGAAAGATCCGATCGCTCCGCCGACCTTCATTCCGTAGTAGGGCGCAAGGATCGACTTGGCCGCTTCCTGTTCCGCAGCGGTTTCGTATTCGCTGTGGTAGTAGAGAACATCGTTCGTCGCAAGGGTCGCATGCCAGAGACTCACCCCGGGCAGCCCTTGAACGGCAGCGTAGGTTCCAGGCAGTTCACGACTTTTGACATCCTTGGCATAAGCGGCTTCAACCATACCGATCTCGGGAATGTCGGAGTATACGCTTACGGTATTTGAGTAAGGATTGTATTCGTCTCCTCCCCAAATTCGTCCTGGAAGTACTGTGTAGCGAATCAGATGAAGCGAACCGAGCGTGTATCGCCACCCGGCTGAGACGTTCTTGTTTTGGCGAAGTCGATGGAACTCACCGATCGGATCGTATTGGTTGATGCGAAACTTCACATCGTCGAGTTCGTTGATAGCCGCGTATTTGTGTAGTCTGTTTTGCGTATGCACGGTGACTTGATGATTGTCGACGCGACGGTCCCAGAGGAGGACTTTTCGGGGAATACCGATGACCCAACCGACGCTGTCAATCAGAAGATTGGGTTGGCCCTGGACAAAGTTGGCCGGGCCCTGCGTCTCAGCAGTCGGAAGTTCATTGACGTATCGGGCAGGGCGATAAGAATCGTGTGGAGGCAGTCTTTCTCCTACTTCATCACCAAAACTAGTGCCATTTACGCTGATCGCCACGATAACGAAAGCCCAAATAAGTAATCCTCGCACGGTGTTCACCTTGTCTAAAAAAATGGAATCGCTATCAAATCAGCAATAGTGGGGTGGAGTATTAGCAGAATCTCGCAAGTCGGGAAACCCAGATTCGCTTCTTCCTTTCGACACTTCTCAGTGATTGGGCGCAAATCAAAGGTGAATGAATAAAGAAAGTTTCTCACGCTAAGTCGCAAAGAAGGAAGAAAAAGGGGATGGGCAATTTTTCGGAGATGCGTGGCCGATTATGAATGACATCGCACAATCAGATGGATGGCGGCCAAGCGTTTATGCATTGATTGAACGGGTTTGCTGTGGACGGTATAATCAATGGGAGAATTTTTTGTTTTGACCATCCATCTTACTTAACTACTTGGCTGGAATTTGCCAGTTCGTCGAAAGAAAAGCAAGAATAAATGAAAATAGCAGGAACATTTGTAGTTGCAATATGGGCAGCATTCCTACTTAATTTTATCATCCCTTTTGATTTCAATAACATAGGACTAACACCACGATCCATTGTTGGATTGCTGGGAATTGTCACCATGCCTTTTCTTCATGGTAGTTTGGGTCATATTATTTCAAATACGATCCCCATCTTCATTCTCATTTCCCTTCTAGGTGCCACTTGTAAGCGTCCAGTTTTAGAAATTGTAACTGAGCTTATATTTGTTGGTGGCTGCCTCTTGTGGGCATTTGGGAATCAAGGCACACACATAGGTGCCAGTGGACTTGTCTATGCTTTAGTAACGTATCTGGTGATGGCTGGAATATGGAGCAAAAATTCACAAAGAGCAGCAGTAGGTTTCTTTGTGGCTATCTTTTATAGCGGATTAGTTTGGGGAGTTCTTCCTACCCAACCCGGTGTTTCGTGGGCTGGACATTTGTTTGGAGCCATTGGTGGAGTTGTGGTTGCTTACGGTCAATTTATGTCTGGACAAATTGAGAAAAAACATGAGAAAACTTAATTACGGGCTTTGAATTAAAAAAGCCCGGCCCCGAAAATACGAAAATGGGCTTACAACAGGTTTCCAAAAGTATCAACGCCAGGGTGCCATGCTTTTTGCCGTTAGGCATAAGCGTGCTTCTCAATGATGAGTAAGATAATTCTGATTCAATCTGATCACTGAGATTCGTCCGTGTTAGGATGGATTGACTATCTTTTTTTTCAATAGAATCCATTCCAGCATTCAGTTTTTTTAACTCACACATTCACAACAAGTCCGCTGTTTTGTTAACCAGGGAATTCGCCAATAACAAGAGAAGGTTAAGAAGTGAGCACCTCCTTCTTTATCAAACGTTTTTCGAGTTTTACGATGGCAAAGTGCATTGGTTAAATTTACCATATTGGTAAATCAAAAACATGCTTATGCCTAACGGCTAAAAGCATGGCACCCTTGACGCGAAGGTTTTTGAAATCACACCTTCTTCGCGGCTTCGAGGCTTAGCGTGAGGCCTTTTAGTTTTTTGAACTACCGCCTTCGTTCTTCATCCTCGCTCATCGCTCGACGAATTCAGTTGCTCCTCTGATCGACGACAGTCGAACCCGACGTTGTTTTGAATAAGCGTGATTGAGTGGTTCGCGTTCTCCAAAACCAACATCGCGGCCACCCAGGAAAAACACCCGGCGGGCCTTACAGAAGTTTTGTAAATTGGACCAGGGTTTGGGATTCGTTTTGTGACAAATTAGGGCACACAACTTGCGACCTCTTGTCGGCTGCGCCGGCGCAGGTTGCGAGCAACCTGGGCTACCCGGGAATTGATTTCTGGCGGGGGGAAAGGTCATGTTTAGAGGCGGTTGGAAAATCGGGAATCAAGAAGTTGTCCAGTGGCTACTTTTTGTCCAATGGACACATTTTGACCAAGGATTTTTTCGGGCAAAAAAAAGTTGTCGCAAGTCGTTTGAAGACATCACTTACAACGACACGCAAAACGGGCATGTGGCCTATCAAGAGAGCAATTTGCGGCGGCAAAAGTTGTCCACTGGCCTACTTTTATTCTACAGAGGGGTTTTTCTGAAAAAGTAGCCAGTGGACTACTTCTTGTTGTTAAGCCATGTTTAGGCACTTATTTGTGTATTCGATCATGTTTCGCAAAAAACAATTTCCAGGCATAATACAGGCAGAGTCTTAAATCACTAGGAGCCCTGTTAGATGCCGCATCGAATTTTTGATAAATTACCATCTGTTTCTGATCTGTTGGAAAACCCGCCGTTGAAGAAGTTGACTGAAACGGTCAGTCATTCTTCGATTGTGTCTGGCGTGCGGTCTTATATGGATCGTTATCAACGCGAGTTGCAAGCCAGAACGGCCGATTATCGGATGCCGCCGATTGGTGATTTGGCCGAAACGATTTCTCGCTGGATATCAGGCGTTGATGCTGGTCGAGCGGCGACGGTGATCAATGGTACTGGCGTGATGTGCTCCTCGCAAATTAGTCAGACGCCGTTGCCGGTGGCTGTGCTGGAAGCGATGTTTGGCCGGTGTCGAGATTTTCAATCAATGAATGTAGGCGGCGATCTTGACCAGAGTATTGATAGCGAGGCCAGTTCCTTGCTTTGTCAACTGACCAACTCCGAAGCCGCGATTGTCACAGGCAATCGGGCCGGTGCCCTGTATCTGGCATTAGCGAACTTACCATCAGGCAGCAGTGTTGTGATTGCCCGTGGCCAGTTGGGTGAAACCTTTGATGGAATTCGTGTGCCAGATTTGATTAAGCAGGCCGGTCTTCAGTTGGCCGAAATTGGGACTACCAATAGCACAACTTTAGCAGAATACTCAGATGCGATTGATGATCAAACCAGTGCCATCATCTATTTTGACAACTCAAATTTTTCCGGTGTTAGTGCAGAATCATGCCCCGGAATCGAAGAGCTTGCCCAACTGGCTGCTTCCAAAAAAGTGCCACTGATTGTGGATATTGGGTTTAGTCACTTGGTTGATGTTCCATTTTTGAAAAACTTGGGGCTCACCGATGTCAAGCAAGTGGTTCAGCAGGGAGCAAATCTTGTGGTTGCCAGTGGAGGAAATTTACTGGGCGGGCCTGATTGCGGAATTCTGTTGGGCAAGACGTCTCAGGTATCAGGCTGTCAAAGTAACCCGATGGTAAACGCCGTTCGCGCTTCGAACTTGACACTGGTTGCATTAAGCTCTGTGTTAGAACTTTATTTGACATCCAAGCAACTAGAAGACGAGATCGCTACCCTTTCATTGGTCTCAACATCGGTAGAGAACTTGAAGCACCGAAGTGAACGCCTGGCAACATTAATTGGTGCCTCGGAATTAGTGGAAAGTGCGGAGAGTGTTTCGGCGACTGCTTATTTGTTTGATCAAAAGTATTCGCTTGATTCGTTCGCAATTGAAGTCTCGGCGGTATCAGGCAAGCTCGAAGAGTTGCAAGCCAAGCTTGTGAGTTCGCCATATCCTTTACTGTGCCAAGAGCAAGACTCGAAGATTGTGATTGATCTTAGGTACATATTCCCTCGACAAGACATGGTTGTTGCTGAAATCTTCGCCTCGTAGACCACGCTTTAGGACTGTTTTTGCCGTATATTAGCAGAATCAATAGTAAGGGGATGGCAAAAAAGGATAAATTGAGTAGTTTAATGAGTATGTAAGATATACTTTTATGTGACAATAAAAGTTGAAGCCATTATTCTCTGAAATCTACATTCTTCGAATCATAAACTGCATGAACTTCAATAGAACTATCATCCGTTTCGCTTATGTCTTCTGTGCTGTGCTGTGCCTTGCGTCGCATGCTAGTGCCCAAGATTTGTTAGTGCCACACGAGCATCATGAGTGGGCCAGTTTTGCGCCGGGTTCGTGGAAGCAGTTACGACAAACCAACGAGACATTCAAAGATGGTGAACTGGTTTCAACCAGCATTACAACCTCAACCATTCGTTTGAAAGAGGTGGACCGCGATTCCATTCTATTGGAACGCTCTGCCAAGTCTGAGGTAAGAGGTCAAGTTTATGACAAGCCACTTCGAGAGTTTCGCACAGGGTTAAATGGACAGCCGCCGAATCGAATTGCCCGGATTACTCTGAAAGGGAACACTCAGATAGTCATCTATGGCAAATCGTACCCTTGCCAAGTTCGGGAAGTTGAAATTCATAGCGACACTTCAAAAATCGTCGGAACAGTTCATTACTCTGCGAGCGTTGCCCCTTACTTATTGAAAAAAGAGTATGAAATACTCTCTCCATCTTCCGGTGATATTCAGAAAAAAATTACGACTGAAATACTCTCACTCGGATTGCCTTTTAAAGTGTTGGCTGAAATCAAAGAAGTCGCATTTTTAAAGACCACCGAAAAAACCGCCACAAAAACGATTGAGACCATTGAGGTGCAATCTACCGAAGTGCCTGGCTTTATTGTCGCCAATTGGGTTACCACTCGGGATGCAAACAATCAAATCATTGCCCGCAGTACGACAGAAATTCTCAACTACGAAACTAAACTAGTGCAAGATATGCAAACCTCGGCTCGTTCAAAAGGTTTGTTTCGTAATCGTAACAGCCGCCGGGTATTTGAGACTCCAGAAGAAAAGAGCAAATAGGTTCCCTCTTTTCGGTTGAACTCTGAATTACTTCAATTTCTAGAAGAACATCTCTAAAAGAACTCCGTGTAGTTTTGACTCGCTCGATAGACTCGCATCAGTTCAATTCCGTTTTCAATGGGCCTGTAGATAACAACCCAGCCATTTGGGTTTGATTTTGTGCCGCAAGAGAAAAGACGGTAGTTCTCGGCAAACTCAGGGCGAGGCGTGCCAAGAAGTGGCTGTTCAGCGTATAACGCACTTGCCTTTTCAATCGCCTCTAAAAGACGATCTGCACCAGACGGGCTTCGATCAGTCCTGCCAACATAAAGATAGATATTAAGTAAGTCTGCTCTTGCCGCAGGACTTTTCGCTATTTTAGGCATCAGTCAGTGATGCCCTCATCAGCTAGAATTTTTCTGCCTTCCTTAATTATAGAATCCATGTCAAGGTCTGTGCCTAAACCTGCGTCTAGGTCATCGGCGGCCGCTTGAAGCTCTGCCCTTAGTTGGGCCAGTTGGGTTTGGTAACGACGATAGGCAATCACGGTCTGGTCAACCGTCATGCTTTCCCCTCGATCTTCAAGTTGTTGCACGAACTTGCTAAAGTCAGGTAATTCGTTTTTTGTCACGTGTATACTCATACGTTTAATTTTATCATACAGATAAATTTGGTCAAACTGCATCTTTATTCATTTTCTAAGCTGGTATCAACACCCTACTTTTCCCAGTTCTCAACCAGGAAACTTCGCAGAACCCGGCTTTTTCAGATTTGCCCGCGTTGCCAGTCAGCACTGCAAGCGTCATAATGGCCTGATTACACTCAACCCATTGACCACAGAGAAACCTAAGAGCCAGGGAGCCAAAGTTCAAATGGATGATCGATTTGCCAAGACTAGTGTTACGTTCGACGATGTTTTGTTGGTGCCGCGTTATAGCGATTTTGTTCCTTCCGAAGTCGAAACCAAGACCAAGCTAACCAAAAATATCGCTCTGAACATTCCGTTCATTAGCTCTCCGATGGATACGGTAACCGAGAGTGCCATGGCCATTGCTTTGGCGAAAGAGGGCGGTTTAGGCATTATCCATAAGAATCTGTCGATCCAGCAGCAAACCGAAGAAGTCTACAACGTAAAGCGTTCTGCAAACGGAATTATCATCGATCCGGTCACGTTGCCACCAGACGCTCCTGTGGCTGAAGCTCAGAAGTTAATGGACAAGCAAAAGGTTTCTGGCGTGCCAATTACGCTAGCTGATGGCAAGCTGGCTGGTATCATTACTCGCAGAGACATGCGGTTCCTAGAGTCGCAAGACCTTTCTATATCAGAGGTTATGACAAAAGACCACCTTGTCACCGCCACAGGGAATGTAACGCTTGAGCAAGCTGAGAAGATTTTAACGACTAAAAAGGTGGAGAAACTTTTACTGGTTGACGAATCTTACAAACTAACGGGACTCATAACGATTAAAGACATCGATATGATGAACCGCTTCCCACAAGCGTCCAAAGATTTGCTAGGACGTTTGCGGGTTGGGGCAGCAGTTGGCGTGATGGACTTTGAACGTGTTCAAAGTCTCATCGATAAAGGCGTCGATCTGTTGGTCGTGGATAGTGCGCATGGGCACTCCAAAAACGTGATCGAATCAGTGAAAGAGATCAAGAGAAACTGGAACATCGATGTCGTTGCAGGCAACATTGCAACCGCCGATGGATGTGAAGACTTGATCAAAGCAGGTGCTGACGCAGTCAAAGTCGGCATTGGTCCTGGTTCGATCTGTACCACTCGCGTGGTATCAGGCGTTGGAGTTCCTCAAATCACGGCGATTCACGATGCAGCCCAAGTTGCCGCGAAATACGAGATTCCCATCATTGCCGATGGCGGAGTTCGTTTTTCCGGAGATGTAAGTAAGGCCATCGCAGCAGGTGCCAATGTAGTCATGATCGGCGGATTATTCGCCGGTTTGGCTGAAAGCCCTGGTGAAACGATTTTGTACCAAGGCAGAACCTTTAAGGTTTACCGTGGCATGGGTTCGTTGGGTGCGATGGTCAAAGGTTCCAAAGATCGATACCGACAAGGCGATGTGACTGACGGGGGCAAATTAGTTCCTGAAGGCGTCGAAGGCCGGGTACCGTTTAAAGGAAACTTAAGTCCGTTTGTGTATCAGCTAGTCGGCGGTTTAAGAGCCGGCATGGGCTATTGTGGTACACGAACGATTGAAGAACTACGCAAGGAAGCCAAGTTCATCCGGGTCACACCGGCGAGTGTTAGGGAAAGCCATCCTCATGATATTGCGATTACTCAGGAATCACCCAACTACAGCCCAGAGTCTAGCCCCGAGTAACAAGCTCGTGGCGGCACTGGCAGTGTCATCTGCTGCGGTAGCAGTGTTGACGCTGTTTGCGGCCACATCGGTCAACGCCGCGCAGCCAGGCTCTGCCAGTCGATTGCAGAGCTACACGTATCGACCTAGCACAACATCAGCAGATCGTCTTCGGGTTAGCTCAAGTACACAGAAGTCAACAAACCCGGCCACTGCCAAGAGCCGTCTTTCATGGCGATCAACCACTAAAATCAAAGTGGCTGAAGTTCAACTGGTGAGGCCAGCCTCGCACGAGACGCCTGTCAGTAATCAGTTGGCTCAACAGGGCTCGGATGACCCCTTCAACGATCCATTTGGCGATCAACTTTCTAAATACAACGCGAGTCGGCAGGATGATGGGTCGTCTAATAGGTTTTCGACCCCAGAACTAGAAGAGACGCCCAAAGTTGAGCCTCCCAAGGCTGCTGATCCTAGTAAACCTGTGCCTGCAGCACCGCAGTTAGAAGTTGATCCTCCAGAGTCAGTCGAGCCACTTCAACCGATTCCTGAGGGAGCTGAAATCAAAGATCCAGCGGCCTGCACTAAAATATATAACGACCGGAACTGTTGCACGGAATCAGACAACTGCAAAGAGCTGATCAACGAATTACACGCCTTTGATATCACTCGCATTTCGTTAGATATCACCCCGCGATATGCTCCAGATGCAGAGTCCAAGGAGATAGAGGATCGTAGGAAGACCGATGCTTTAAGTGTCTTGGACTCTCGTCCTTGGACCGATATCTACGGCACCGTGCTTGCTGAAGGTCAAATGATTGACTTCAAAAATGGCGAAGTGGTTGTCAAAACAGACTCTGGTCTAGAGAGGCTAAAAATTCGCAATCTAGGCAGTGACGACCAATGCTTTGTTGCCGCTTGGTGGAAAATGCCTTACGAGTGTGGATGGAATAAAGATGAATTCGAGGATCGTGATTGGGAACCATTGGAAGTCAATTGGACCGCCTCGGCCTTGTGTCATAAACCGTTGTACTTTGAAGAACGTGCCCTCGAACGCTATGGCCACACCACTGGCCCTTTGACCCAGCCGTTTGTTTCAGGTGCCCACTTCTTTGGCAACGTGATTACCTTGCCTTATAAAATGGGAATGAACCCACCGACCGAATGCCTTTATGCCTTGGGCTATTACCGTCCTGGCAACTGTGCTCCACAATTGATTGCACCGATTCCATTGAGTGCACGTGGAGCTTTGACTCAAACTGCCGCCGTGCTCGGCGCAGTTTACTGGATTCCATAATCTGATTGTTAAAATCAAAATATGGAATCCAACCTCTGGGAGCGATTGGCCGAAAGCGGTGGAAGGTATTAATACCTTCCACCGCTTTTACTTTTTCTTGTGATTCACTTAGGGGCTACTTGGTTTTCCGGCAGATCTAGATCAGGTAGGGTGGATGAGATTTTTATTTTCATCCACCATCAAACCGTTTTCCATTCGAATTGGCCATCACTTCACCGGTTTGTTAAAATCGATCGTTATTTGTAATGGAGAATCTTTCCAAGGAGGATGAATAAAGATTCATCCTCCCTACGGGACTTAAAACGGATCGAAGGGTTCTTAGTAAGCTACGGTTCACCTATCAATCTGAAGACCACCTAATTGGTGTTTGCCAACCGTATTTATAAGTGGTAGACTCTAGTGATCGCAAATCACTCTTCTTTTCTGCTCTTAGGAACATGGCATCATGCGGACCATCTTACACTCGTTGCTTCTTGGTATTTTAATCGGATCAACGGTTTGCCCGGCAGCACTGGTTGCTCAGCAACCGGAAAAACCAGCGGCGAAGCCCGATTTTCGATTCATCACGCCGAATAGCGCACTCGTTGCAATTGCCCATCCTGGCCGCATTGCCGAGTCTGGCAACTTAGACGCACTTCCACACGAAGTGATCACCGCGTTCGGCATGCGTGATCTTGGGTTTGATCCGATGGATATCGAGACGATCACTATCATTGTGGAACCACCAGCGCAGGACGCGCCGATTCCCAATTATGCTGTTGTCTTACAGATGAGTAAGAAGATTGAAGAGGGTGAACTGCTCACGGGTTTTGGAATTAGGTTTCAAGAATATCCCGTTCCCGATACTGGTCAAAAGTTGATGATCGCACGAGACATATTCCATCCCAGCTATACAGTCATTGGTGACAAGACTCTGGTAATTGCCAAT
>NVWB01000182.1 GCA_002733575.1 Blastopirellula sp. | reverse complement strand
ATGGACACCAAAAACCCAAGCCCAATAGAAACCACCACTTACCAATGCTATCATGCCAAGGTGCTATCACCTGAAAACTTGGGTAATGACAAGGATAAAATCCCCTGGCTACATGATGTAGTCCCTAGCGGGACTTGAAAAAACCAAAGCCGCAAGAAGACGAATCCTCGTGAATGTTTGACTGAAATTTCATTATGATATCTCGATGTAAACTAGACGCCATTTTTATGTAAAAAGGATTCTTACGCCAAAAGGAAGCAAAGGATTTTGCCCCGAAATACACGAAAATCACGAACGGCTTTGCTTTCGACCCTTTTCGTGGGTTTGGTGTTTTTCGTGGTAGAAAATTGACACCGGATACTTCCCGATATTCCGTTCTATATTGAAATTGATCAAGTATCTGTAGTCACTTCATCCCAGTCTTGATCTAGATATCGAATCAACCAATTCAGGGCTCGGTGTCTTTCTCGTATTATGCCTTCGTCGATTTTGGTAGTTTCTTTATTGTTGATACGCAGCTCGATGGCGGCCCAGTGGAGTCGGTAATAGTAGTCGGCCATGTCGAAGATTTCTGTGGTTGAACGGAGTTTGGCTTTGTTGATATAGTTGGTTACGTCTTGATCTTGAAAGGCTTCCACATCGTTTGAAACATCACAGATTGTGCCTGGAGGATTTAATTTTTCGATATGACCGAGTGCCCAAAGGTAAACGTGTTGGCATTCGTATTGCCAGGCGTGATCAATGTATTCTTGCTGCTCTGGTGATTTGTTTCCGATGAATAATTTCTCTTCAGGCGAGAAGAATTTATTGGCCTGATATCGTTTAACTAAATCTTTGACCAACGCTTCATCTTTGCCAAGAGTCTCACCTTTCACCGCACAAATCACCGTGGCAATGCTACGCTTTGCGACTTGTTGTGCATCACGTGGTTTAATCACTTTTTCATCTTCGATAACCGGCAGGCTTTCTAGTACAGGAAGTCCCATCGATTTGATTCGCTGAGTGTTTTTCTTTCTGCGATCAAGCTGAACCTGAGAAGGCTCAGGGCTATCAAGACTGGTTCGAGCAGTCCCTTGCACATCAACCTCGTTCACCGTCGGATACTTTTCTCCTTCACCGCTGCAAGCAGTGAGAGAAATTGCTCCAATCGCATATGCCCAAATTGTTTTAATTTTTATCGCCATAATCACGGGCCTATTTATTCCAAGAAGAACAGATTTTATTTCCATGTTTAATATCAGATACAACGCATTACGACATCTTGTTGTAAACCACGGAACTAGATTTTACAATAAACGTGTATGGTTCAAGATCGATGAGTTCTTGTATTAGACGTAAAACTGACGGTCTAAAACAAGCCGTGATCAAGTGATTTATGTTTTTCACAAGAAATCTGTTGGATTGAAAAAGAGTCACCGGGTGCCATCAATCCTGCGTCTTCTCATCCATTGATTCTGTATTTATTGCCGCTTCAGCTCTCTTAATAAATCGTTGTCTATTTGGTCAGTGTAATAAAGATAGGCAACAACCCAATACAAGGCGACTAAAGGCAGGGCTGCCACGATTCCAACGAGAAAGAACATCGCTCCTAGCAGCAGTGTGCCAAGGCTGTAGACGAAAAGTCGAAAAATTACCATCTTGTTTTGTGACCCTATTTCTTTTGCTTCTTGAAATGATTGGGTGAATGAAACTTTTTCGTCAGCAAGCAGATAGTATACCGGCCAATAGGTTATTAAAACTCTTGCGGCTACAATTAACGGAAAAAGAAAAGCGATTGCTAATCCGATTAATAAATACGGAGGTTCAGCATACAAGAGAGCTGTGGATATTGTTACAATCATGAGCCCAATAAACAGACCGTATCCCATTACATAAACGGCCAATAGTGGAAAGTATGCTTTTCTAACTTGAAACAAATCAGAGACGACTGCATTTTCATTTCTGGCAAACTGTAAGAGAATTGCTGTTTGCCCGAGGCCGAGTTGCAGTTCAACACTTAAATAAACCACGCTACCAGCGATTTCGACGAGATAAGCTAGTGGAGGATTGGAATACAATAACTCGGTAGCCGCCGCCGTAAAGGTCATGCGAATCAAAGTAATAACAACTAAGTTGATTATGATAACTACTGCCCAAATCAATATCAGTACTGGAAGATTTTTCATCCAGCACTCATAAGAATAGGTGACAACAAAGTCCAATCCTGTTTTGTCTGGTTCGATTCTCGTACGTTGTGTCTTCGAGCTTGTATAGTGTTGTGGAGAGCGATAAGGGTTCTCCGAATCAGTCGCCGAAATGGCAACTTCAAGTTCCTCCTCCTCTTCCTCATTTAATTCGGAATCTGATGCGTATAAATCCTCAGGGACTTTCTGACTCGATCCACACTTAGGGCACCCTGTAAATCCAGCTCGTTTGATTTTCATCCCAATCAAAAAATCGCATTCAGAGCATTTAAATCGATATGGCATCACAATCCGATTTCTAAAAACATCATAAAAGAGAGTTGGCTTACAGTCTAAATTGACTCTATGCAGTAATCAACTGATGCCCAAGAAATATTTTTGCCACGAAAATCACGAACGGTTTTGCTTCCGACTTTTTTCGTGGGTTTGGTGTTTTTCGTGGTAGAAAATTGACACTGCACAAACAGATGGATGGCGACAAGCCAGGTATTTATAGGTCAACCAGTACTTAGTGATTATTTCATTGAATCAGAGAACGACTTTTTATAGACCATCCATCCTACAAAACTGATTAAGCATCAATGAATGTTATTAAGTCTACGGTATGGTAAACTGTCAACAACTCAAGAATAGATTTCGTTCTTTGAACTTCACAGCCCTTTCAAGGTGCATAAAATTAAAATTCGATGCACCCACGGCACTATTACACGGTTTGTGCATGACTGAAAACCCTTATCAATCACCGCCGCCTGGACCTGATGAATCTGAACCATCTGAACACAATAGTTTTCGGTTGACGTCCAGTTCGGCTTCACCTGATTCAAACATTGTGATCGGAACATTTCGGGACGCGATCAAATTTTCGCTGATTCAACAACTGCCTTTGCTCTTGATTGCTTCGCTTCTGCTTGATGGCGGATTAATTTTCAAACGTGTTGGAATTGCTTCTGTCGCTTTTTGGACGTTCACGCTCATCATCATGATTCGACGGGGACACAACATGACGGACGACGACCTACTGCTTATTAAATGGGGATATTTGCCCCTGCTGCTCGTCACTTGTATACTCTGGGTGATTGCATCCTACTTCTAAACAGTTCATCCACCGAACGAAATTCATAATAGCTATTTTAGAAAGAAAAACTAATGACATTTAAGAGCAACATTTTCGTAGTTGAGAACGATACTAACAGGACTTTTGACATATATGTAGAACCAGAAGGAGTTCTAGTCCCTCTATTACAGAACGAAAAAATTATTGTGAAAGATCCCTTTGTACTATCACCTGTCACTCTTAGATTGCAAACAATTGAGAATGATAAAATAGTTTTAGCTATTTGGCCCGGTGATGGTGATACAATAGTTGAGAAAGATGGTGTAAACGTATTAGATTTAATCTAATACGCGTTGACCGCGTGAGTTCAATATACACTGACAGTAATTGTGAATTGAAATTCTCAAGAGAATTTATTTAGTGAATATCAATATCTCGGACATCATAATAGAATCCCCGCTTGTTCTTTCAC
This sequence comes from Blastopirellula sp., assembly GCA_002733575.1. Classification (GTDB taxonomy): domain Bacteria; phylum Planctomycetota; class Planctomycetia; order Pirellulales; family Pirellulaceae. The sequence goes on along the minus strand of NVWB01000182.1, from coordinate 27,666 downwards.
AATTTATCACGGCTCAAAAACACCCGAACCAGTCCAGCGGAACCAGCATTCCCGCGTTGCTGAAACCGAGAAATCAATCACAACAATTCACTCAATCACCAACAGGATGCTGAACCAATAAACGGCCCAAAATCATCTTCCGTTTTCACTTCAATTGCGTGCTAGATTTCTGAGAATTCTTTTCTCTTCCACTGACGCGGCGGTGACACAGTAATGTAGGGTGGATGAAATCTTTATTTTAATCCACCTTCAAACTGATTCCCATTGGAATTGGTCATCACTTTTTCGGCATGTTGAAATCATTCTTTGCGACCCAGCCTGGGGTGAAGAGTCACAGTTCAAGAAAGAATTCGTTCGTTATGAGTGATGGAGAATCATTCAAAGGTGGATGAATAAAGATTCATCCACCCTACAAAAGAAGCGAGCCAAATAGCTCACCTTACTCTAAATCAGAGAACACCAGGTCAACCGAGATCAAGTTGATTGTTTGGTCCCACTCGACGTCGTCAATGATTGTGTAGCGGGTTCCGGTGCTGATTGATTCTTGCATGATGCCAGACTCGGCGTGTTGGACTTGCAGGATGTGTCCTAGTTCGTGCATGAGAACGGTCAGTAAGTCGATGCGAGACTCGGCTGCGGAATCCTCAACGGCCACCAGTTGGCCATCTGTGGTGGTCGTGGTGAATTCGTGATCGTCATCAGGCGTGGCGTCGATGAACCAACCATGCCCGGCGGCGTTGACATCGATTTGAATGATGTTGGGCCCAACGGTCTGCCCCAGCATATTGCCAGGCAAATCAACCACTTGAATCGTGACTGGCATCGACGGGCCATAAGGGTCTGTCGCAGCGGTGGGCATGCGATTCATGGCCGCTTGAAACAGCTTGTGGATATCGGCAGTCGTTAAAGATGCAGTAATTGCATCGGTAGTAGGTGACAATTCAGACACAATCATAGGATTGCCTGAAGCCTGAGCTTGTAAGAATTCAGTCAAAAATTCCGGTGTGTCAATTCCCTGTTGAAATCCAAAATTATGAATCATTGAATAGAGGTCGGTCGTGGTGGCTGAACCATCAGCATCGTAATCAATAAATTGGGTCGGGTTGGGAACTTCGCTTAAGGATTTCAGGAACAGCGCGATGTCTGATATGTCAATTTCACCATTGTCGTTCAAGTCATAAATAACGGGCAATAGCTGTGTGGTAGGTGACTCCTGCATGGTCGGTGTGGCAATCACTACCGAACCGCCAAGGGTCATGTTCAGGCTGCTAGTTGTGATGAAGTCGTCAAAACTAGATGCGATTTCTTCACCAAACAGAGGAGCCGAAATTCCTGATCCACTATTGACGGGGGCAAACTTGACTCTGGCCAATAAGGCGCGCCCAGTGACTGCAATGCCGGCAGTTGAAGTGCTGGCCCCTAAGCCGGAAATGGTTCCATTAGCATTGTCGATCACCGCGGTTTGGTTGTCGGTAAACGAGGCTCCATACTCGATAGAATCAAACATGAACATGGTCTGATCGTAATCTAAATCAAGCGAGGCCGACTCGACCCCGGTTCCCAAGTTAGGGAAAGCGGAGACCCAGACTTCGACCCAAAATCCATCCCACTCACTGACAAACTCAGCACTACTTGGAAGCGAAGCAACAGCCCCTGCTGAATCGGTAGTAGTAGGAGTGGTGACTAAGGTCATCCCAAAGTCAGAGACGGATAATACTTCAACCGTGACGGTCGCCATTTGTGCCGAAGTACCATCGTAGGCTGAGTAGGTAAAAGTATCTGTACCTGAGAAATTTGGATCAGGCGTATACTGAATCCCTTGACCATTATTAACAATTGAAACGGTGCCATGGCTGGGCGAAGTGGGTGCAAGGATGGTCAGGATATCGCCAGCGGCAGCTTCATTATCTGGTCCGCTGGAATCATTCGCCAGTACGTCCCAAATAACGGGGCCAGAGTTTTTGTCGATCACGCGCCGGTCATTCACGGCAATTGGGCCATCATCTACGGACAACACATCAATGGTGACAGTCGCCACATTGCCGGCCAGGCCGACATTATCGGTTGCCACATAATCAAAACTAACTGTGCCGAAAAAATCGTCCGGCGGAATAAATGTAATCACACCCGATACAGAATCAACCGTCAGCTCTCCTGCAGCAGGCAACGAAACCAACTGCAATGAAGTGATGTCAATGGTTCCATCTGGATCAAAATCGTTGGCTAACGGGTTAAACACCAAGGGAGAATCTTCTTGGATCGAGCGAAAATCATCCTCTAAAACTGGTGCATCCGAAACCAAAACATTGATTGCCTGGTAATCGAAATACTTCGTGTTGTCTTGCGATTGATAACCGACATTGGCGGTAGCAACCAAAAACTGATTATTGCCCTTGGTTGTGGAGTCCGGGGTAAATTCTAGTAAGCCTGAATCGTAATCAACAGAATAAACAAGACCAGCAGGTGCAACGATGGGAAGCTGACCGTTGTTGCTATTGATGCTGACTTGGTCTAAATAGGATATGACTTCCCCATCCGGCTCAATTGCTTTGAGTTGATAATAGTTGGTTGAGTTCGTCGCAACAACGAAATCAGGAATATCCCTGAGGAACGGCAGATTGTTTCCAAAGAACGGAGTTATGTTGACTTGGAATGTTCGTGAAAAACTATCGCCAGAAGCATCGGTAGCTGTCACGGTAATGGTGTCTGATCCAGTGATCCCTTCGATGGTATCAAGCATCAACACCGCATTTTCTGTATCAGTAAACACCGTGACCGAGTTCATGACCACATCTGAAATGGGCCTGTCGCTTCCGCCGACCGGCGTGGATGTCATGGCTTGACGATTGGCATCTCCTTCAGTCAATAAACCGAACACGGTGTGTTGATAGTCTAGATGACGAGGCGTACCATCGGTGATAAAGAACTGTGAATTATTGGTATCGTCAAACGACTTGGCCATCGACAAAGTGCCAGCCGAGTTGTGCCGGAGGTCTTCATGAAAATGATCGTTGAAGTCATCCAGATCTGAGCCACCTGATCCAGTGCCTAAAGGGTCGCCCCCTTGGATCATAAAGTTATCGATCACGCGATGAAATTTGAGCCCATCGTAAAAACCACTTTCGGCCAGTTCAATAATCCGATCGGTCGCGCGGCCTGCGCGTTGTTCAAATAGTTGAAACTCCATGTTCCCAAAACCGTTGACATCAATCAACAGGCTACGATTTCCTTCTGGAATAAAAGTTTGAACCACACCATGGGTTGTGCTGACCGTATAGGTGAGAGCTTCTCCGCTAGACGAATATCCATCGAGCGCAATATGCAAAGGATCGCCAGCGAATAGATTGATATCTGGTAAGACTTCCAGATAAGGCGAAGTACTGGTGGAAACGGAGACGCCCGATTTTTCTACCAAGGCATCGATATCAAGGACGCCTTCCACACGTTCTCCACTGGCAAAAGTCCAAGTGGGATAAGCAGTGATGTTGTTATCTATTCCGATTTGGTTCGCTGTTTTATCTGGATTGGAAACCTCCACAAACGGAAGATGTTTGCCGCCGTCTCCGAACAATTCTTTTTGTGCAGTACAGGCCGGGCACCAAGCGGCGCCGTAGAATTTGGCACCCGATGCTGAAATGGCTTTGGCCAATGCTACCAGGTCAACATTGTTGATGATTTGCCCGTCAATTTGAACTGGCTCGGCTTCTAATTCTGGCGCAACCATGCCAGCCGCATCGAGCACTTCACGATCTTCCAAGGATTCGAGCCGAGATTGAGGTCGCTTGCGATGTTTGTTTTTTTGGGCGAACACTCGAATCGGTTTCAGAGTTGGGCGAAAATACTTGGCCCAAACCAATAGTGCAGCACTCATCAACACAAAGGTGATCAGTGCAATCAACGCAAAAACGGTGGGTGATATAGTGGAAAGTATGGGTGTCATTGTGATTGGTTCAAACCAAAAAATGGGATTAAATCATCGTGAATCATGGCTGCTAACAGACCAAAGAACCTCCTCTACAGAGGCATAAGGCACTATTCATACTAATCAACGATATGCAAGTCGTCAAAATGCTAAATGCTTATCTAGCAAGCAATAGAGGCGAAACTAGACCGATTCTACTGGTTATCATGATCATCCACCAGAATTGGACGAAATCCAGGCAATCGAAGTTCCAGTAAAACCCGGCGAAGAGAGCGTTTTGCGGGGTTATTAATTGAGGTCGATTGAGTTGGTATTGGGTAGATCAAGTAGGTCAGTGCTGTGCCTGACGATGAAGCTCACTCGATTCTCAATCTAAGTCAGGCACAGCACTGACCTACAGGATTTATGCGTACGAGATGCGCATAAAAAAACGGTACTCTGTATCAACAAAGTACCGTTATATCTTTCCATTGAGCGATTGCTCAACGATGTCTTTACGAACTAGCGCGTTGTACTGAAGGTAACACGCGTTTTTGGATATCGGTTTCCAACACACCAAAAGCGGCTTCATGACGTTGTACTGACATTTGCAGTGCGGCCATCATGCGTTTGGCTGTGAAGTAATTCAAGATGATTCGTTGGTTGACTTTGATGGCATTTTGAGGAACGCCTACTGGCTGTGTGTTCAACCCGAAGTCGATAATCAATTCCTCTGGAGTTCCAGTCACTCGGCAGAAATTAGCATAACATGCAATTGCCTCAGATTCATCCAGTTCGATTTGTTGACGTTGTGGTGGTGCTTGAGCTTTCGCTTCTTCACCGGCTGCGGCTGCTGTTTCTTCTTCTTGCTTTTCAGGTTTGTCGGCCATTAAAATAGCTCCTCATGGTTCAAAAGTAGATAAGATTGAATTGAATTCTAGCTCACTCACACAGCATGGCAAGTAATTACCGCATGCTATCTACTTCTCTGTGACTGACTAGAAACGTTCTTCGTAAAATCGGGATAACCTAAACAACCGGAATAATCTGGTTGTTTAAGCCATTGAGTTGTTTATAAGTCAAAGTGGAATGTATGTGTGAGATATTTCCAAATCCGTGGTCCGGCAGGTTGCCACTTTACATAGACCTTGGCACGACCACGCATGCCCACTTTGAGTTCACTTAATTCGTCGTTTAATTGAACCTGCCCTGGGAAGGTTGCATTTTGCGGGCGAACTCGACCGGTTTCTTGATCCATTTCAGCGGCCAACTCTCCGCCAGCTTGGGCAGTGATAGCCTTCGGCACAAATTCGACTTGTGTGTCGCCCATCTCATTCAGCGTTCCACTGAATATCTTTCCAGGAAAGGCATCGAGTTTGATATCAACCAGTTGATTAAGATTTACCAGTTCCATATTGTCTTGATCAATATAGAGCACAGCTTCCATTTCAACGGCATCGCCCTCTTTAGCCACAGAAGCAATTTGGCAAATGACATCTCCCTTAGACAAAGCGGCACCGATGTTCTTGCCATCAAAGATCGAACCTGACCAGCCAGTTAAACCACCAGGATTCGGACGATTTTCTTTTTCACTGGTTAAAAAGACCACGCCTGATTGGGGAGCCGGGTTGTTCAATTTGAGCAATTCAAGATCTTTACTTTCCAATTGTGCCTGGACCGATTCCAGGGCTTTTTGTGTGTCGACAACTTGGCCAGCAATTTCAGGGTGCGATTTGTCGATAATTCGTTGGTTATTCAGATGCTTTAAAAGGGAAATTAAACGTTTCTCTTCCCCTTTGAACTGTTCCACTTCCAACAACAAGTCGATGTTTGTCACACGAGCGAGTGACTTTCCTTCATCGACATATTTCCCTGGCTCAACCAGCATCTCTTCGAGCGTACCAGCGGCACCCACGAATACAGTTTCGGCATTGCGAGGTCGGATCTCGACAGGGCATTTAATTCGTTGTGGCAACGGGACAAATGCCACGCCCAATGCCACTGCAACTGCTACGCCAGCGGTTGCCATGATGTTTTTGCGTTTCACTTGAGCCATTCTCCCAGGCACGTACATAAATTTACCAAGTTGCCAAAGCGGCATAACAATCAAACCATAAAGTCCCATCAGGGCAATCATTTGGCCGATCACTTGAAGACCATACGGTTTAAAAACTTGGTTTAAAAAGTAAAGAATCGAGAACATCACGACCCAGCGATAGATATTCGAGGCAATCGTAAACATGCCGAATGCAAATTGATTGCGCTGTGGCAGAAACGGGTCTTCTGGTTGTTCTAATCCCAAACAGGCTTGAGCCATAAAGCGACGCAAAATGTCGTTCGCTTTTTGACGCATGTTCGGAACTTCCATGATGTCCGATAAAATGTAGTAACCATCGTAACGAAGCAGTGGGTTACCATTAAAGATGATCGTGCTGATCGAACTGACAAACATGATTTGCAAACAGATATGGTTCAACAAACCCGGTGTACTAAACCACCACACAAAGGTGGCGATGGTGGCTACGAATATCTCAACATACATCCCGGCCGCCCCAATCGCGGCACGATGCCACTTGTTGGGCAACATCCAAGAGTCTGAAACATTACAGTACAAGCAAGGCGTGAGCACCAGGAACATCACGCCCATCTCATGGCATTCGCCCCCGAAGCGTTTACAGGTGAGCCCATGGCCGAACTCATGCAACACTTTGGTGACCATCAGTGTGCCGCCTAAAAACAGCCAGTTACTAGGGCCAAAGAATTCTTGAAACTCTGGCAAGCGGCTCCTAAAGACCTCCATTTGCACTACCACAAGTGAAAGTGCAGTTAAGGCCATGAAGCAGACAAACATCACGGTTTGCCAAGCGAAAACCCAACCGACATACGGAAGCATTTTGCCGAGCAACCAGTCAGGGTCAATCCCTTTAAAACGGATGGCCAGAATGTTTGAGAAGGTCTGAATCAGTTCTTTCTTTTTACGTTCGTCGCGGCGTTTTTTGAGTTGTCGACCCTGCTCTTCCGATGTGGTGATCAGCAGTCCGCTGCGATGCAGGGTTCCAATGAACTGCTGCAAATCTCGGAAGCTGATTTTTTGTGGAGCAAATTGGGCTTCAAACGCATCCTTGATCTCTTCCAAAGAAGTATGGCCATCGAGCATTTTTAGAATGCTGAACTCTTCTTCTTGGAATCGAAAATAGTTCAATCCAAGCGGTTCTTTGACCACCCAATACGACTTGCCGAGATAAATCTGTCTCTCGGAAGTGATATCAGGTCGACATCGCATTGCCAGCGGGCGAGAGCTACTGGCGATCAAACTGTCTGCAAGAGTTGCCACTATCGGTTATTCACTCATCAAAGGAAATTGAGATTACAGGAAACGGAGGAGCAAAATGGAGCTAGTCGTTTAACTTGGCAATGTTTTCTTTGCTTGGGTCTAATATATCCATATCTGTAAATTCCCCCTTTTTCAGTAACCAGTCGCCACCACCAACACGAACAACCTCAACACCATTAACAACCTCAACAACATCTGCTCGTCGGTTCTTGACTTTCGCGGAAATGTCGTAATGACCGGTCGCATCAATTTCAGGACTAACAAAATTAATGTAGCCATAAAAGGTTTCAATGACTTTATTGGGCAGTTCAATATCCACGCGAACAGGTTTGTTGAATAATTCACTTGGTGTTATTACATCGGCATCCACCGAGCCTTCGACTTTAAGATGACTCATGCCAATGACTCGCATCAGGGGCTCACCAGGTCGTACCCATTCGCCTTCTTCTTTATAGATGCGGGTGACAATTCCATCGATAGGCGAAATGGTCTGACAACGTGCCAACATGAGTTCGGTGGCCGACTTTTCAGCCCTGGCTTCATCCGCAGCCATCCCGGCAATTAGTTGATTCATCTCGGCTTGCTCTCTCTGCAAGTCGGCTCTCTCCCAAGCGAGCTTTGCCTTTTGCACCGTGATCTTGGCATGTGTGCCTGGTTCTTTTTTATTCGTCTCCAAGAACATTCGGTGCTCTGTTTCAGCCACTTCAGCCGCCTTCAAGGCATAGCGATAATCGACATCGTTTTTGGCTTGCTCTTCTGCCTTATTTAAACGATATTCGGCAATCATTTTTTGTAGCAGAGCCGTTCGATCATCGGTCTTGGCTAGCAATTGCCCTTTGACAACCGTTTGCCCAAGCACGATTGGCACGAGAGTCAGCGTGCCAGTTTCTTCTGCTGGAACTTCGACTTCATTTAGCAAGCTGACTAAGCAGCCTGGCACCGTAAGTTTCACCTTAAAGTCCTCTGGAGTAGACTCAGGCGTGGGCGGCTGTCCCTGTCCTACGGCCAACACTGTCGAAGCAACAAGAGTAGCAACTAGGGCGTTCATCTATAGGTTTCCTTGTATTAATTCTTAAGTAATTTTTATGATTTGAGTTGATCGACATCGGTGTTTCAAAATGTGAAACTTAGTAGCGATTGGGGTTTAGAAGAGGAGTCGCGATTGAATGAACTCGAATAGCTCGTGGAAGATCGTGTAGCCTAAAGAAGCCGTTCCACAAGAGACTTTGGCCGTAGCCGTGGCACCTGTACGCAGTTGTTCGATACCGGTCTCTTCCATCATTTTAGCTTTATCAATCGAAACTTTGAGCTTCACGATTTGCCCTTCATCGGCATCTATCTGAGCCAGTCGTTGAATTTCGGTCACTTTGCCATAGAGCTTACTACCAGGGTCACTCGACATGATGTAGCTGACCTCTAGTTGCTCACCTTCTTCTAAGCCTTGTTTTGCGGCCTCAATATGTTGAATCCGTTTCTCGGGCATTTTGACTTCCAAATACCAATCCTGTTCAGGATCGATCACGGTCAACAAAATTTGCCCTGGCTGTACGGGACGATTTATTAGAGTATCATTCACATCCCAGGTAACAACTTTACCATCAATCGGACTCCGAACTACCAGTTTGGCAATTTTTTTATCTAAGAGTCCAAGTTCTACGTTATACTGTTCCACTGCAAGTTTTGCTTGGTTGATTTCAATGTCGAGCTGAAGAGCTTGGGCATCGGTGATACCAGGACCCTGGAATCGTTTGGTATAAGCTAGCGAAATTAGTTTCTTTTTCGCTTTATCTATGTCTTGATCAAGTCGTCCCTTCGCCATGTTGAGATCAGTGCTCTCTAACGTCACGAGAAGCTGATCTTTAATGACGGTATCCCCATGATTGACTTTAACATCAATCACTACGCCTTCGACTGCGGCAAAGATATCTCGCTGTACTACGGGTAGCAATGTGGCTGAGCCAGAGAGTCGAAACGGAGCTGGCACCAGGAACAAAATCAAAATCACGGCCACAACTGCTACCGAGATCGAAACGGTTTTCGGCAGATTGCGGGCTTCGATCATGACTTTCGATCGAGCCATCGCACGCCACATCGGCGTGAGTGGAATCAGGTTGTAATCTAAGGAATTGGCTAACGCACGCGAACTGTGTTCCGAAATCAGCTCGACACCTTTGGCAAATTCATCTTGCTGAGAGCTATCTTCGATTTGCTCAACAATCAGTGCGCCTAAAATTTCGCCTTCGTATTTTCGTTCTTCTTCCGATTCATCTCGTTCTATATTGTCAGTCGCGTGTTGCGGACGACGCAGTGGAATCACCGCGATGGTTTTGGTGTGCGATTCATCGACATAGTCGTGTACCGCGTCTTCTAGCTGAGGCGAAAGATCTTCGGTTCGCCCGTTGAACCAAAATTCTTCTCCGGTGTTAATCACCGTCGAAGCAAGCTTACCCAACAATACGACTTGGCTTGAACGTGTATCAAAGACGTCTTGGCCACTGACCGATTCGATTTTCCAGCGGCCCCCTCTGCGTAAGGCAACGCTCACACGATCACAACCAATTAGTTTACGACCTTCATTGGCGATGGTGTACGCGGTTTGGCGTAAGTCGAGATTTTCGTGTACGGCACGCGAGAACTGTTCGATTTTGGTCCAAAGCGTTTGTTTGTCGGTAAAGCTTTTCAGTTGGCGACTTTTGAACCACTCAGTAGCTAGGCCACACATTTGTTCTAAGAAGCGAAGATATCCACGCTGGCTGGCAGGTTGAGAATCGGGGCGTTGGAATATCTCAATAACCCCTTCGATCCCATCTTCAGTTTTGATCGGTGCGACCACTAATAATGAATTGGTAGGGTTCCCAGAACTGTTTTCTTCCGCACCGCCAGATTGTGGAGGCAACAGTTGGGCTTCGGCCCCGTTAAACATCTCTTCGATCAAGCGAAGATGTTTCGCTCCATCTTCACCCTGTGGATCGAGTAACGTCTTCGAGATATTGATTTGGTAAACTAAGCGAGGGCGTCGTTGCTCATCAAAGATCCAAACCGCTCCGCCAACGGCAGCCAAAGCGGAAACTACTTTCGGGAACATCTCACGAAAATAGTCATCGGCCGAGACACTCTTTTTAGAGAGTTCAGCGATCTCTTGAATGAGACCACGAATTTGTTTCTTCGTGTTTTCGAGTGATTCGGGATTTACCGAGGATGGTTCGGATGTCATACCAGGTCGATTCATTGAATGTTTCGTTCTTCAAATGCGTTGTGTATTAACGCGAATACATGAAAGCCTACCACCCACGATAACAAGGGTGAATAAAATCGAATATCAAACTAAGGTGAGAAAGGTAAGGAAGTTCAAATTACCGGTGAAGGTATAGGGATTAGTGGGACTTTTCGGGTATCGAGTCGTAAGCTGGTTAGTGTAAACAGTGTGCATAATCTGCATGATTGATAAAGTCCGATCTTTGTGTCGTTGGTTCTATAGACGATAGAAGTTCTCTTTTGTTCCCAAAAATAGCTTGTAATTAAGCAGGAGTTGTGGTTATGCAGATTACCGCATTAATCTGGAGAGTCTAGGTAAGGATCTTGTCCCATTTCACGATGCATTTTCTTTCGTTGCTTTTCGTGATAGAGCAAGACCTTGCGATCATTGAAGTGTTTCTTTTCGATCTTACGCTGTGCTTTACGAAATAGGGCCGCATATTGATTGATCTCAGCAGCGTCAACACTTTCCCCAATGCCGACCAGTTTTTCGGCCTTGTCAGGTCCAAGCCCTGATTTAAGGCAATCATCGTCCAGCGAGAGATACTGCCGGACCGAACCTGGATCTCCTTGGCGGCCACAGCGTCCGACTAATTGCCGGTCAATTCTGGCCGAATCATGAAGCTCGGTGCAGATCACGTGCAACCCACCCAGCTCTTCGACTCCATCTTCTAATTTGATGTCGGTTCCACGACCGGCCATATTTGTGGCCACGGTTACTTTGCCATGCTGGCCAGCTTTTGCCACGATATCAGCTTCTTCGGCCACTTGATGGGCATTGAGCACTTCGTGCTTGATGCCCATTTTGCTGAGCAAACCAGACAAGCTTTCACTCTTCTCAATCGTTCGTGTTCCGACCAAAATTGGGCGGCCTTGCTCGTGAATCTCTTTAATCTCAGCAACAATGGCATCCCATTTGATATCGCCAGAACCGTAGACTTTGTCTTCGAGAAGAGTCCGCTTCACAGGTCGATTGGTCGGGCACTTGATGACATTGATTTTGTAGATCTTTTTGAACTCACGCTTCGATGTCGAAGCAGTTCCGGTCATGCCACCCAAGTATTTGTATCTAAGGAACAAGTCTTGAACTGTGACTCTGGCAGCTTGGCCTGTCGCCACGGTAACTTCTACCTCTTCTTTGGCTTCTATCGCTTGATGGATTCCGTTACTCCATTTTCGGCCATCGGCTAAACGACCGGTCGATTCATCGACAATCACGATTTCGCCTTCGACAATCACATAATGCTGATCTAAGTTGAAATCTCGGCCGACCTTGATCGAGCGTTCGACATATTCATACAGATCAACCAAGCCCACCGGATCGAGTTCTTCCGGCTTATTCAGACTGCGTAACAGCATTCGCCCTGCGACATTCAGTTCGACCGACTTTCGATCGTGATCGTATTCGTAATGATCATCTTCTTCAAATTCACCAATGACCGAGGCCGCCCACTGAAAACAGGTCACCGCCCGCTTTTCGGCTTCGCCCGGTATCGCACTAATGATCAGTGGGGTTCTGGCTTCATCAATTAAAACACTATCGGCTTCGTCGACTAAGGAAAAATTTGAGCCGCGTTGCACTGGCTCTTCGCCTCGCTCTTCCTTATTGCCGAGGATGGACCCGAGAACTCCGAGCCCTTGCTCACTGGTTTGCCGCAACAGCAATCGGTCTCTGAGAAAATCAAATCCAAATTCTTTGGCGGTTCCGTACGTGATGTCACATGCATACGCTTTTCGGCGGTCATCGGTGGACATTTGGGTCTGAATTACCCCAACTGTCATACCCAACATACTGTAGATAGGCTTCATTATCTCCGCGTCTCGGCTGGCTAAGTAATCGTTGACTGTGGCCAGGTGGGTTCCTTTTCCGGTCAACGCGTAAAGATACATCGGTAGCGTTGCTGTCAGTGTTTTTCCTTCGCCGGTTTCCATTTCAGCAATGGCACCATGAAACATAATCATGCCGCCAATTAACTGCACATCATAATGACGCATATTGAGCGCACGATGGCCTGCTTCTCTGACCAACGCGTAAGCTTCTGGCAGCAGCTTGGCTAGTTTTTCACCACTTTTAGCCCTGTGTCGTAATCCGAGGCTGTACTTGCGTAACTCGCGGTCAGATATGTCTTTAAATTCTCTTTCAAACTTTTCAATCTTCGGTAGTTGCGCAGCATACCCACTCACACTCTTGCTTGAGAAAAGTGAAAGCAGATTTGCGGAAGGGCCACTACTGAAACTACGCGAAGTGGGTTCAGGCACCGTAACTGTCATTGCTAGCTAATCCGTCCTGTTGAAACAGAATGATGAAGACTAATTATCTCTATCTAAGTATGGAGGGTAAATCTCAAGGTTCCCAGTCTTCATTTATACGAGCGGGCAAGTTGAAGGGAATCCATTTTTTTTGATTGCTGTAACCGCTATCACTAGAATGTTCATCTCAAACACCCTATTCGCCCCAGGCTATGATTTTCAGGGCCTATTCAGGCACGAATTATCGATAATTCCGTTTATGCCGATTCCATATAGATTTTTACTTAATCGATACAGGTTGAATGGCCGACACCATTAATACGTTCGGTTTAATCGTTCTCGATCCACGATGTATCGAGGGTCAAGATAGGTAGGTAACACTATCGAACTTGGCATGATTAACCTGAACCCAGTAGAGAGGTCACACTGGTGATCTTCACCCGCACTTTCGACACCTTCGAGAGTTCACCCATTTAATCGATCAAGTAATGTGTTGCATTTGTGTGCATCGTGTTCACGATCGTTGAAGCGGTATAGTTAGCGTGCGAGCATTAATCATGAAGTCAAAATATATGATTTTAGCGATGGCGATTTCGTCTGTCGCCATCCTTTCGCAAACCACCCAAGCCCAAGAGGGATATCCTCCCCAGGGTTATGGAACGCCTCCGGTCGGAATGTACGACCCAGGGTTTCAAGGTGGTGGGCAAATGTCGTATGCCGATCCGGCAGCAGCCGGATATTACCATCCAGGCTACGGCATGAATCCTGCTTATCAAACGGCAGCCTATGATCCAGCCGTGGTTGGAACAGAGCAGACCGCCTACTATGGTCAGCAGGGCCTGCAACCCATTGCAGAAGGTTCTGAAGAAGAATACGAATTTATTGAAAACTACAGCCAAGTAGTCGGCGTTGCCCCTAAAATCTTTGGCGGTATCGAATACCTTCACGTTTGGCGAAAAGGTCAAAGCTTTGAAGGTTCATTACTGGCAACCAGTACTGATCCTGCGGATGAATCAATCATTGGAGCCGCAACCACCTCGTCTTTGTTTGGCATGGGTCGAGAGCAAGATACACCTCGCTCTGGGGCTCGCCTGACTGGAGGAATTTGGCTTGATGATTATCAAAACTGGGGAGTTGGAGGCCGTGGCCTTGCCTTGGAAAGAGAAGTGCTAGGCATCACTGCAACCACCGCAGATTACGCCAACCTGGGTCATCCATTCTACAATACTAATACAAGTTTGAATGATTCGATTGTGATCTCGAAACCTGGTGTTGGAAACAATTCGGCCAATAACGCTACCTCAATCATCCGCAACGAAAACAATTTCTACGCTGCCGACCTGTTTATCACCAAACACCTTTGGACAAAGCACGCCAATCGCTGGGACTTTGTCACAGGTTATAGTTACCTTCAAGTAGAAGATGCGTTCTCGCTGAACAGTACATTCACCGTAAGAGATGGCGGTGGCTCGATCCCTCAAGATACCGTTGTGAACTTCAATGATATGTTCAATACGCATAACGAGTTCCACGGTGGGCAATTTGGCATCATGGGCGAACTACAAGATGGACCAATCACTTGGAGACTGTTAAGCAAAATTTCGATTGGCCAAATGAACCAACAAGCCACGATTGCTGGAACTTACTTTGAAGATTCCAATCTGTTAGACAATGAAGGCATCTATGCCAGAGATAGCAACTCAGGAAGTTACTCGCGAAGTAGATTTGCGTTTATCCCAGAGTTCAATATCGATATGCTTTACGCTCTGACCACCAACCTTGACCTGAAGTTTGGAACAACCTTTATCTATGTCAGTGATATCGCCACCCCAGGCTCGATCATCGACCCACGAATTGATCCAACAGGGGGAACTGAACCTGCATTCAATTTCGATACGACCGACTATTGGATGCTAGGCATCAACTGTGGGTTTGACTTCCACTTCTAAACTTCAAGATGCAAAATTGAATCAAGAAAAGTAAAGAGCCAGCTTTAAAAAAGCTGGCTCTTTTGTTACATGGAGAGTGTAACAGCAGTTCAAGTTGAACTATATTGTTTACAAAGTAGCAAACACAGCATCGGTTAAGACAGTGTCAGCACTACCATTGAGACGGAAGACAACGCCTTCCCCTGTTTCTCCGAGTAGTTGGAAACCACTGGTGGATGATGAGAAGCCTAGCGATGCTTGCATATTTGGATCGCCAGCATTCTCGCCTGATAGAGTCAAGAGCACCAATCCACTGTCGGTGTCTGCATTGTAGAAGATTGAATCAATAGAGATCAATCGTTCCCAGCCTTCATCCACACTATACCACTCCAGTGAGGCCGATCCATCCAAGTTGAGATCGACAACTCCGTTGGTCATATTCACTGCGAACATAATGCTGTCCTCAGTATTTGAGGCAATGTGCGATGCGAAACTACGATAATCGTAAGCTAGACCACGGAAGCCAAGGCCGCCCAAATCTTCTGTGAAACTCGCAGAGTTCGCATCGATATCTTGAATCGAAATATCAGCGTTCGTCATGACAAAATTCGGATGTGATGCTGTGACCGAATACTGGCCAGTATCAAACCGCTCAAAGCTGAAAGTACCATCTGCGTTGGATGTGGTAACAATCTCGGGAGCATTTGCATCATTTAGATTCTTGAGGGTTACAGTAACACCACCAAGCAACATTTCAGGACTGGCATCGTTATCTAGATTTTCGTCATGTACACCGTTGTTATTGGCATCAAAGAAGAACTGACCCGAGGCAGAGGTATTTGACAAGGTTTTAACATAAACACGAGCCGTTGCCTGTTGATAGGTTGTTGGGTCAGTCAGATCATCGGGATCATCAAACCCATCAGCAATCGTGTATTCAAATACTTCATTACGAGGGATAGCCGGTGCAGTATATCTAACTTTTCTACTAATAGTACCATCTGCGTTGATGGTTTCGACAATCGCAAGGCGGGTTGAAATGTCAAATCTTGCATCTGCAGGATCACCTGTTGATTGAGCTGAAACTAAAACAAGCTCTTCAATTTCGTTTACGCCGCCTTGTAAGAAGTCATTGGCCAAAACATCGATAAAGATTGTTTCACCTGGATTCGCGAAAATTGGATCCAACTCGCTACCATCGTCTACGGCAACTGGTGCATCATCAACATTGGAGATGTTAATCGTCACTGTTCCAGAATCGACGTTATTAGGAACACCCGCCTCACCCAGGATGTAAGAGAAAGTTTCAGAGCCAGAGAAGTTTGCTTGTGGTCGATAAAGGAAATAGTTATCTGACAAATCTTGAATTTTATTTCCAGATAAATCAAATATGTCACCATCGCTAGAGCTTTGAAAGATAACACGAGTATCTAAGTCAGAAAGGTTACCCGAAAACACATTAATGGCTTGGAATAAGACCGATGCACTACGATCTCCTGTCAACAGTACCCCGTTAGGATCAGAATCATTCACCTTGACATCAAGCACAATGTATTCCAAACCATCTGTATGCAGTGTCGTAGGCGGGTCGGTTGATTCTGGTCTTAAGTCTTCAGAGACACTATAAGAATCACTAAAAGCATTCACTTCACCAGGGGTAAAATCTTCGGAAATCTTTACTATGACCTGAGGCATTGAGTCAATTGAACTTGACCGCAACTCCTCGCTACTATCAAAGGTAATCGTGCTAAAAAGATTAATGTTTGGAAAATTAGGGATAAATACATCATTGATATCAGATCGAGAATCGGCTTCTGATCCGGTAAAAACAATCTCCCCCGTCTCGCCAGCAGTAAATTGCAAGCTGAATAATTGGAATGGCTGGGTTGGGTCGCCGTTCGCACTGCCTGTTGTCCCAACACGAGGGTCTCCACCACCCATACCTCGAAGCATATTATCGATACCCAAACCATTTAGATCTTCGGGCAGGATATTATCATAACCAGCGGGGTTTTCCATAAAAGCATCATCGCCATCACTCGTTTGATTGGTTCCCACAATTAATGAACTGGCAAGAGTCTGATAAGAGGGATCATCGGCTACGATTGATACATCAATGTAAGCTTGCAAAAAGCCTGAAGGATCAGTACCGGTACCGTCGTCTGAGGTGTCTTTTACAAAGGCAACTAACGTGAATACATCGTTGGGTTGTACCGTGTATTCATTACCATTTGTTGGAGTAATAGGAGCACCTGTATCATCGAGGATGACTAATGTGTACTCTGCGGTAAAGCTGGCTGCGGCTTCTGCTTCCAGAGCCAACATGTCTGATACCATGAGAAGGTCTAAAGGTGAGACCGAGTTATCATTATTCACATCGATAAATAACGATTGCTCTCCTTCGAGAATACCTGTGGAGACTGGGGCTCCCAGGTATCGATTGCCGTTGGCATTTAATTCGGCGACTAAAATGGTTTGATCCATTTCGTTGACCAAACCATCGGCGTTGACATCGTTTGCCATCTCCGTATTATGCCAGGTGTTAAGATCAGCCGCCAATAAGGTACGTGTCTCCAAATGTTCGAACCGACTGAGGGCTTTTCGTCGGTTTTGGGAGAGACGCTTGCGACCCGAACCACGCTTTGGGGTGTTGTTTTTTTTCTTCATGGTGAGACTTGGCGACCGTATAAGAGTATGGGTTGTTTAGGTAACTTGGCTAGTGTGCAAAATATGGGTTACCATGTTTTGACGATATTCAGGATAATTACAAGAAGAGAACTTTGCAAACTTTTTCGTACGAACTTGCAAAATCCTTTTTGTTATTCTGGTCAATGCAGGTTGCCCCGATGACCTAATCGATTGAATTGGTCGCTATATCAGGCGAAAAAGTTCCCTAACAATTAAAAAAAGTGGGTTGTCCGTTATTTTTACTCAAGAAAGCTTAAACTATTAGGAACTAGAGACCGTTAAAGCTCATCTATATCGTTATAAGCAGACCTGCTGCGCAACGGGGAATCGGTAGAACCAGAATAATCGCTACAACCCCACCGTTTGAAGGGTAATTCTTCTTGTCGATACTTGCTTTACTGACTAAAGTGGATTTCTAAGTGCAGCTAGATAATTTCTGCACACATTGATTGATCAGCCTAAATTCCTCAAAAATAAAAGTGGCTTTGCCACAGATTTAAGTGCAATGAGAAAAATTCTCAAAAAATTTAGCCGAGCCCTAGCGAAAACCTCTTCATCCCGAAGAAAACCCAGAAAACATCGCCTGTCGATGGAATCGCTGGAACGTCGAGAAGTTCTGGATGGTTCGGGAATCGATCTAACTGAATCAGCTCATTCGGGTCATCAAGATACCAATGATATTCTTGAGGTGACTCTAGTAGCCACAGATCTGGCAGAGCAACCCATTTCGCAAATCGAAAGCGGCGAGCATTTTCTGCTGAAAGTTTTCGTACATGATATTCGTCACCAAGAGAAATTAGTCACGCAACTAGCGTTTCCAAACACCGCTGGCGTCTTCGCGGCTTACTTTGATATTGAGTATGATCCCCTGGCCGCATCGATTGATACCGACTCTGAAATCACTCCAAGAGAAGGCGTTACAATAAACAGAAGTGATTTAGAGCCTGATTTGAGTACCGCTGGTGTCATTAATAATGTTGGACGCTATGACGGAGCCAATCGAGCGAATCCAGGTGACAGAATTCATTGGTTTTCCATTCCAATGATTGCTGGAGCGGCTGGCACAAATTACGATTTCACCATCGTACATCCTGAAAATAACCCGATACTGAATACCGGTTACAACGAGATCCAATTAAATTCCAACGGCGGAGAGGAATTGGCAAAGTCTGACGATAATATCCACTATATCTCGACGCAACTCTCGATAGTCGAAGCAGACCCTGTCGCAGATTTTGAATTTCGTGTGGTTACCACTCCCACATCCGTCGATCTCCAGGGTGAAGTCACGACATTTCCGACCAATGAAGATTCTCTGACAGAGTTCGACAATGTTTATGTCGAAGTCTATGCAAAAGCGCCCGCTGGGGCCATCTTGAAAGGTGGACATGCGATCATCGAGTTTAATAGCGATTTATTCGATGTTATCGATGTGATCGATGTTGATGCGACAGGACTAAAGTTTAGTTCTGATATTCTGGAAGAACGAAACACATCCAACTCGGTTACCTTCCAATTTAGTTCGATCTACAACACAGCGGGAGATGATAACTATGCCTTGGTTGGGCGTGTTCAGCTAGGGGTAGCCGTAGCAAACAATCCAGTCAATGATTATATCAAACCTGTCACCAGTTCAATTCAGCTGACACACGCAGGCGGTACAGTTACTTACGATACGAATAATATTATTGATCCAGAACTACACGCAATTGCTGGAACTATCTCTGAAGAAAACGCCGCATTCGATCTTTGGGCAGTCATGTACGACACCGATGACAATGGAAGCATTGGACTGACTGATTTAAGCAAATTTGTGAATAATTTCGGAGGGTCCGGAAATTCACCAACAACGTATCAACTTGATTTTAATCATGATGGGCAAATTGGATTGTCCGACCTTGCGTTGTTAGTCAATAACTTTGGTATAGGACGTGGTAATGGAGCTGATCTGACTTTTGCTGCTGCATTTCCAAGCCAGTTTTTAATTCCAGGGCCTGCTCCGCTGTTCGCTGGTTTACTAGAAGCAGAGCCAATTGATGTTGCTCAGGAGATTCCGCTTGTGACTGCTTCAGTCGCAGCGACACAACCGATCACGAACCTATCTGAGACAGCAGAAATTATTTCCACAACGATCTTGCCCATTGAAATTAATAGTTCAACGGGGATTAGTTCTCTCGATAATTTATCGAGTTCAAACAACATCAGTTCAAACTCGCAACTTTTGGCCCAATCCTATCAAGTCATCGATATGGAAGCCGAGTCGTTGATCCTTGATTCGCTAAATGCCGAGGTGGAACTGCTGGTTACCGAAGACCTGGAAGACACAGATGCCATCGACTCGGTTTTAGCTGAATTTGAGAACGGTCAAGACACCTGGGTGCTTTAAGCGTTTCCCCAGATTTTTATCCAAGCTACTCTCTCATCTCAAGTTTAATACATCGTGATTTATGCCAAGTGGTCATCGCAATTCGGTTAAGTCATCCTCACGCAGGAAGACCGCGCATTATCGAAAGCGAAAGGACTACTTCCGGCCTGCTTTTGAATCGCTTGAACCTCGCATGGTGCTTTCCGCAGCCGGCATTCCGTTTGGTGCCCAAGATACCGACACCGGCGCATATATGATTGGTGACGTGGCTGTTACCGTGGTATTCATGGAGTCGACCGGAGCTACTGATGCGAATACTGAAAACTGGACCGAGCCAGTAAAAACCCGAGTGAAACAGACTATCGAAGAAGGTCTACAGTGGTGGGAAGATGCTTTCGATCTACAGAATTCAGTGCATGACCTGAACTTTATTCTCGATTATCAATACGCTGACACGCCTGTTGCTACAGAATACGAGCCGATCACACACTACTCTGGCCAATTTAACTTGTGGGTCGATGATTTTTACGACGCCGCACAGGCAGAGCGAACAGGCGACATTGCCAAAGATTCACGATTATTTAATAACACACAACGAATTGCCCACGATGCCGATTGGGCTTTCACCATTATTGTGGCCAATTCCGAGAACGACAGCAATGACAATGGAGGCTTCTTCCCTTTTACTGGTATTAGAGGCGCGTTCTCAGTCGCCGGTGGCTCATTTATCGTGATGCCTTCGACCCGACCTTCGTCTACCATAATACACGAAACGGCCCATCAGTTTTGGGCGTATGACGAATACTCGGGCGTTACCCCAGACTACGACAGCACTCGCGGTTATTACAATACGCAAAATACGAATTCTTTCAACGAACGCCCGGCCAATGCGGACGCTATTGTTGATAGCGTGATGCTCGCTGGCAGTTATATGACTAGAGCAATAGCGAATCACACAAGCTCTCCAGCTTCGTTTGAAGCCATTGGCTGGAGAGACAGCGACAACGATGGCATATTTGATGTTCTGGATGTTCCGTTGACATTATCTGGATCAGGCAGTTACGATTCCAACTCCGAAACGTATCGGTTTATTGCCGAAACCGGTGTGAACGCACTGCCGAATATCAATTCGCACGGTAATCAAAACGACATCACGATCAACCGAGTTCAAGAAATACAATACCGTATTGATGGTGGAGCGTGGCAATTTGCCGAAACCGTTGATGCGTATCAAGCTTCGGTTGATCTCACGATCTCAATCGCAAACAATCAGGTCCACACCATAGATTTCCGTGCGGTCGATCCTACTGGCTTCGTTACTTCCGCAACATTCTCTGGCACCACCGATCAAATTACCCCTTCGGCTAATGTTGGTTTTAACGGGTCCGTCTATCGTGACATCAACCGGAATGGCGTGCATGATACAGGAGAGCCGGGGCTGGAAGGATGGGCGATTGAAGTCCTTGACTCCAGCAGCCAGGCAGTTGATTTCACCCAATCAGTCGAACCGGATAACAATATCGGTGTGATCTTTGAAGCGGGTGCAGTTGACGGAATTGAGATGTCGGCTTTAGGGTCCGATATTGATGATTTCTTTCCGCAAGTCATTTCAATAACGAGTTCGCATCACTCAACCGGCACAAGAGTGTTCGGTAACCGTGTCGACAACAGTTGGAAAACCGTCTGGTCAGCCAGTCGTCAATTAAAGATTGAATTTGATTCACCTGTAGCCAAAGTCAGCCTAGATGCGGTGGCCAATAGTGTCTCCGATGTTGGTCGAATGGAAGCGTACAATTCCAATGGAAACAAAATTGCCCGCTACACAACCAACCAACTCTCAACCGGTCAGCATGAGGCGATGGTAATTGAACTCGACAGTGCAGACATTGCCTATGTGATTGCCTGGGGACACTCTGGCTCACAGATATTATTAGACAATTTACAAGTAGGGCACAGTTCAACAACCAGTACCGATACGCTGGGTGCCTTTACTCTGCCATTTTCGGAAACGGGCAATTACAAGATCAAAGCAACAGCACCCAATGGACAAGAGAGTATTCTGATCCCAACAGGCGAGTTGCCTGCCACGTTTTCTGGCACCGCAAAAATCACCGCTTTGAATTTTGGTGTCACCACCAATAGCACAGAGTGGAACAATCCTTGGGACGATAGTGACATCAACGACGATGGTATAGTGGACACAAACGATGTCGACTTGCTATTAAACGAACTCCAGAATCCACAATACACGCAAGCCATTGGGCCTGGTAATTATGAATTTATCGCATCGCATCAAAATGGAGTGCCCTATTTTGATTCCAACGATGATTCAATCTTCAATCCCACGGATCTACTCTTGCTCATGGATCGTTTGGCCAGCGAGAGCCAGGCAGCAAACAGTGAGCCAGAATTAATTCCCGTAAATCACGTGGTTGTACATGACACTTTGGTATCTTCGCCCAGCACAATCTCAGAATTCCCTGCCAACCCACCTGAGTTGGAACTAGAAAGTTCGTTGAGCGATACCATCAGTGATTCAATAAACACTGTTTCTAGAATCAATGACCCTACGATCTACTTGATTGACCCAGAACCGATGCGTCAAACTATCGCGGCAAAAGAAGTAGAGGCACCAGTCAAGTTGACACAAAAACCAACTTTCTCCCCTGCCCTACTCGATACACTTTTTGCCACGCTTTCGCAAATAGAAACGAACCCGGTGACTGAGATTTCTAAAGAAATCGACGCCCAAGAAACTTCCGCTGACCTAGACCTGATCATCTCCGACGATCAGTGGATCGATGCATTGTTTTCTTAGAAACGATTCGCGGTTAACATTGCGGTTCTACTTCAAAACTTCCTTCCTTGGCGGCTTTGCGGCTTAGCGTGAGAATATTTTTTTGACAGGACCAACATGATTGTCAGGATAAATCTTGAAACGTACTAAGGGCCTGTCGGATCTCGCTGATCACTTGTTGATCTTCTTCACGCTCAAGTCGGTCTGACAAAAGCGGAACTGCTTCTTTCTGTGAATAACTCCCCAGTGCCCAGGCGGATGCTCCTCGAATCAGCGGCTCGATGTCATTCAACCCTTTCGTCAATGCTGCAATGGCGCGGGGCGCGGGATTATTGCCCAATACAATCGCCGCGTTACGCAGAATGCCTCGGCGTTTGGATCGCCAAAGGGGCGTCTTGCGAAATCGCGTGCGAAATTGCTCGTCATCTAAATCGAACAAAGAGATAAGATCAATCGGGTCGTGTGCCGGGATGGGTTGAAATTCAATCAATTCAGATTCTGGTGATTTCCGATTCCAGGGACAAACATCTTGGCACACATCACAGCCGAACATCCAGTCGCCCATCCCCCGGCGAAGCTCCACAGGAATCGGCTCTCGCAATTCAATCGTCAAATAGCTAATACACTTCGTTGCATCAAGCACATACGGTTTGACAAACGCATCGGTAGGGCAACTATCTAAACAAGCGGTACAAGTGCCGCAATGATCGGTCTGCTGCGGGGTATCGTAATCAAGTTCGACATCGGTCAGCAGAGCGGCCAGAAAGAACAAACTGCCCCGCTGTTGGTTTAACAACAGCGTGTTTTTTCCGACCCAACCGAGCCCTGCCATTTGAGCATACTCGCGTTCTAACAACGGAGCCGTATCGACCACACCACGGACCGTGACAGCGGGATGAATTTCGATGAACTTGCGTTTGAGTTGCTTCAGCTTTTTGTGAATCAAATCATGATAATCAACTTCGCCCCACGCATAACGTGAGAGCCTGCCCTGCCCTGCTTGTGGAGTCACTGGTTCGATAGTGCGGTAGTTCAGCGAAAGCATCAGAATGCTTTTTGCCCCATCCAGCACATGGCCGGGGTCTTGATAGGCAGCAACACGGTCTTCCAAATAACTCATTTGACCTGCATAACCGGCAGCCAGCCACTCTTGGAAATGTTGATAATTCGGGGCTGTTACCGCTGGGCATATTCCACAGTGCATGAACCCTAAAGCCAGGGCTTCTTGCTTAATTTGATCAGAGAGCGTGAGTTCAGATTCAGGCATTCGTTTGCAGGATAAAGGCTCTATATATAATGAATCAAGGAACCAAAGCACCACTTCCGACATGGCTTTTAATGTGCATAGCAGAAAAATATTTGCAGAAATCAACCTCGCTAATTAGTCTAGAGAGATAGCAATCTGTTGAGAAATCTCCCAGATGCTTTGGTCTATTTCAAACAATTTGTGCTCATCTAACTATAACGAGTTTTGCATCATGTTTCGACGTGCCCCCTATGCCTTACTAGTTTTGCTGTTTTTGTCTTCCACATCTTTGGTCGAAGCAGGTAACCGATATCATCGATCAGGTTTTCATGGCAATGGATTTCGTTGTGCAGATTATGGCTACAACTATCCAGGCTACTCTTGGGCCGGACGAACCGCTGGTTGGTATGACCCAACGCCTCCTTATTTTGCCAAGTACCCGCCTGTTCAGTATGGCTTGCCTCAAGCTAGGGTGACTTACTCTTCATCGTACACTCCACGTGCGGCCCAGCCTGTTGCATTGGATAAGGCTCAACCACTGACGATCTCGAACCCCTTTGTTTCAAAAGAACTGAGAGTTGCAGCAGAGAAGGTTGTATTAAGTAAGACTCAAACAGTGAAGCCCCTGGTAGTTATGAATCCCTATCTGCTTCCCAAAGTTGCATTCGCTGATTAATTTTGGAAAAATCTAACGATTTTCGGTTTTTTCCTGGCGAATCCATCTTCCGTGGCCGGGCAAATCTCGGTACTCTACGGCAGAATTTTCTAGCGAGTGCTAGCAAAAGATACTAGCTGGGCGAAGGAAAAGGAATTCCGCATGAGCCGCTATAGTCTGTTAATTGTTGTTGTGATGGCCGCTGGTTGCCAAAATCCCAATCAGCCTTTCAACCCTTATGGCAACACCCGAGTTCCGCCCCCGCCGACCGGATCGTACGGTCAACCGGCAACCACTGCGCCGTATTACAATGTTCCGCCAGCAACCTCTGGGGCTCCAGGTGGTGCGCCGAGCGTAGGAGGAGCATCCTTTCAGCCCAACCCGGCTTTACAAACGAACCAGTTTCCTCCACCACCCGCTGGTCAATGGGGACCTCCCGCTGGTGCAGCCGCGCCGCCAGCGACCGGATACGCGCCTGCTCCGACCAGCTATCCAACTTCGCCTGCTCCCGCAGCGTCACCAAATTATGGCCAGCCGCCGGTTGGAACTCCGCCACAGCCAGCCTATAACGGAACCAGCTATCGCACGAACATCAATTGATCGTGGCAGGCAATTTGATTTGTCCTAACGGGCAGTCTTGACGAAATCGACGATTGCGTTGAGGATAGTTGTCATGAGTAACACTGCCGAAGAACAGGAATCGACTGAACAAGATTTACCGCAGATCAAGCCACTGGTCATCGGTGACTTGGTTCTCGATCCACCCATTCTCCAAGCCCCCATGGCCGGCTTCACCAACTTTGCCTTTCGCCAAATCGTGCGAGAGTACGGTGGCGTAGGGCTGCAAGCGACCGAAATGGTCAACGCCCGCGGCTTTGTCTGGCTCGATGAACAAGAGGCCGAGTTCCCAGATCGCTTATGGGGAGTCGAAGATGAACCTCGCCCACTAGCAGTTCAAATCTGGGACAACCAACCAGAGACGATGGCCAAAGTCGGCAGCCGGTTGGTCGAAGAATTCAAGGTCAGCGTTGTCGACATCAACTTTGGCTGTCCAGTCAAGCAAGTTACCGAAAAGGCCCATTCTGGTTCGTATCTACTGCGTGAACCTGAACGGATGGGTCAGATCATTCGCCAAGTGGTCGAAGCGTGTTCACCAACGCCAGTCACCGCAAAGATCCGACTCGGCTGCACCCGTGACCAAATGAACGCCACCGAAATTGCGCAAGTGGTCGAAGAAGCGGGCGCTGCGGCGCTAACCGTACATGGACGCACTGCTCAAGATTTCTTCAAAGGCAACGCCGACTGGGATCGGATATCTGAGATTAAACCGTACCTGAAAAAGATTCCACTGATTGGCAACGGCGATCTTGACTCGGCTGAAAAAGTGGTCGAGGCATTTCGCCGTTATGATGTCGATGGCGTAATGATTGCCCGCGCCTGCTTGGGCCGACCTTGGTTATTCGCTCAAGCGGCCGCTGCACTGCGTGGCGAACCGATTCCGCCAGAGCCGACTTTGTTAGAACAACGCGATTGTTTGAATCGCCATTATGATTTAGTGGTCAAGCGTTTTGGTATTCAGAAAGGCACCTTGTTGATGCGCAAGTTTGCCTGCTGTTACGCTCAAGGAAAACGTGGAGCGAGAGCCTTTCGTACCAAAGTGGCCCATGTCTCAACGCCGACAGAATTTCATGAAATCGTGGAGAACTATTTCCCGATTGATTCCGAACCGGTTCACTGAGTTTTGAAGTTGAGTAGTTCTGGAATTTCGGGTGGCAGCGATGACGATTCCGGAGTTGGCTCTACTTCAGGATCAAACATTTTCGGAACGTCGTCGGTGTGGCCATAGGCCATCAGAGGTTACAGCGACCAGGAATTCACCGAACTCAAGTAGAGGTCTTTAAGACGCTTCTCGGTAAACTCCACCAGACATTCCTTGCTGCACTCTATGAAAACAGTGTCTTCTTGCCCTAATGACATATTAAAATTGGGCCTGCCAAGAGTCAATTATTTGTGCGTAATAAATAATCCTCAAGCAAACGAAATGAATATCACGCCAAGGCGCAAAGGCGCCAAGAAAGTTTGAAGCAAAACCTCTTGGCGCCTTTGCGCCTTGGCGTGAGAAATACTTTTGCAGCAGTTTATGATGAACGAAAATGAACTCGGAAAAATGCTCGGAAGTACAGGGTAATAGCATTGCTTAGCAGTGGAGTTCACGGAGAAGTGTCATTTTTTTTAATGTTATAATAATGGAAAATCTTCTAACCTCTAATCGACTAGCGTCGACCCCGACGTCGTTTTGAATACGTGGGTTTGAAATGGATAGCGATCTCCAAAACCGACATCGCGGCCACCCGATGTTAAATGGCTCTGCACAGAGAATTCAATGCCGATAGATTCCGAACCGGTTCACTGAGCCATCACCAGCAAGTCATCTTCGGTATCAAAAGTTTGATCAGGGCCACCGCTTCTCACGGCGTAGTTGCCGTTGTCTTCTAGTTCGTAGCGGACCGATTGATCCCAGGCATCGTGCGTTTCCAGCACTAATCTGTTGCCAGCAATTCCACCAGGCAGTTTTCCCTGTTCCGATTCATGCTGCTTGATCGTGACGATGGCTTCATGCAATTGATCATAAGTGGCCTGCTGCATGGGGACTTCATGGGAATAATAATGTGCCGAATTGGCCGCCATGGCAAACGTGCCGATGCAGACTGCCAGCAGAATAGTTCCGATTGAACCAATCACAACTCCAGCAATGGCCGTTCCCTTGGGACTATACATGGCTGCCCAAATGCTGAGCACCAACCCAATGGGGGAGAGCAGCCCACAGGTAAAAATCAGCCCAAACAAAGAGACAAAAAAACCTGCTAACCCCAAAGAGTTGCTGTTGTTACCGCGATTTTTTCGCTGGCAATTTTGCTGTTGATTATGGCCCATGACATATCCCTCCCGATTTCAAACGAAGCAGAGCATCTGCCTCTGAAGGGATATTCGCTGGCTATTTGAATTTCTTAAACTCTCCGGCCTGATATTTTTTCCAATATTCCTTCAAATCATGCTTCACCTTCGGAGCGAGTAAGACTGCACCTAGGATATTGGGAAATGCCATGACGAGAATCATCATGTCTGAAAAGGTTAAAACTGCACCCAAATTCACGATTGCTCCGAGAACTACACACCCCACATAAAGCGCTTTATAGATTGGCGTGCTTCTCGCACCGAACAATTGTTCCCAGCAACGTTCGCCATA
>NVWB01000181.1 GCA_002733575.1 Blastopirellula sp. | reverse complement strand
GGCGGACTCAACCGCGGACAGCAGCAAGCCGTGGCCGAGCCGCTGATTCAATCGGCCCGCAGTCTACATCGCCGCCTGACCACAGGGCAGGGTGGCGGCATCGGCGTGACTTACACGCCTCAAGAATCTATCGAAGCCTGGCGACTGCTTGGCTCGCTGGAACTGTTAGACTCTGCACTCAAAACTAGTCTCGGCAACATGCTGTGCGATTTGCTTGGCAAGAAGAAACTGGCACCAGCCCGTTCTGCGATGGCCTGGGCCATCGGTCGTCTTGGTAGTCGCACACCGCTGTATGGGCCACTGAACACGGTGATTTCTACCGAAGTTGCTACCCGCTGGCTATCGACGATACGCTCTCAAAAAGAGACCGATCCGATGGACTTGTTGGCCATGATGCAAATTGCCCGCAAGACCGACGACCGCTATCGAGACTTATCCGAACCAGAACGTCAAACGGCCGCCAAGTGGCTGACCCAAAAATCGGCCCCGCAACATTTTCGCGAAATGATTCTCACCGGCGGCACGCTCGATCACGAAGAACAGCAACAAGTCTTCGGAGAATCATTGCCGGTAGGATTAACGCTTTCGGTGTAATGAATTTTCGATAAAATACTACTTCACACGGTTCCCGGTCTCTTTCGCCCAAGCCATCCATTTTTCTGTAAGCTCTTTGACCATTTCAGGTTTGCTTCCGGCCAAATCATTCATTTCGGTGCGGTCTTTTCTCAGGTCGTAGAGCTCCCACTGCTTCACCTTTTTGTCCCAGGCCAGTTTCATATCGCCATGACGAACGGCCCGGTTGCCAGTGAATTCCCAGAATAGGTATTCGTGGGGGTCACGCTGTTTGCCGGCCAGAATGGGTGCGATTGTCTTGCCATCGGTCGGCAAGATTGTGTTGCCAGCATATTCTGTTGGATACTTTGCGCCAGCCAAATCAAGGAATGTCGGTAGCAAGTCAATAATGTGTGCGACTTGCGGCGTCATCGTGTCAGGCTTCACGCCATTGGGCCAGCGTACAACCAGCGGTGTGGCGATCCCGCCTTCGTGCATCCAAGTTTTATAGCGGCGGAAAGGCGAATTTTGTGCATACGCCCAACCAGGTCCACAAGTGGTGTAGAACTCTTTCACGCCAGGGATTCGATTTGGGTCTTCTCCGCCAGGGCTTTCAGCACAGCCACCGTTGTCGGAGTGGAACATCACTAGCGTGTTGTCATCGACACCGGCCTCTTTTAAAGCGGCCAATAGTCGCCCAATGTTTTGATCCATGCTATCAATCATCGCGGCGTAAACTTCCATACGGTCGGCTTGCCACGATTTATGTCCGGCATCTTTCCAAGCCTTCGCTTCAGGGTCACGCTTGGTCACGGCCCAACTAGGGTCAATCAGGCCCATTTTAATTTGCCGGGCCAGTCGTTCTTTCCGCAGATGATCCCAGCCTTTGTCATATCGCCCTTGATACTTGGCAATATCCTCAGGCTTCGCATGTAGCGGATAATGAGGAGCAGTGTAATTGATGTTCATAAAGAACGGGGCATCATTCTTAGAAAAACGTTTTACCATGGCAATGGCATGATCAGTAAACGCATCAGTGGTATAAAAGTCTTCCGGAAATTCCGTGATGCGAATGTCATTATGTCCAAAGTATCGAACTCGGCCCCCTTTGAATTTAGGATCAGGCTGCGAGGGATTGAAGAAGTTACAACATCCATCCCACAAACCGTAGGCATCGTCAAAGCCACGATGAAAAGGTCGCTGTCCTTCTTTGCTTCCCAAATGCCACTTGCCGCTAAGTGAAGTCTGGTAGCCAGCGGTTTTCATCGCCTCGCCCAAGGTCACCATATTTGATTTGAGCAGCCCGCCTTTGGGTCGCGGATATAATCCGGTGATCAGCGAAGCCCGCGTGGTGGTGCATTTGGCGTTATTATAAAACTGCGTGAAACGCAAACCTTCGTTCGCCATGCGGTCGATATTCGGCGTCTGAATTTCGCTTCCATAACAACCAATATCCGACCAGCCCATGTCGTCGCACATGATCAGTATGATATTGGGGCGTGTGCCCGAGAGTTCGGCAGCCGAACCGATTGCGGGAATCATCAACAACAAGCAGGATGCTACGATTACACGAATAGAAAATGTCATCTAATGAATCTCTTAGAGGCTGAATTAATCCAGAAAAACGAAGTCTCTATTGTGACGCATCTGAGTGATGTTGTCAAAATAATACGGAAAGTTCAATATCTATCGGTTTTAGACGAAACAATTAGACATCAATCCGGTTCTTCTATACGATGGCTAGTTTGACACGGGCACCAATTTTAAAATTCAACCCAATAATTCACTTCATGTTTGACGGATTATCCTCACTAGTTGAGTTACTTATATTTGCGATTTTGGTCGCAATCGCTTACTACACAGGAATCCCACTTGATTTATTGATTACGGTTTCAGTTGCTCTTTTCATCATTTGGTTTGTAATGCATTTCATACGCGATCTTTATAAAAACCCGTCGAAAAAATGGCCTGCTTCGACTAATCCAGAAATCTGCTTAGACTTAAACACTGGGGCACTCAATATTATTTCACTGGGTGACCCAATCGAGAAGCTATCAATTCTCGGTCCTTCGCTTCATGGGGCGACCGGATATTTGTACTACGATGCCATTGGTATTCGGTTTTGGATCGAGCCCAAGACGCAAACATTGATAAAGTTTCAAATCAACAATGAACCATTGAATTCGGCAAACACGCATTCTTTCAAGGGGAGATTTGAGATCAATGGCGAGTTTTTTCAGATGAACCAAATGACCAAGGATGTTGTCTTACAACAATTAGGCATGCCACATCAAGAAGAAAGAGAGAACGAGGAGTTGCTTAAACTCATCTACCAACGCAATGATCATCAATTGATCTTTTTGTATCAGGAAGAAGAGCTACAGCACATTCAGATTATTAGCTTACTATCCTAGGAAACACTTTGACAAGTCAACCAATCATACAGTACCTGAACACCGATCTTGATTTGATCGTAGATGTTGACCCAGCAGTGCTTACTGTGGAACTTGAAGCGAATGATCTATATGTCCATGTAACTGCCGGTGAAGATGGGCTTTGGTATCTTTGGTGTGAAGATTTAAAAGATGGAGATCCGGAAACAAACATTGTAAATTTGCTAAACTCCATCGGTTCACTTTCAGAGTCGGCACGCAAAATATGGGAAAGTTGTACAAAACGAGAATTTGACATCGGATATGACTGTGGGGATGAACCATGGGGCTTTACTCAAGGTGTCTCAGCAGACTCAATCAAGCGAATTGCCGATTATGGAATCTCACTCCGAATTACACTTTACCCGTATAGAGAATCTTCCTCTCAGCCAGTTTCTCTCGATTAGAAAAGTGTAAGCCTTTCAAGTTTAACCCAAATTCACCGCAAAAATAACTGACAAATGGGTGTAAACACTACTCTAGAGATTAACTCTTTTTCGATGCTTGGATCAAACGGTGTCTCGGGTTATAATGTTCGCTTAGAAGTTTTGTTCCTTGTTTGTACGAATTGGGTTCCATTGTGAAAAAAATTTGCTTGATCTTGCCGCTGTTGTTTTTGATTGCTGTTCCATTGTTTGCCGATGCTGCTGACAAGGCCAAACTGGTGATTGTTGCCGGCAAGCCTTCGCATCCTCCGCGGATGCACGAGTTCAACGCGGGTGTGCAGTTGTTGGCTGATTCGATGAAAGATTTCACCGCGGTTGAGACCCATTTTGTATTGAATGGTTGGCCGAAAGATGAGTCGATTTTTGATGATGCCGATGCGATTATTTTCTATATGGATGGCAAGACTCGACACGAAGTCGTACAAGGCGACGGGCATCGTTTGAAGTTGATTGATTCACTGGCCGACAAAGGCGTCGGACTGGGCTTTATGCACTTTGGCGTTGAGATTGTGCCTAAGCAAGCGGGGCCGCAGTTCAAAAAATGGATTGGTGGTCACTACGAAGATCAGTTCTCTTGTAACCCTATGTGGGAACCCCGTTTCGATCACTTCCCTGATCACCCAATCGCCAACGGCGTGAAACCATTTACCATCAAAGACGAATGGTACATGAACATACGTTTCATCAACGACATCAGCGGCAACGAATCGGCAAATGTGGATGGCCTGAAGTTTGTCCCGATTTTGGTCGGTGTGCCTTCGGACGAAGTGCGTGATGGTCCTTATGTTTATCCGAAAGGCCCGTACCCACACATTCAAGCTTCCAAAGGCCGGGCCGAAGCGATGATGTGGGCCGTAGAGCGTAAAGATGGCGGTCGCGGATTTGGCTTCACCGGCGGTCACTATCACGACAACTGGGGCAACAACGACTTCCGCAAAGTAGTACTCAACGCCATGGTATGGCTGACCAAAACCAAAGTGCCAGCCGGTGGTGTCGAGTCGACCGTTTCAGACGAACTGCTGAATGCGAATTTGGATCCGAAGAAACCGCGCAAGAAGTGATCGAGATATCAGCTAATCAGAAGGCGGCTGCTTGACAGTCGCCTTTGGTTGGTCTGCTTCGATTAAATCATACGTTGGATCATAGAGACAATAATAATCATATTGAGTATCTTTCTCATTCCCTACAATAATAAAAGTTCCAGGATTTGATTTCGTAGGCCACTTTTTAAATCTACCAACCAATTCACGGTAGTTGTCTCGAATATCTTCAATCGTATGAATTTCTACATCTATTTTGTCTGGGTATTGGTTGGCATGTCCTTTTTTACCAAGAGAGATGTAGTTTCTTGAATAAGAAGAGGACGTACCTGAGAAATCTGAAGGGGGTTTATAAATATAGGTCATATCTTGCTGAAACTCCCATGGGCCGATTTGTTTCACTATTAATTCTGAGTCTCTAAAAGAAGGGGTCGTTGTTGGGGGCTCATATGAAATCTTTACGATTGAATTGGGGATACCTTCTACCGAGAAAGTCACTTCACCTATCCAGAAGACGTCTGAATTCTCATGCCCAGTTATTCGAATGTCGTTGATGCCAGAGATGGTTTGATATTTTATAAGTAATTCATCTCTTTCTCGGTAGTAGCTTTTTTGGGAGTATTTATAGATTCCAAGACCGCAACCTAAAATCGCAATAAGAAAGAATATGACAGAAAGAGGGATTTGAAACCCTTTTACAGGTTCTAGTTCTGCATAGACTCGATTGAGTATCAGTGTAATTATCCCAAGGACAGATATTACAAAAAAGAAACTACCAGCTAGGCCGAGGTAATACGGGTCAAGTTCTATTGCCAAAATTAGAGAAACACATATCGCTAACCCTATGCCAAATATCGCCGCATTCTTTGCTGCTTTTTTGTGCCGAAGCAATGCGAGTAGAATTGCAAGTAGAGATGAAAAGAGGCTTAGCGGAAATGCTATAATCATAAAAAGCAAAAGGAGTAATTGCATTAAGGTAAATTCCGGACCCATCGAAGCATCTCCATTAGCATAATGATAATTGGCTGATTCTTATTCATCGTTTGAAATGAGTTGGGTCTTGGTGGCTGAATCGGGCTTGAGGTGTGTGTCCATCCAACCGTACATCAATTGTCGAGACTCGTGAGCCACAGAATGACCTCGGCCATGCACGTAAAACGCAAAGTTTTGCGGAGCCTTTTCCAATTCATAAATACCCATCACGCCTGACAACATCAGCAACCGTTGCCGTTGTGTTAGCGGTGCTCCATCATTCAATCCAGACAAATCTAAAAAAGCACGCGGTGCAATCAATGCCATGATTTCATGGAAATCGATGGGCGGCAATTTCCCTTTCACCATATCGGGACGAATGTGCTTGAAGTAGACGTACCAATGATCTCTTGCCCAGGCATCGGCTTGGGAATTATGCCGAAAGAACGATGCGCCGCAGTTGCAGGCCGCCGCTTTCACGCGTTCGTCATAGGCTGCCAAAAATAAAGTGCCGTGCCCTCCCAGTGAATGCCCTAGGGCTCCAATCTGTTCAGGGTCGACTTCGGAAAGTGATTGCAAAACATCGATGGCGATGGAATGCTCGTAGGTGAACTTTCCGACAGCCGTCCAGTTGGGGTGTTTCTTATAGAATCGAGTCGTATCATAGGGGCCTTCGGGTGGAATACGATGACCGGCCACAAAATGATCAGGGGCAATCACCACGTAACCCTGTCGACACAAATGGTCGAGATACGCTTTGTCGGGGTTGTCTAGCAATCCCGCGACTCGCTGCTTGCCTTGGGGAAACGTACCATGCAAGGCAACCACTGCGGGAGCTTTCGATTTTAACCCCACCGGAATTCCGAGATAAGCATGAGCCCGTTCGCCCTGCTCGACGTTGTAACTGATTAGAATTCGCGTGTAGACGCCATCGACAACGGTCGACTCGTGCTTCTTCAAATCGAGTAGCGGCTTTTTCGGTTTCTGGTCATCGCGAATTAGATCTAGAAAACGTTGCTTGAGTACCGGGTGGCGTTGCGTCCAATCCTCCCGGCTCTGAATCCCCTCGGTAAGATCATCCCACGATGACCGAATAATTGGCGGATCGCTTCTTTTACGATCAACAGGCGGAGCTGATTGCGAAAAATTTGCGGAGCAGAAGAGGATTAGCGAAACGGTGAATGGCAACCTGAGATACATGCGATCAAATTCCTTTAATTTAGGGGATGAAGTTCCTCAGGGAATACCGTTCTACCAGTTCACACAGTTCTACCAGTTCACACAATTCTTCAACTGCCCATCCAAAAACGCTTGGTAGTTCTCCACCGTGCCATCAAACAAGCGTTGGCGAGATTCTTTGGCGGCCCAGGCTTGGTGAGGGGTGATGATGCAGTTTTTGGCAGAGAGTAGCGGGTTATCTGCTGCTGGCGGTTCGCTGCTCAGTACGTCACCGCAGTAGGCACCGATAACTCCGGTATTGAGTGCTTCGGCCAGTTCGGCTTCGTTGACCAAGTCGCCACGCCCGGTGTTGAGTAAAATGGCCGATTGTTTGAACAGCTTTAAGGTTTCGCGGTTGATGATTTTGTCGGTTAGTTCCGAAAGTGGACAATGTAACGTCACGACATCGGCCTGTTGTAGGGCCGATTCAAACGGAACTTTATCTGGCGAATCAGGTCGACCTGGAATTTGTGCAATCAGGATGTTCATGCCAAGTGCTTCGGCGATTGCGGCCACTTTTTTGCCGATGGCCCCATAGCCGATGATAGCCAAGTTTTTTCCAGCCAATTCCACAAGCGGCTTCGTCCAAAAACAGAAGTTGTCCGACTTTTGCCACAAGCCGTTTTGGACATCGGTATGATGTTCAAATACGTGATTGGTAGCACACAGCAGCATGGCGATGGTGGCTTGGGCAACCGCGGTGGTTCCGTAGCCTGGCACATTGCAGACCGGGATTTTTTGCTCGGTAGCCGCTTCGACATCGATATTGTTGTAGCCAGTGGCGGTGACGCCGATGAACTTTAAGTTGTTGGCGGCCTCAATCGAATCTCGACCCACCCAAACTTTGTTGCTGAACACCGCATCGGCATCTCGGATTCTCTCAGAAACTCGGTCCACAGGCGTCCCTTCGTAGAGAACCAGTTCGCCCAATTTATCCATCGGCCCCCAGTCCAGGTCGCCAGGATTCAATGTTGCGTTATCTAGAAATACAATTTTCATGGTGGTTTTATATCTGTTTTAGGCCAAAAGCACGAGGTTTACGCTGTTTTAAACAATGCCATATCGTTTCGTGCTTACTATTTTGCCGTATGAAAGTCTTTCGACAACCCTGGAAACAGAAGTTCCCTTTGATTAGGTAAGAACTTTACGTTATGATTGGGGAGATTAGTGTTCCTTCGAATCATTTGTTTTATTATCGGGAATCGTTTACTGTGAATCGCATTCAGATCAGTCACAAACTTGTGGCAAGTATTGCCTTCTCCGTCTTGTTGTTGTTCTTCACCACAAGCATCTTCGCGCAAAATGTGGTTCGTACCTGGACCGACAAAACGGGTTCTTTTCAGATAGAAGCCGAGCTTTTGAAGTTTCAAGATGGGAATGTATATCTACTAAAGAAGGATGGGAAACTGATTACCGTTCCTGTTGATATCTTAAGCAACATCGACAAAGGGTTTCTGGAAGGCATGTCGTCTAAACCCGCCAACCCATTTGCTGGTGGAACTGATGCACCGATGGGTGTGCCCATGGGAAACTCAGCGGCTGGTGGAAATCTTAGTTTATTAAAAAAAGATAAAACAAATGTTTTGAAAACCAACGGGAGATCTGTTTCCGTTAAATTTGACAAACAGCTTCCCCCGATTGAGCCTGATGTTTTTACGCCAACGAAAATACGATCTTTTAATGTGCCGCTTGGAAAGGTCGATTTCTTTGCCAAAGTAACAAGCCCGATATTAATTAATCCCAGTGAATCGATGTATGCAATTTCGGTTTATCATCATGGGTTCGGCCGGGCAGATATCGACGGCAAGTTGTATCTTGTGAAAGGAAATGGTGGCAGTCCACAAGAACTTATGGACCTCGACGTTCCGCTTATGATGCTTGATCATGATGTTGCCTCTGATCGATCTCTTGTTTTGATAGACTTTGATGATCCTTGGAATAAGGGTGGTGATCTCGTTCTCTTAGATAAAACCTCGACCGGCAAACCCATTGCGATAAAAAGATGGGAGCTTCCCGGTGACAAAGATAAAGGCGCGGTGAAATCTGCAAGGATGCTTGATGGTTCGACCGCGTTAGTTCAAGTGGAAAAGAAAATTTACCATTGGAATCTAGAGTCTGGGAGCTGTGAGTGGTTAATCGATGATGCTGGTCATGGAAGTTTTCGCTTGAGTGGAAATAAAAAATACATGGCAATTCCAATTAGTGGAGGCTGTCAAATTATTGACTTAGCGAAAAGAGAAGTGCTAGGCAAGGTTCCGTTTAGTGGCTCCTTTCCTCCGCAAGTTGATTTTAGTGATAGTGGAGACCGTTTAGCACTGGTTTACGGTAACCAGTTTCTAGTTTGGGATTTGGTTAAATCGCAAGTGCTTACAGAAGCCACATTGGCTGATAGTTTGGGAGACTTAATTGGTTGGGTAGATGATAAATATCTACTAACAACGCGAGGTGGTTTATTAGAGCCTAATCTTGGAATGTCGGTATGGAAGTACACTGTGCCCAAAGGTTCGATTCTTATGGCCGGAGGCATTGTTGCCACTCACGAAAAAAGCAAGAGCTACTCTTTGGCAGGGCTGCAAATTCCGCACGATGCAGCAGTGCAAATGGAAGACAAACTAACCAGCGGTGACGCTGGACTGTTGGCCGTTGCTCCAGGCTCAAGAATTTCAATCCGAATTGAAACCGTTGGGGGAATTGACAAAAACGTGATTTATCAGGGGTTAGTCAAGAATATTGAGAAGATTGGATGGCAGGTGGATCAAGCTTCGCCTCTGCAAATTGTGGCGACAATTGGCCGGGGAAAACGACAAGAGAAAACTTATCGAGGCTTTGGATTTAGAGGGGGGGAAGAAACTGTGAGTATGACCCCATTCACTGCTTCGTTCAAAATCATGTCACGTAATGATGAACTCTGGAATCGGGCTAGTACCAACGGTATGCCTTTTATGCTTCATATGAAAGAGGGACAGTCGATTCAAGAGGCAGTCAGACAGTATGAAAAACCCAATCTCAAATTCTTTGAGACCTTAGTCATTCCACCGAAGATTTTAAAACCGGAAATCAAAAAGGCAATCGGCACTAGCTCGATTGTCAATGGCAATTGGAGTGACTAAGTTTTCACTCTGCCAACCTCACATACGCACAGCCCCAATCGCTCCCTTGTTCACTCAATAAGATTGAACAGGGAGCGTTTTTTATTGTTAAAATTCTCATTTTTCTTTTGTGTGCGATACCTTTCTTCGGTAAGATGACTGTTTCACAATTTTGATCTATTTAGCAAAGCATGATATCAGCGATGATTAATTCCAAAAAGATGAAGAACATTGTCCCCTATTTGTTTCTTCTTGTAGCGGCATGTGTATTTGTTGACTTCGCAGCGGCAGACAATGCCTCTCGCAAATGGAGTGATCAGTCTGGCAAGTTTGAAGTCGAGGCTAAATTGATTAAGTTTGCTGATGGCAAAGTCGAGTTACTCAAGGAAGATGGCCTCGCGATTACCGTTCCGCTTACCGTATTGAGTGAGGCGGATCAAAAGTACGTTAAAGAACTCAATGATAAAACGGTCGATCCTTTTGCTGGTGGCGCCCCTGCTGTAGGCGGCACAAAGCCAGGTATGACGAAGACGACGCTAAGTTCAGCAGGTCTTGCGTTATTATCCGATGATTCTGCGGTTAAAGAGTTGCCGACCGAAGGGACTGAGGTTTTTGTCAAAATCTCTGAGCCGGTTTCCTCGGTGGAGCCAGATCCTTCGCCGACTGCACCAAAGTTTCAACAGTTTTTGAGAGCGATGGAAGGATTTGATGCCTATGCCAGGGTTTCGATGCCGATTCTGATTGACCCTGCCACCTCTACCTACGCGGTCTCGGCACATCGATTGAGTAACGCAGTAGCCGATAATGAGTTCGGTAAAATATATCTGATACAAGCCAGCCAGAAAACTCCGAAGGTGGTTCTCAATGGTAAGCCCACGGTCAAAATTATTGATCATCATGTGGCTTCTGGGCGAAGCCTTGTTTTAGTGGGCGTGGGTGATAACACAGAACGTGGCGGAGACTTAGTCATTCTAGATAAACTTGCAACGGGTGCTCCTGTTGCCTTAACGCGTTGGCATTTACCTAACTGGGATACCAATGGATTTAAACCACAGGTTCAGTTTGGAAAATTACTGGATGAGCAAACAGCATTGGTCCGTGTAAACAACATCATTTATGTCTGGAACTTACAGACTGGTGAACTCGTTTATAAGATCAACGATCTTGCTTCTGGCAGTAAAATTCGCATGAGTGGAACAGGCAAATATCTTGCAATTCCAGCTTCTGGCGGGTGTCGACTGATTGACCTAGCGAAGCAAGAATTAATTGGATTAGTGCCTTTTCCTAGTACGTTGACCCCCGAAGTTCACTTCTCTCCCAATGGCGGGCGGTTGGCGATGACTGCCGGAAATCAATTTGTCATTTGGGATTTAAAAGAGGCGGCTGTTAGTGCCGAGGCGACCATCGGAAAACCGTGTGGTGACTTCTTTGGATGGATTGGCGAAAAGTATATTCTGACAAGCTTAGGCGGATTGATTGATCCAGAATTACGCATGGGCGTTTGGGAGTACGGTATGCCTTCTGGCAAGCGAGTGATCACCATGCCAGGCGGAGTGGTCACGCTTCACAAAGATTACAAAATGTCTTCTTTGGTGAGCATGCCTATACCTCACGGACCTGTTGCTAGTGTAATAAAGAAGCTTTCGAGTAAAGACGCATCGATGCTGGTGGTGAAACCAGGAACCGAAGTTGCCTTGAGTGTCAAGGGAATTGAAGGCACCGATGTGGATGCAATCCGTGCTGGGTTACAAGCTGCCGTCGAACGCGCGGGTTGGAAAGTAGTGCAGTCCTCTCCAATACAAGTGAGTGCAATTATTGGCCGTGGCAAGAAACGCAAGATGTCCTTCCGTTCACTAGGAAGCCCTTTGTTTGGCGGAAATAGTGAGACCGTGAGTATCACGCCCTATACCGCAGGATTAACGGTCACTAAGGGCAAAGATTTACTCTGGTCGCGTAGTTCCAGAAGTATGGTCCCTTACATTATTCACATGGAAAAAGGAGAGAGTATCAAACAGGCGGTCAAAAAGTATGAGAAAGCCGACCCTGAATTTTTCAAGCGATTGACGTTTCCGCCAAGCATCTTAAAGCCAGAGATTAGTGATAGCATAGGCCGCAGTACAATCAAAGAGGGAGCCTGGAGTAGTTATTTCCCGAGTGATTTCCGGTAGAAAATCACGCACCTTCGTTACAGTTCACTTGCTTGTTGTGAATCGTCGGGTCAGGGTAGTTACCGGCAGTGTCGGTTGAATAGTACTGTTCG
Organism: Blastopirellula sp.; assembly: GCA_002733575.1. Classification (GTDB taxonomy): domain Bacteria; phylum Planctomycetota; class Planctomycetia; order Pirellulales; family Pirellulaceae. Next base: position 20,559 of record NVWB01000181.1, on the reverse strand, counting down.
CGAATCGAGTGCCAGTGGTCTGGGGTCGACATTCGGGCCAGTAGTTCACGCACTTCTTGCATTTGTGGATGTAGAAAAGAATACTTGACGCAGAACTTTCGCATCTTGGTCATATAGCGATCACCATACAAGTCGTTCGCCATCAATAGATGTTCTTCGATTAAGTCTCGCTGCTCAAATAACGTCGGCGGAGCAGGAAGTGGTTGTCCGTTATAGAGTGCCAAAGCTTGTTGAAATATCCACGGGTTGCCAATCGCGCCGCGTGCCACGGTTACACCATCTACCCCGGTTTCTTGCATCATGTCAATGCAATCTTGGGCGGTGAAAAGATCTCCACTACCGAGAATGACTTTGCTGCCAACATGGCGTTTGACTTCACTTAGAAATCCCCAGCGACTGGGGCCAATGTAACGCTGCTTTACCGTGCGGCCATGCACGGTGATTGCGGCGATGCCAGCGGCAAATGCTCCATCGAGAATTGTAAAAAAGTTATCCCTGCTTTCAGCCGTGTCATCAATCCCGCGACGCATCTTGACCGTCACTGGAATATCGGCCGGCACCGCATCTCTAGTGCGGCGAATGATTTCGAGCGCCACATCAGGTTGGCCAAGATGAAATCCACCCCGACAGCGGCCCAGCACTTTTTTTACCGGGCAACCAAAATTGATATCAATAATATCGAACCCAGCTTCCACCAGTTTAACGGCCCCGGCTGCAAACTGTTCTGGTTCAGCACCCATTAGTTGGCCACCTACCGGGTGTTCGCTTTCATCAATCGAGAGAAAATGCTTATTCTTTTTTCGGTCGTTCAGTTGAACCAAAAACTTATCGAGCATGACTTCGCAGATCGTGTAAGACGCCCCAAATCGACGAGCAATGACCCGCATACACATATCGCTATAGCCCGAAAGTGCAGCCTGCACCACGGGGAAACCGATATCGATGTTTCCGATTTTCAGAGGATTGTGTTGGGTGTTTGTGCTCATCGTAAATTAAATAGAAGTATTAATGATTCGTCAGCTAGTTTCCATATCTTACCATTTGCCACCACTTTTCGGACAGGGGCGGGTTGTGATTCAATTTGGTGGAAATTCCTCGTATAATGATATCGCTGCCAATCACAAAACAATAAAGCCGTGTAAAGCACGTTGACTCGATTGAAACATCGATTTGGATTAGAATGGAGACTTCCATTTTTGTTTAACTTTCTTTCTTCTATAATAATACAAAGTTGTATCACTAATGACTCGAAGATCTTTCTTACCACGCCTACTGGCTCTTCTATTACTGCTCACGGTCTTTGCTCTCAACGGTTCGTTCATAGTTGCAGCAGATAAATCGCCCATTAAAGTTCTGTTTGTGGGAAACAGCTACACCTACGGAAACAACATGCCCGCGTTGGTCACAGCCATGGCAGAAGCCAAAGGTGTGAAACTATCAACGCAGAAATCAACTGCTGGCGGGGTCACTTTGGAAGATCACATCAATGGCAAAAAGAATCTACAGACCTTGAAGCTGATTGAAGAAGGCAAGTTTGATTATGTCGTGCTGCAAGATCAAAGTATGCGTCCAGCGGTCGAGCCAGAGAAAACATTGGAGTTCGTTGCAAAAATGTCTGCCAAAGTGAATAAGTCTGGCGCAGTACCCTGTCTCTATTTGACTTGGGCGCGAGAAAACAACCCACCGATGCAGCAGAAATTGAACGCAACTTACTTCAAAGCCGCGAAAGATAATCAAACGCTTTTGGCCCCCGTAGGATTGGCCTGGGAACAAGTTCGGCAGAAACACCCAGAGATTAAACTGTTTGCGAAAGATGGCAGTCACCCTAACCCGCTGGGTAGTTATTTGATCGCGACAGTTTTCTTTACTACCCTGACCGATGTTTCCCCCGTTGGATTGCCTGCTGATCTTCGTTCAAAGAGTCGCTTGGGTACATCTAAAATCTTGGTTAAGATCAATCCGAAACAGGCATCGATTGTTCAAAAGATCGCAAATGATACGGTCAAACAATGGAAGTCCCGTTCTGCTTCAACTAAATCTTCCCCTTAGTTTCTGAACAATTCTTTAGGAAATCGCTTGAAGCGAGGAGTGCTGCTTTGCGTGCGTGATTGAAGTAGAATAAACTAGTACTGACATTTTAATTACATGACAACCGTAACACTGTCTGTATTCCCCTATTGAGAATCAACCATGAAACGAATTCTACTCGCTTTACTCAGCGTTTGTTTATTGGCATCGACTAGCTTAGCCGCTGATCGCAAACCGAATGTCATCGTGATTTTCACCGACGACCAAGGCTCCGTTGATGCCGGTTGTTATGGCACGAAGGATATCAAAACACCGGGCATTGATCGGTTGGCTGAACGTGGTGTTCGCTTCACGCAGTTTTACGCTGCTTCGGCCGTTTGTTCCCCTTCACGTGCAGGGCTGCTGACGGGCCGTTATCCGCTTCGCGCAGGATTAACCGGCAATGCCAGTTCCACGCATGGTGCCGATGGCGGAATGGCATCGGAACAAGTGACGATGGCCGAAATGTTTAAGGCCGCCGGCTACAAAACGGCCCACATTGGCAAATGGCATTTAGGCTATGTGGAAGAAAAAATGCCACTAGGGCAAGGCTTCGATTACAGCTTCGGCCACATGGGCGGATGTATCGATAACTACTCCCACTTCTTTTATTGGCAGGGCCCTAATCGTCATGACCTGTGGCGAAATGGGAAAGAGATTCATCAACAAGGAAGTTTCTTTCCTGACATGATGGTAGAAGAAGCGTCACAGTTTATGACCGCAAACCAAGAGAATCCGTTCTTCATCTACTTCGCCATGAACACGCCCCACTACCCGTATCAAGGCGATTCCGATTGGCTTGCGTATTACAATAAACAGAACGTCAAATATCCACGCAACTTGTATAACGCATTTGTTTCGACGTTAGATGCACGTATCGACAAGCTGGTTAGCAAAGTTGATTCGCTCGGTTTGAAAGAAGACACGATCATTATTTATCAGTCCGACCACGGGCACTCGACCGAAGAACGAGCCCATTTTGGTGGCGGATCGAGCGGGCCGTATCGTGGGCACAAATTCTCATTGTTTGAAGGCGGAATTCGTGTACCAGCCATCATCAGTTGGCCTGGCCATCTTCCGCAAAACGAAGTACGCGGACAAATGGCCCATGGTTGCGATTGGATGGCAACCGTATCCGAACTTTGCGACGTGAAATTGATTAACCCTGATATTGATGGCCGCAGTATTGTTGCGGTTTGTAAGTCCAACGAAGCCGCATCGCCGCATAAAGTGATTCACTGGCAGATGGGCAATGGCCCAAAAGCACAGTGGGCCGTTCGCCAAGGGGATTGGAAGTTGCTCGGTAATTCACGTAATGTGAATGAAGGGGAGCCGCTATCGGCAGAAGATAAAAAACTGTTCTTGGCTAATCTAGATGAAGATGTTTCGGAATCAAGAAATCTGGTTTCTTCCAATCCAGATAAAGTTAAAGAACTGTTGAAGCTACGTGAAGCGTGGCTCAAATCGGCAACAGCAGAGTAACATTCCCTCCCCCCATCCCTCCCACCTAAAAGTTCACGCCATGAAATCGATATTTTCAATTGTCTGGTTACTCGTTGTCAGTTGCTCCACTGTTTTCGCTGAAGACTACTGGCCACAATTCCGGGGACCCACTGGCCAAGGGCACAGCACTGCGGTCAACGTGCCGACCTCGTGGAGCGAGACCGAGAATGTCCAATGGAAAGTCGAAGTACCAGGGCTTGGTTGGTCTTCGCCAGTGGTGAAAGATGGCCGAATCTGGTTGACTACCGCCGCCGAAGAAGGCAAGTCGCTGCGGTTGTTATCGTTCGATTTAAAAACAGGCAAGTCGCTGAAAGATATTGAGATCTTTCAAGTTGCTGAACCAAGTAAGATTCACAATAAAAACTCCCACGCGTCGCCGACTCCACTGCTGGAAGCTGACTGTATTTACGTTCATTTTGGCACGCATGGAACTGCCTGTGTGAAAGAAGATGGAACCGTGGTCTGGAGCATTGACCTAGATTACAAACATGGCCACGGCTCAGGCGGTTCGCCAGTGCTGTTTGAAGACCTGTTGATTATCACTTGCGATGGCATTGATGCTCAGTTTATGGTGGCTCTCGATAAGCATACCGGCAAAGAAAAATGGCGAAAAAAACGTGATCATTTGAGTGAGGCTCGAAGAAATGGCGAAAAAAATGCTCCCCAAGGTTACTCGACACCGCTATTGATTCCTTACAAAAACACCACTTTATTGCTCAGCACCGGAGTCGATCATGTAGCAGCCTATGACCCTAGAACCGGCGAAGAAATTTGGTGGTCTGAATATGACGGGTACTCCGTGATTCCTCGACCGGTTGTTGCCCATGACATGGTGTTTGTGACTTCTAGTTACAACAAACCGGTCTTCTACGGTGTTCGCTTAGGCGGAAAAGGAAACGTAACCGAGTCGCACATCGCCTGGACCTTAGAAAAAGGTGCCCCGCATAGCCCTTCGCCGATTGTCGTCGGCGATGAAATCTATATCGTCAGTGATCGCGGCATCGGCACTTGCTTAGACGCAAAAACCGGCGAACAACACTGGCAAGAACGCCTCGGCGGCAACTACTCGGCCTCGCCAGTTTACGTGGGCGGTTTGATCTACTTTCAAGATGAAAAAGGAACGACGATTATTATTGAACCAGGAACGGAGCTAAAAGAAGTGGCCCGTAATACGGTGGAGGGGAGAACCCTGGCGACATTTACCCCGATCAATAATGCGTTACTGCTGAGGACTGATACGCACTTGTATCGGATAGGGGAGTAATGCAATAACCGGGTAGTCCCGGAGGGACGATATCGTGTAGCCAGGGAATTTATTCCCTGGAGCCGAATCACCCTAATAATAGAAAATCCCCGGAGTGGGCGACATCGAGAAACAATCGATGTCGCCCACTCCGGGGATTTAGCAATTCAGGTTTGTTCTTTCCAGGAGCTAAAGCACCTGACTACACGATATCGTCCCTACCGGGACTAAGAAAAAAGACGCATCGCTTACGCAAACATCCAATATGAAACCTCTTGCGGCTGCGCCGCCCCGATAGCCGAGCTATCGGGGCTACCCGAATATATTCTATCTCACTTCTTCTTCTTTTTCTTCTTATTCAAAAACTCATACATATTAAATCGCTCGGGAAAGGCGACTTGGTTTTTGGTGGCCCAGGTTTTCCACATTTTTACCATCTCGTCTTTTTTGGCCGCGTTCGACTGGGCCAAGTTTTGCATTTCGGTGCGGTCTTTGTCCATGCTGTATAGTTCCCAAGGTTTCTTGTATTCGCGGACCAATTTCCAATTGCCCCAACGCATGGCCGCGTTGCCTTCGTGTTCCCAGTAGATAGGGTCGATATGCACCGGTTTGTTTTTGCCTTGGATTAGCGATGTGATCGAAAGCCCTTCGCACGGCGGGACATTGGTCGGATACTTGGCACCAGCCAGTTCAATACAAGTGGCCATGAAGTCCGGCAAGTAAGCCGGGTGACGTACAAACGAACCAGCATCTTTTTTGGCAATGCCGTTGGGCCAAGAGACGATCATCGGCGTGCAAGCTCCGCCTTCGTGGACAAAGTGTTTGTACAAACGAAACGGGGTGTTGCAAGCATTGGCCCAGGCCAAACCAAGACGAACTCCGCTGACCGTTTCCAGCGGCGGGTTCTTAACCATTTCTTCAGAGCCTTGCCCGAAGACGCCACCTTCCTGACAGGCACCGTTGTCTGATAAAAAGAAGATGACAGTGTTATCAAGCTTGCCAAGTTCTTTAAGGTGACTAGTGAGCTTGCCGATGTTTTGATCAATCGAGTCAATACAGCCAGCGTAAGCGGCCATGATGGAATCAAGGTCTTCGCGTCTTTGATCCTTCAGTGAACTCCACTTCGGCCCAACATGCGGGGCCGGAACGATGTCGCCTTGAAACAGACCGATCTCTTTTTGTTTGGCCAGACGGGTCTTCATCAATTCTTCCCAGCCGCCGGTGTACTTGCCCTGGTATTTTTTGAACTCTTCCCATTTTGAATTCAACGGCCAGTGCGGGGCGTTGTAGGCTAAGTAAAGAAAGAAGGGTCGGTCGTCGGCTTTGGCTTCGTCAGAAATGAAATCGCAAGCGACATCGGTGAAGGTATCGGTCGCATAGAAATCTTCATCGGTGGTGACAGCTTTATTACCGCTGGTGATTCCACGGTCTCCACCTGGTTTGAAGTAGTTGAACGCGCCGCTGATTCCGCCGTAGTATCGGTCGAACCCACGTTGCAATGGCCAGCATTCTTGACGATCCGAACCCAAATGCCATTTGCCAGTCATGATGGTGTGATAGCCAGAGGTTTTCAAAACCTGGGCAATCGTGACGCAGTTGTCATTCAGGTAGCCTTGGTAAGGGCCCTCAAAACCAAGTGGTTTATTGGGTGAAGCGGTCATGTGCCCTATGCCGACCTGATGCGGATGCAGACCGGTCATTAAACTTGCGCGAGTCGGACAGCAGCGACCGGAGTTATAGAACTGAGTAAATCGCAACCCGCCTGCGGCCAGACCATCAATGTTCGGTGTTTCGATCTCTCCGCCATAACAACCAATATCGGAGTAACCCATGTCGTCGACCAATACAACGATGATATTGGGGCGGGTGTCTTTTTTCTTTTCAGCGAAACTGATTGCACTGTGGCACAAAATAAGTGCGAGTGCTATGAGCCAGTGTTTAGTCACGATGTGATCCTCGTTCGTAGATTGAATTGATAATTAATTAGGGTCGAATGGCCTGAGGGCTATTTTTTCTTATTACCAGACTGTTTCCCGTTGGACTTTTTCTTCTGAAATCCTTTGGCTTCTGGATGGGTGGCCAGCATTGCGGCGAGTTCAGCCACGACTTTGGGTCGTTCGCTGGCCCAGTTCTTTTTTTCGAGCGGGTCGGTTTGATAATCATAAAGTTCGTACACAGGTTTTGCACCAGAATCTTTGAAGGGCTTCCATTCGACTAATCGATAGCGGCTTGTCCGAATGGCCCTGCCGAGTCGCCCGCCACCTTTTGGGAACGCATGGTAGGCATGATCTTTCACGGATTTAGCCGATCCATTTAAGACAGGGACCAAACTGGTTCCATCAATCGGCTGTGGTCCTTTTGGGGCTGGCAGTCCGGCCAGTTCGCAGACGGTGGGGAAAATATCAACCGTTTCAATCAATCCTCTGGAACTACTTCCGGGCTTAGTCACTCCTGGGGCGGAGATCAGAATCGGAATGCGGTTTGCTTGTTCGTAGTTGGTATGTTTGGTCCAAGTTCCGTGGTCGCCGAGATGGTAGCCGTGATCGCCCCAGAGAACAATGATTGTGTTTTTATCGAGGTCCAGGCGTTCGACTTCATCCAATACACGACCGAGTTGCGAATCCATGTAGCTCATGGCTGCATAGTATCCGTGGATTAATGTGCGTTGAAGTTCTTCAGTCAACGGCGGGCTATTGGGAACCGGTTTGTATTGATTCAATTCACCAATCGTTTTGCCAGCATAAGCTGGTGCCCCGATTGGAGGTTTAGTATGTTCGGCCATTGGCAGTTTGCTGGCATCGTACAAGTCCCAGTATTTTTTCGGGGCACAAAACGGCAAGTGCGGTTTGGTGAAGCCAAGCGTCAAGAAGAATGGTTGCCCTGATTTCTTGTAGCCTTGGAGTCTCTTGATTCCTTCGGTTGCAATTCGCCCATCGGCGTAGGCTCCATCTTCGACATCAGCATTTTCCCAAGCGGCCCCGCGTGGCAAGCCTGCGGCTGGTTGGTTGCTGAACAGTGCTTCTTCTTTGGTCAGTTGCCCATCGGTGCTTTCTGGCAGCACGTAGTCAATTACTTTGTCTGGCTGAAAGAGAACGGACCATGAATGTACGTCGTTGATGTTGCCGTGTCCTATGTGAAACACCTTGCCGATGCCGGCCGAGTGGTACCCGTGCTGCTTGAAGTATTGCGGCATGGTAATGGCGTTAGGCACCGCTTTGCGGAAGTGGTGGCCTAAGCTGTAAATACCGGTCGATGTCGAACGCGAACCAATCAACAAATTGTTCCGCGAAGGAGCGCAGACCGCTTGATTGCAGTAAGCCATGTCAAATCGCATGCCGCTTTGGGCCAAACGATCCAGATTGGGCGAGTACACCCACGCGTCTCCATAGGCCCCAAACGAAGGTTTGAGATCATCGACCAGAATTAATAATACATTCGGTTTGTCAGCAGCAATCGCCGACTGACCAACTAGAGTGCATAGTAGAACAAGAATCAGAGCATAAAATTTCATGGCAGAGCAATTCAGTTATGAGAGAAATAAAGCGTCGTTGGCTCTTAGTATAACTGATAACTGTATAGAAGTGGCCAGTAGCAATGGTAATTCAGGCCAGAGAATGATCTGGACGATTCAGAATAGGAAAACCCTCGGCAAATTTAGATTCTTTGCTGTGGAGTTGTGGTTCTTTGCAGTCGAGTATTTAGTCCTGTACGGCAGCCGACTTTTGGGAGTACAGAAAGAAAAAATCTAGGGTAGCCGCTTTTTACGGTTGCCCTGGATTAATGAATGGGTCAGTCAGTTTGATGCTTTATTGATCTAGTATTTTCTGATGTCGCGTGATTAGAACTTAGAACGTTCTAGTCTCATGAACTCTTCGACAGTTCGTGGAGCTTGTGGCTCTTCAGCTGGGTAGAGCCACGAGGTCCACGAAGATTTCTTTTCTGCTTTTGGCTTCGATCTCGATGATGGCAGTTGTGGCAAACTTGGCATTTTCCGAAGACTTGGGCGAGAGGTCTCTTTGCCATCGTTAAATGGATTCAAGAAATCGCCGGTTTTATAGAAAAAGTCTTTGGTCGAAGTACCCATCTTTGACAACGTACTAGGTGCTTTTTTCTTCGTTGTCTTTTTGGTCGAGCCCCAACTAAACGGATTCGAGATTCCCCAATCGGCTTGAACCGGATTTGAGGCCGACAATAAAAAAGTGGCGCAAATCAAGGCAACGAACGATAATTGATATTTCTTCATTTCTAGACTCCAATTCCTAAAACAACGGCCACCCAAAAAAGTAGCGAGCAGGACTGTCGCAAAATCCTCTAACTGTGTCTAGACTGAAATGGAAGACAAGTACCGTCTGCTAGCATCCCCAATGTAGGGCAATTGTGGTAGTTTCCGCCATCACGTACCATAGAACTAGGTAGTTTCGATTGTTTTGACGGATAGGCAGTAGACAGATAATGAGTAATATCTCCTCCAAAATTGGTTTTCTAGGATCAGGCCAAATGGCCACCGCGCTGGCAACCGGGTTTGTCAACGCTGGGCTGATCTCTGCTTCGCAAGTTTATGCGGCTGATCCGTTTGAAAAAGCGCGTGAGCAATTTGCCCAGCAAGTTGCTGGAGCCACGGTCGATTCAGACAACAAAAACATCGTGTCCGCTTGCGATGTATTGTTCATTGCCGTGAAACCGCAGTTCTTAGAAGGACTGGCCCAAACCATTGGACCGGTTCCAAGCGATAAATTGATCGTTTCCATCGCGGCCGGAATTCAAACCAAACAACTAGAAAGCTGGCTCGGCACCAATCGCATCATCCGCGTGATGCCCAATACGCCTTGTTTGGTAGGCGAGAGTGCCGCTGGATTCTGCGTGGCCGATGGAGCCACTGAAGAGGATGTGGCTTTGGTTGAACAACTGTTGGGCGCAGTCGGCTTGGCTTATCGAGTCGAGGAACGACTGATGGATTCGGTCACAGGGCTCTCAGGATCAGGGCCTGCTTATGTCTATATTATGATCGAAGCCTTGAGTGACGCAGGCGTGCGAGTCGGTTTGCCACGAGACATTGCCACGAAGCTGGCCGCTCAAACAGTCAAAGGTGCGGCCCAAATGGTACTGCAAACCGAAGAACACCCGGCGGCCTTAAAAGATAAAGTGACCAGTCCCGGCGGAACGACCATCGCAGGTCTTCAAGCCTTGGAAGACCATGGATTTCGCTCGGCACTGATCAATGCGGTGGTTTCGGCCACTGAACGATCCAAAGAATTAGGTGCCTAGGAATTGGCCTCCCTTTAGTTGCAGCTATAATTTAAGTTAGTTATCTTCCTTAAAAGCGTTACCTCAATTTTTTAGAGATACTGCCATGACTTCAATTTTCTCAATCATTGATGACAAGCATATTCCCATTTATCGCGTGCTTTGGATTGCAGACGTTCCACACTTCTGTGGAGAAGATGACTGCACCTGCGAAGGTCGCTATGAAGTTCGCTTAGAGCAAGCGGAATCGATTTGGAGTAATCGAGAAGAAAGGGACGACCTGTTGAAGAAAATGGAAAGCTGGCAGACAGGCGAAGATGTCGATTTAGGCAAGGATGAAGAAGGTGATGGGGATGAGCCTTGGAAGTGATGGCTCTGCATCGAATAAATCCTTTGCTCTAAACGACCTATTCTATTTCTTTTTATCTCTGATTCCTCAAACAAAACATTCGTAAGGTTCAATTTAATATGCAGGCTAAAGAAGTCAAAACCGGTGCAGTGGTCAATTACAACGATGCCCCTGTGGTTATCGATACATTGCAAGTGCAAACGCCATCGGCACGCGGGGCCGCTACGCTTTATAAGTTTCGGGCAAGAAACTTACTGACCCGGCAGAAAATTGATTTCACGCTAAAAGGGGATCAATCGATTGACGAAGCCGACTTTGTGCGGCGTGAAGTCAAAATGATGTACACCGATGCAACCCACATGCACTTTATCGACCAGGAAGATTACAATCAAACAAGCTTGCTTCTCACTGATTTAGAACGAGAACTTGGCTATATCACCGAAGAGCTGGAAGGCATGCTCTCGTTGATCTACAACGACGAATGCATTGGAATTCAATTGCCATCAAGCGTAGTGCTGAAAGTCACGCAGTGTGATCCTGGCGTCAAAGGGAACTCAGCAACATCCCGCAGCAAACCTGCCACACTAGAAACAGGGCTGATTATTCAAGTGCCCGAGTATCTTGCAGAAGGGGAAACCGTGAAGGTCGATACGCGAACCGGGGCTTTTCTGTCACGAGCTTAACAATAACCGCGCAGAAGAAACCGACACAATTTACACCGATTCATATTAGTGCAAGTTGTGTCGGGATGTGCGTATTTCGAAAACCTGTTGCCTCAATCAATGAGGTTCAACAGTTTGTTTCCGCTACTTTTTAGCTTTCTTCTTTTTTGCAACAGCCTTGGTTGTGGTTTTTTTGCTGGCTGTTTTCTTGGTTGATTTTTTTGTAACTTTACCGAATGCAGCATCCCAACCATCTGAATACTTCTTGTTAGTACCGACACGAATAATAGACACAACTTTTACCTCTAGGGGAAACATAAAACATACGGATACCGTTACAAACGTGGCATCCATTTAACTTTGGTAACTGATCTTCTCTATAGGGTCAACAGGGCGACACTCTGAAACAGTCTATATACGTTTTCGTCGTGTGCCACTGGCTTTGCCAGTGTGAAGTGTAGTGTTGTTATTTGAGTATCTAATTTCTCGAATGATAGGGACTCGGATCAACTCACATGGCTTCAATTTGATCTAAGAGTCCTTTTCTCAACTCCAGTGAATAAGTACCTCTAAAGTCTAATTGCAGTTCAACACTGGCGAAGCCAGTGGCACACAAAATCTATCATTCTTGCCTTAAAAGCAACTTCATTCAATTTCAACTTAATGCTGAAGCTTCTTGTATTTAAACCGTTTGGGTTCATCGGGGTTTTCACCTAAACGTTCTTTGCGTTGTTGTTCGTAGGTTTCGAAGTTTCCTTCGCACCAGTGAATGTATCCGTCGCCTTCAAAGGCGAGAATGTGGGTTGCCAAGCGGTCAAGGAACCAGCGATCATGGCTGATTACGACCACGCAGCCGGCGTAGTTCATGATCGCCTCTTCCAAGGCCCGCAGTGTGTCGACGTCCAAGTCATTCGTTGGTTCATCCAACAGCAATACATTGGAACCTTTACGCAATAGCGTGGCCAGATGCACACGGTTGCGTTCTCCACCTGAGAGAATACCGACTTTCTTTTCTTGATCGGCTCCACGGAAATTAAAGCGCGAAACATACGCTCGGGCATTCATTTTTTTGTTGCCCATCATGATGTTGTCGGTTCCGCCTGAAATTTCTTGGTACACCGTTTTATCAGGGTCCAAGGCATCGCGACTTTGATCAACGTAGCCGAGTTCAACGGTTTCGCCGATTTTAATTTCGCCAGAATCAGGAGTATCTTCCCCCGTGATCATACGGAATAGTGTCGTTTTACCGGCACCGTTGGGACCAATTACGCCCACGATTCCGCCTGGTGGTAATCGAAATGTCAGATCGTCAATCAATACTTGATCGCCATAGGCTTTGTTCAGGTCGGTTGCTTTGATAACCAAATCGCCCAGTTTCTTTCCATTAGGAATCTGGATTTCAAGTTCATTCGGTTTGTCTTCGAACTGTTCAGCCACCATTTTCTCGTAAGCGTTCACACGTGCTTTACCCTTAGACTGTTTCGCCTTGGGTGACATGCGAATCCATTCGAGTTCATGCGCCAATGTTTTTTGTTTGGCAACTGACTGCTTCTCTTCTAGCACTATTCGCTGCTGTTTTTGTTCTAACCAGGCAGTGTAGTTACCCTCATAAGGTAAGCAGCGGCCTTTGTCGACTTCAAGAATCCAACCGGCCACGTTATCTAAGAAGTAACGATCATGGGTTACGGCCACAATCGTGCCAGGGTAATCGTGTAAGTGACGTTCTAACCATAAGATTGTTTCGGCATCTAAATGGTTGGTGGGTTCGTCGAGCAGCAGCAGATCGGGTTTTTGCAACAACAGCTTGCAGAGGGCAACCCGTCGGAGTTCACCGCCTGATAGTGTACTCACTTCGGCATCGCCTGGGGGCAAGTTCATGGCGTCCATAGCAATTTGGATCTCGCGGTCGAGTTCCCAGCTATTGGTCGCTTCGATTTGATCTTGCAGCGTGCCCATCTCTTCGTAGAGCTTGTTCATCTCCTCGTCTTCGAGAGGCTCACCTAGCTTCATGCTAATTTCATTAAAGCGAGTGACCAAGTCTCGGCGATGTGCGACCGCGTCTTCGACATTGCCGAACACATTTTTTTCTGGGTCAAGTTGGGGTTCCTGCGGCAAATAGCCAACAGTTGCCCCATTCGCCAAGCGGGCCTCGCCATCATATTCGGTATCAAGACCGGCCATGATCTTGAGGATAGTACTTTTACCTGAGCCGTTATGCCCGAGGACACCAATTTTGGCACCAGGGTAAAATGAGAGCCAAACCTCGGATAAAATCTCGCGAGTTCCATGCTTCTTGGTCAAATTTTCGATCGTGTAGATGTTTTGTTTACCCATAATAGTCTTTTAATGGTGTCAAGTTTTAAGTCCAGGCGTCCGTTTTACGCCACTTCTGAGGTAAGTGAGCATGATTCTTCACGGTTGCAAATCATGCTCAATCCGATGTTTTGGGGAAATTATCCCCAATAACTGCCAACAACGGTTGGCAATTGCAAATTCATTGCTATCATAAAACCTTAACAGACACTTAGTCTGTCGCTTCGCTATTCTTTTCTTATACTCAATCGAATAAGAGTTGACGGCATCGAGCAATTCCGACCCAAGCTCGCCCCGCCTGCTTAATACTCACTTTCGATTGTGATCCGATCTACGGCGTGGCTGGTCCCTCCAGTCACGCCGTTATTTTTTTCTTGATTTCGCTCGTTCTTCAATTATTCCCACTCAATCGTGGCCGGCGGCTTGGTGCTGATGTCGTAACAGACCCGGTTGATCCCTTTGACTTCATTGATGATTCGACTGGATATTCTGGCCAATACTTCATACGGCAAGTCACTCCAGGTGGCGGTCATAAAGTCATCGGTGTTGACACAACGAACAGCAATCGCATTCTCATACGTTCTTGCATCGCCCATTACACCCACGCTCTGAACAGGTAGAAACACTGCAAACGCTTGTGAGGTAAGCCGGTAAAGCCCGGCCGCTTTGATTTCATTCACAACAATCGCGTCCGCTTCTCGCAGCACGATTAGTTTCTCTTCCGTGACTTCGCCCATGCAGCGAACTGCTAAGCCTGGCCCTGGGAACGGATGTCGCCAGACCATATCTTCGGGCAGCCCTAGCTCTAACCCTAGTCGGCGAACTTCATCTTTGAACAGGTCACGCAAGGGCTCAATTAACTCGAACCCTAATTCTTCAGGCAAGCCACCCACATTATGATGCAATTTAATCGTGGCAGCCGGGCCATCCACGGCGGCACCACTTTCAATCACGTCGGGGTACAATGTGCCCTGTGCTAAAAACTTGGCATCTTTGATGTTCTCAGCTTCCGCTTTAAAGCAATCGATGAAGTCCGAACCGATCCGTTTTCTTTTCTCTTGGGGTTCTGTCACGCCAGCTAATGACTTCAAAAAACGATCTTTTGCGTTGACCACATGCAGATCGGTTTTGAAGTGGCTGGTGAATTCAGTAATGACCGAAGCCTCTTCATCTTTTCGCAGTAGCCCATTGTCTACCAGAATACAGGAGAGTTGTGAGCCAATCGCTTGATACAGCAATGCGGCCACGACAGACGAATCGACGCCGCCCGATAATCCACAGATCACTCGGTTGTCGCCAACTTGTTCTTTAATTTGTTGGATCGCTTGTTTCGCAAAATCGCCCAGCTTCCAAGTTCCTTGGCATTTGCAAACGGATATCACAAAGTTGCGTAAGATCTGCCCGCCCAATGGCGTATGGGTTACTTCAGGATGAAACTGCAAACCGTAGACTGGTAGCTCCTGATGACGCATGGCCGCAATCGGGCAAGTGTCGGTCGAGGCCAGCGGTTGAAACAGATCAGCGGCAGACTCTGCTTGATCTCCGTGGCTCATCCAAACATCGGTTTCTTCTGGCAAGCCTTCCAGTAGTGGATCAGCCATCTCAGAAAACTTCACATGGGCGTGACCATATTCACGCGTTGAAGAGCTTTTGATTTTTCCGCCAAAAGCTTTGCACATCAACTGCATGCCGTAACATATACCAAGCACAGGGATGCCGAGTTCAAAGAGTGCAGGATCGCATTGGGGCGCATCTTCGTCATAAACGCTGGCAGGACCACCGGAGAGAATAATCCCTTTAGGGTTATGGGCCTTGATTCGTTCGGCTGATATATCGTGACGAACAATCTCGCAATATACGTTTTGCTCTCGAACCCGGCGAGCAATTAATTGGGCATATTGTGATCCAAAATCGAGTACCAATACCCGCTCGTCAGAGATTTTTGCTGTCGCGTTTCCCACTGTATCCTCTACCAAGTTCATGACTGTGTCTTAATGGACAACCACCAATAAAAAATCCCGCCATACATAATGAGGACGGGCATTTATAGGAAACCTCGGATTATATCCTTATATACGGGGTCTGAAAACCTGAGGCATTTTACCTCTGAGATCATAGATCACCCATAAATACTGGTGTCAGATGTAGGTCAGGCTGTGCCTGACGCTGAAGTTGTGTTGGTTTGCAATTCATGTCAGGCACAGCCTGACCTACAATTTCTCTCTGAAATTTGACTCACGCTATGAATCAAGAGATACTATTTGTCTGATATCCCTCGATAAAATGCTTGTGTTTTGTACCAGTATCCAATCAAAGAGCTCTCATGAACCCTTCTATTAAACTCCTCGTCGCTGTTTTTCTCATGGTATCTGCCCCAATCATGGCTGAACCGTGGAAACGTCACATCATCGATGACTTTTCTAAAGGAGCCGATGGAATTCGTCTGGCAGATGTCAACCAAGATAACCTGATGGACATCACCACGGGGTGGGAAGAAGGGGGGAAGATTCGTGTTTATATCAACCCTGGGCACCTAAAATCAAAGGATAAATGGCCTGCTGTGACCGTAGGAGATGTTAAATCACCGGAAGACGCGGTGTTTGTTGACTTAGATCAAGATGGAGCAACAGACGTCGTTAGTAGTTGTGAAGGCAGCAACAAAACCATCTATATTCATTGGGCACCAGCAAAGAAGTCTGATTACCTAAATCCCCAAAAGTGGGAAACAACTGCTCTTCCTGGTTCTGCCAAACAACAATCGTGGATGTTTGCACTACCGATGCAGATTGATGGAAAACATGGGCTGGACCTAGTAGTAGGCTCAAAAGGGTCGAATGCCACTGTTGGTTGGTGGCAGGCTCCAGAAAATCCGCGAGAGTTAGACAAGTGGAAGTTCTACCCCCTCTATAAAGCAGCGTGGATCATGTCGATTCGCTCCGAAGATGTCGACGGAGATGGAGACCAAGACATTCTGTTTAATGACCGCAAAGGAGCAAATCCAGGCATCTACTGGCTAGAATATCCTGGGAAAAACGAGGCCACAGAGATCAAAGCGTGGGAGCTGCACAAGATAGGGGCTTCGGGTCTGGAAAATCTATTTCTCGACTTGGGTGATTTAAACAAAGATGGACTCACAGATATCGCACAAGCGACACGCAACGGAAAAATTCATGTCTTCCTACGAACGTCGGCTTCCAAGCCAAGCTGGGAAACCATCCAGATAACCAATCCAGACAACTATAAGAACGGAAAAGCGGTTCATTTTGCGGATTTAGATAACGATGGCAAAATGGACCTGATTCACAACATTGGCCCTGGTGACAAAAAAGTGGGGCCAGGCATGGTCTGGATGCGAGCGACGCCTGCTGGTTTCAATCAACCGTGGGAAGTGTTCGATATCAGTGGAAAAGATGGCATAAAGTTTGATCGAATTGAGACTCTGGATCTCGATGGAGATGGTGATTTAGACGTAATAACCTGTGAAGAACGACAGAATTTAGGCGTCTTTTGGTATGAAAACCCTCTGATTAACACGAAGTGAGCCTGAGTACACAGGCTTGATACAGCAAATCGAATGACTGCTAATGGATCACATAAATTCTCTATCAATCACGCCAACAGACGCTAGCAAGGCTTCTTAAGCCTGTCGCAAATTGTGCAAGTGGGAAGTCTGCGTTGTATGCGTTGCCTATTCCGGCAATTCTGTTCAGCTAATTTGTAAAAAATCTACCGCTCGTTACGAAAGTGCTGGTTAATCATGCTGTTTTCTGTCGATTGGTTGTGTTGAAGGTATCGATTTTAATCTTTGGGGACAGATGTACCGATTACATCAATAATCCAATGATTCAATCGAGTTTGCCATTGATGAACTGACAATAACACGTCCAGTCAGATATTCGAGATATACCTTTCGAGTTCGAAAGAGGAACCCATGAGAATCCATTCTTTGTGGATCGTTACCCTAATGTTACTTGTTGCTCAAAACACTTGGGCACAAAAGCCAACATTTTCCAACCAATCAAGTCAACCAGATTCGCAAACCGAAGAATCTGGCCTGGCATATGTTGCTAGTGGAGATTGGCGTGTAGAAAGGGAACCGGCTCAACCAACAGCCATGCAAGGCAACCCTTACTACAACCCAGGGTATCAACCCGCTTCAATGCCAATGAACATTGCAGCCTACCCACCTGGCTATATGCCCATGGGACAGATGCCTGGGATGGCGCCCTATGGAGTTGCTCCGGTTGGATATCAACAGCAACTCATGCCGCCAGTTAATATGCAGGGCAACATGAACGGGCCTGTCATGCCAGCAGGATATTCAGCGGGATATTCATCCGGTGGCGAACCAGAATCATACTGTGCCGACTGTAATGATTCAGGTTGTGGTAGCTGCCGAGGACTGTTTGGCGGAGGAGCCTTTTGTGGGTTTGGCCGTGGAATTGGTCAACCTTGGGACATGTCTGAGTACGGCGGAAAATGTGCTCCACGCTGGTTTGACATTGGTGCTGAAGCAACTTACTTTACATTAGAAACTGATTCGGAAAGTCAAGTTTTAAGTTCCCTTGGAGTTACCGGATCGAACGTTGCACTACGGACAGGTGATACTTCTTATGATCATGCTGCTGGCATGAGATTCACTGCTAATATGGTTTTCTGGGCAGGTTCAAATTTAGAATTTAGCTACATTGGCATGAACAACTTTGCAGGTTTAGCCGATGCCTCAGCAACAGCCGGTGCTAATGGTCTGTACTCCCCAATGTCTAACTTTGGAACTAATCCAGCGGGCGGTTACACAGAGACTGATCAATCCTCGTACCATAGCATTGCAGAATCGAACCGATTTGATTCCTTCGAGCTAAACATCAAGAGAGGCTTCACCACTCCTGGTTGCTGGTGGCAAGGTTCTTACTGGGGTGGTTTAAGATACTTCGGTATGGAAGATGACTCACGTTACTTCACCAGAAATGATTCCGGCGACAGCATGAGCTATCTTAACGAAACTAGAAGTGACCTATATGGTGTTCAAATTGGTGGAGACTTGTCACTAATTCTAACCCAACGTTTGAGTTGGACAGGTTATTCTGAAATTGGTGTCTACGGAGCTACCAACAAACAAAATACAGCCATCAGTCTGACAGGCGGGAGTAACGCCGTTGTCAATGAAACAATACAGCAAAAACGTGGTTCGATGCTGGTTGAAGCTGGTACCTTTGGCAATTTCCGTATCAACTCACGAGCCTCGGTCAAAATTGGCTATCAAGCTCTCTATGTCAATGGCGTTGCATTGGCAATAGATGGTTACAACTTCGATACCAATGCAGGAGGTTTACCTGCCGCACTGGCTGGACGATCTCCTTTCATGGATGACAATGGTGCGGCCCTTTATCATGGTGCCACCGCAGGATTTGAAATGGTTTGGTAGTCTTACCAATTCAAATTCCAACTAAAACTCACAAAAGCCGAGATCTTAGATCTCGGCTTTTTTCGTAAACACTTACTATTTAACAATTTAAAACAACACAAAGAACTAGTTCCTACGATTGATGGTGACTCCCATCCCAAAGCTGGTTAAATTCTAGTTACCAACTAAATTTACTATTTCTCACTGAACATTTGCATTTTCTCTCCTAATATGTGCCTTCCTTGGAATTTATCTCAAAAAAGGTTGGATATTCAGAGTAATTGTAACTATTGTCAAAATAGGTACATTTGGTACGAAGTGTCCTTCTTAACAAATTAAGTGGTATTTGACGCCACACACACCCCTCACACGGGTTGTTTAGAAGCGATTTTGAATATCATCTAAGCACTTATGCACTTTAAACATTTGTTTTATCCAATTTATCGGGTGCATAACAGTGAACATCAGCTTATCAAACACAGCATTGCAAGAGGATCACGATATGACACGTCGGGCCAATAAAAAGAACCGTAACCCACTAAATCGTAGAAAACAGAATAGCAGACGACTCGCGCTCGAGACCCTTGAGGCTCGAACCGTTTTGGATGCAGCCATGAGTGCGGCGATGGTCAGCTTCATGGGCGAAGATCTGGTTGGCAAAGATGGCCCCATGGCAAAATTAGGCTGGGACTTAGCCCTGCTTCATCACGACTACGCCGTTGTCGAGCCTGATGCTCCTGATGAAAATGAGCCAACTGATGGTGATGACTCGACTGGCTTCGTTAGAAACGAATATCAACGTGATCAGATGTATATCGAGAATGATCATGTTCACATGCAATTTGTCGCTGCTTCCCAGGATCTTGGAGCAGAAATGATCTCCTCGCTAGGCGATCTTGGCATGCAAATAGTTGCTTCTAATGAAATAATCGCGTCGGGATGGGTTCCGATCAATGCTTTGAATGAAGTTGCAGACCTTTCAAGTATTGGGACTGTTACAGCTTCAAGAAAGGCTATTACGAATTCTGGACTAGCAGACACGGAAGGCGACGAAGCTTTGGGCACCGATAATGTTCGAGCGACCCTGGGCTACCTTGGCTCAGGTGTTAAAGTTGGGGTTATTTCTGACTCTTATGATGTGTCTGCCGCTGCTTCTGACACTGCTGCTGACAATGTACTCTCGGGCGATTTACCAGGTCTGACAAACCCCAATGGCTATACCACTCCTGTTCAAGTTCTAGGTGATGGAGCATCTGCTGACCTCGATGAAGGGCGGGCGATACTTCAAATTATACATGATATTGCGCCCGCTGCTGAATTAGTATTCTCTTCACCAGGTATTGGAAAATTTGAATTTGCTAACACAATTCGGGCTTTAGATTTAATTGGTTCCGATATCATTGTTGATGATATGACTCGTACCAATGAGCCTATGTTTATGGATGGTCTCATTTCTCAGGCGATTAACGACGTAGTCGGTAATGGTACTTCCTATTTTACATCGGCCGGAAATTTTGCAAATCAGGGTTTTAGACAAGCATGGGATGGAACTGGCCAACCTTATAATATAATCAATTCGGCTGGCACCGTTATAAACCTTGGTGGAGAAGCCTTTGATTTTAACCCGCTAAGCCCAATTGATGAATCCCAAGGTTTTGACTTGTTACCATCTGGAATACTAGAGCTTTCAGTTCAATGGGATGATCCGTTTTACACAGACTCTCTTGGACAGAATGGTGCAAGCACGGACCTTGACGTTTATTTAATAGATAGT